>NZ_JAUBUN010000001.1:0-69854 GCF_036702665.1 Microcoleus sp. Aus8_D2
CCCTATGCCCTATGCCCTATGCCCTATGCCCTATGCCCTATGCCCTATGCCCTATGCCCTATGCCCTATGCCCTATGACCAATGACCAATGACCAATGACGGCAGGACTTACTTACCAGCCAGCCAAATCGGATAACCAGAAGAATCATCCGCTTTCAACTTTTGCGCCTGATAACTCTTGCTAGTCCAATTAGCTACTGTTTGCAGACTTTCGGCCAAAAAACTTTCGCTCCCAAACGCTTCAAATCCTAAAGTCCACGACGCATTACCGTTAACATTTAACTGAGTAATTTCTACAATGCAGCCTTGGGGAATCGGTGCTTCGACAGGTACAGACATGAGCACGCCCGGGGCAGAAACTTGGTAAAGACGCTGGGCGCGCTTTTTTTTCACCTTCACCCACTTTCCAGTAGCCATCATATCCGCCGGTAGCGGCGCCATCGTGTCGGCACATATCCACTTCAGCCATTTCTCGGCTTTACCTTCCCAGCGGTTGCCGAACTGCATGACCCCCAATTCTGCCTGCCGCCACTTTACCTGTAAATTTTTCCCGCGCAGTTTTACTCCCAAGTAGTCGCAACTAGGTATCAGCAAATATAAATCTTCTCGTTCTTCCGGCGGCGACAGATACCCGCCCAGACTCTCGCTTCCAAACCATTGCCCGATCGGCTTTGGCAGCGTACCGCTATAAAACCACCGCATTTCCAGACTGGCCCGCATAAATTTTTCCTCCATTCTTCCACTATTTTCGTCAAACCCAGACTGGGATTTGCCACACCATCGATTTTTGCACCTGTCAACTATATCCTCCCCCCTCCGGGAGCGTGAGTCTACTGCCTACAGTCATACCATTTGAAATTTGAAATTTGAGATTTTAGGTTGGGAATTACTTATTCTATAAGGGTTTCGAGCTTGTCAGCCCGTTGGATTTGTGGGGAAAACTGGTATCTGAGTCGCGGCTTTGAAAAAAAAAACTCATAATCCTTTACATCTCTTCATAAGTCTGTTACATTAGTTTACATTACACCAAAAACAACTTAGGACACTGACATGGCTGACAGAGGCTTACTACTCGACAACGACGGTAAAATGAACAATTTTGCGATCGAGCCCAAAGTATACATTGACGATGAAGCCCGCACAGGCTTTACACCCTACGCAGAACGCTTGAACGGCCGCCTTGCCATGATTGGTTTTGTTTCTCTCTTGGCTTTAGAAGTTTCTACCAAGCACGGACTGATTAGCTGGCTAACTCACCTGTAATAACTTTGTTGAAAATTAAACTGTACGGCTATGGCTTGCCAGCAATACACAATTGGCGATCCATAGCTTAACTATTTTTGCAAGGTTTGATGAGACAATTTAAATTAAATATTTTAGTGTTACCGTACTTGTAAAATAATGCTCAAACGAATTGCAGCAATACTTCTGGTGGTTTTCTCTCTCAGCTTGACCGGTTGTGTCTCTACAGCTACCGGACTCAAAAGCTACGTTGATACTGGCGACGGCTATCAATTTCTTTATCCTAACGGCTGGCTGCCGATCGCAGTTTCTGACGGGCCCGATGTGGTGTTCCGCGATTTAATTCAGCAAACCGAGAATGTCAGCGTGGTCATCAGTCCAGTTGTGGGGAACAAAACTCTCGCAGATTTGGGCACGCCGACGGATGTGGGATACAAGCTTAGCAAAAGTGCAATCGCTCCGGCTGATTCGGGCCGCGAAGCTGAATTAGTCAATGCAGGATCTCGCGAATCGCGATCGAAAAACTATTACATTTTAGAATACGCCGTCAAACTCCCAAACCAACAACGGCACAACTTAGCCAGCGTAGCTGTCAGCCGCGGCAAACTATTTACCCTGAACGTTTCCACTACCGAAGAACGTTGGCCGAAAGTCAAAGAAGCTTTTGAGAAAGTCGTCAAATCTTTCTCTGTTTATTAAGGACTAATTGGGGAATTGGGAATCGGGAATCGGGCATCGGGAATTGGGCATCGGGAATTGGGCATCGGGCATCGGGCATCGGGCATCGGTAATAGAAAATTCACAAGATTAACCCCGCTGAATTAAATTTTCAGCTTGCAAAAACTCTCACCCGCCGATGTGGAATATAAGATATGAGAAAGAAACAGATTTGATATTACCAATCACCAATTACCAATTCCTCATTCCCAATGCCCAATGCCCCATGCCCCATGCCCAATGCCCCATTCCCAATTAATAAAAAATGCTATGAAAACACCAACTTTTGTATTGGCATCAGCTTCCCCAGCGCGCAGCAGCCTGCTAAAAAGTGCTGGCATTCAAGCCGTAATTTGCCCCAGCGACTTTGATGAAGGGCAAATAAAAATGAGGGATGCTACTAAATTAGTGCAGGTTTTAGCAGAGGGAAAAGCTGACGCTGTAGCTAGTTCTTTGCGGGCTAATTCTCACCCGCAAATCCCCAATCCTAAATCGTGTTTGGTGTTGGGATGCGATTCAATTTTGGTCATTGATGGTGAAATTCACGGCAAACCCAAGGATGCCCAAGAAGCAATCTCGCGCTGGCAGAAAATGCGCGGTAAAGTTGGCGAACTTTATACGGGTCATGCTTTAATTGATACTAGATTCGATAACTTTGATGAGGCAATGGAGCGATCGCTCATTCGCTGTCAAGTTACAAAAGTTTATTTTGCGGAAGTTACCTCGCGTCAAATAGCTGCTTATGTCGCTACGGGAGAACCTCTCGCCTGTGCTGGCTGTTTTGCGCTCGAAGGTAAAGGCGGCTTTTTTGTGGAAAAAATCGAAGGCTGTCATACCAATGTGATTGGTTTGAGTTTGCCTTTGCTGCGGCAAATGCTCGGTGAAATGGGATATGATGTGGCGGATTTCTGGCAATATTAAACGGAACTTACCCCCTGCCGGGGTAGTTACGCAGTATAAATCCTCTGCTGTATAGAACCCATTTGAGATCTATTCTGCGTAAATCTCAGAAACCGGGTCGATCTCGGTATTTCTCGTCATCCAACCCAAAAACTCAAAGATGCCAAATGGGTTCTATAGGGGTTCTTACAAAAGTGAGGATAGTCCTATGCCCAATGCCCGGTTTGGCCAATGCCCTATGCCCGGTTTGGCCTATGCCCGGTTTGGCCTATGCCCGTCAAGTACCTCATCTTTCTGAGAAAGGCTATATATACGATAGAAGCATTTATTAGTCAAAAATAAGTAGTCATGTATGGTTGGCGATCGCCCAAAAATGTATTAAAATATTTCTTCTTTTATGTTAGCGGCTAATTTTAGCCTAATCTGATTCTGATAGCCTATTGAATCGAAGACACCAACGATGAAAAAATTAATACCCTTACTACTGAGTGCTGTATTACTCAGTAACACTGTTGCTTGTCAGAAGTCAAGCGAGCCGATCGGCAAAACTTCTGCTCCCGCTAACCAAAGCAGCCCTAAGTCCAGTAAGCTGACAAATCAGCAGGCCGTCCCTGCTGGAACCACTTTTGATACCATTCTCCAACAAGATTTGTCCACGGGTAAAAACCGCAACAACGATCGTTTTACTCTGCGAGTCAAAGGAGGCAATAAAACTCTTAAAGATGCCGTGATTCAGGGACATCTGGAAGATGTCGTCAAAGCAGCTAAAGGCAAAAAAGCGAGTTTGCATCTAGTTTTTGATGACATTCAATTCGCAGATGGCTCAGCCGATCCCATTGATGTTACTTTAGTGAATACTCAGGTAGAAACAAAAACCAAAGGCAAGTTTGTTCAGAATGCTGGCATTATTTTAGCTGGAGCAGCGGGCGGTCATTTCCTCGGTAATAAAGCGAAATTCAAGCATGGTACTTTAGCTGGGGGTGCAGCAGCAGCGGCTTATGTCTTGTCTAGTCCTGGTGGTGAAGTTGTCCTTAAAAAAGGAACCAATGTTAAGCTGAAACTTAAAAAGCCTCTCGATACGAGTCCATAAAAACCCAGTTTCTGACCACCCGTAATCTAAGAAACCAGGTTTTTTTGAGTTGCTGCGCTGTCACCAATAATTCTCGCAAAAACCCGGTTTCTGCCCCTCGCGACCATCTAAGAAACCGGGTTTTTTTCAGTTTCGGCGCTGTCACCAACAATTCTCGTAAAAACCCGGTTTCTGGCCACCCGCGTGTCATCTACAATACAAGAGCGCTAAAATCTTAAATAATTTACTTTCCCGATGGCATCAGGCTTTCAACACCGGCTTTTTCGGCTAAATCAGTCACATTATTGGTAAAATCAGTCATATTTGCGATCGGACTAGCAATACTCCCGGCGATCGCCAAAATAACACCCAATTTTTTACCAATCAGTTTCAGATTCCGCTGGTCTGCGGGTTTGTTTAGTTGTGCTTCCACGTTGCTAATTTCCATCAACACTTCTTCGCGTTCGTATTCGGGAAATTGGGCGGCGGTTTGACGCATCGATGAGATTAATTTTAGAAGTTCCGCCGTATTGGCATTATTATTTTGCACGGATTGATTGCCACTAACTTGAGCGCTGTTCGACGAACCGCCGATATTGCCGGAGAAGTTAGCACCTTGAAAAGCATTTTGAAAGTTGTTGGTTTCGGCAGAATCTTCAGTATTTTGGGGGTTCATGTTTAAGTTTAAGTTGTAAATAGTTTTTTGAGATTTGGGACGATCTCTAGCATAATCAACAGGATCGGGTCGATCGATTCCAGAAAATTTATCTTGGGAATAGTCTGGGAAATCCTCAATTAATCCCCGCACATTGACCATTTTATAACTTTTTTGGCACTGGATATCATATTGTCGATCGCGGTAGAACTGCTGAAGAACATTGAACGGATAGGCATGGGGTGACTTCCCGTGCATTTTAAACAATTGCAGGGGATGAATTCTTGGTATTTTAGGCGGTTATCGTAACTGCGATGAATCCTCCTCAAGAGTTCGTCGCGGATTTTATCTAATAGGGTTTTTTCTAGGTTCCAGATACGCGGATGCAGATTTCCTTTTTGTGGTAGTTCTCGATGACTTCAGCTTTGGCGCAGCCGTCAGTGAGGACAACGCCCTCGCGCCAGACAATATCCTCAATCAAGTCGTGCATCTGCACAATCAGGCTGGTGATGATGCCTTTGGGCATAAACGTATACTCATAGCGCACTATCAGGTTATCGGTGTCGTCCCAGGGGTAGTCTGGCTTTTCGACGGGGAGGCGTTGTGGGGCGATGTAGTGTCCCGGACGGGATTTCGTAGCGCAGAGTTTGAAGTTTTTCATTAGCTGGAGTAGCTCGTCGTGGAGGTTGTCGTATTCCTCCTCACTCCAGATTTCGCTGAGGTTTTCGTCGGTGAAGTATCCGCAGTTGGCGATGACTTGTTCGTTGTCGGTGACTTTGTAGACGGCGTTAGTTGCCCATTCGGGACGCAGGATGACCCAGTTGAGGAGGATAGATTTTTTGTTGTCAGAATTCTTTTGGAAGTGGAGGATAATGCCGAGGTCGTGCAGGTACTTGCTCAGACTCAGCATGGCGGGTTTGTCGGACTTGTCGAAACCTTGCTGGGCGCAGATGTCGTAGAACTCAGAGACTTCGATGTAGTTTGTACGTTTGTGGGCGTAGTTTTCCAGGACATGGCGGACACTAGCCCAGCGCTTGGGGATGCCAATGCCGACGTGCTTGAGTTGGGTGATGTTGTTTACCAGGTAGCGTTGCAGTTCATCGAGTCCGCGATTGTCGGCGAGGTTGGTGTTGAGTGATTCTTTTAAGTTGGCAAAGTCGCCGCGCAGTTGGGAGACGTTGATTTCGCAGCGAATGTCGTGTTTTTCGTTGTGGACGAGGAGGACGGGACTGGCGTTGCTGAGAAGTTCGATGACGTTCAGCCAGTAGCAGAGGTTGGGGTTTTCGCGGCGGTTATCGACGAGGAGGATGTAGAAGGAACGTTCGGTAAGGAAGAATTGGTGGGTGGCGTGGTAGATTTCCTGTCCGCCGAAGTCCCAGATGTGGACGCGGAAGCTTTTGCCGTTGTGTGGGAATTCCCAGCGCAGCACGTCGATGCCTTCGGTGGAGGGTTCTCGTTTTCGGAGTTCGTAGTCGGGGTTGAGGAGTTTTTTCGCGAGGGTGGTTTTTCCGGCTTCGCCTTCGCCGACGATGAGCAGTTTGGCTTCGTAGAGTTCTTCGGTGTCGTCGGGGTTGCGGGTTTGGAAGTAGAAGTCGAGGATGGTACGCAAATCGCCTGCTTCGTAGAATTGTCTGCCTTGGAGGATGGACGGAGGAATCGGGAGTGGATTTCCCGGAAAGTGAAGTTGTCCCAGCTCTTCCATGCCACGAATCGCCTCTGGGATGGAGGTAATCTGATTGTTATGGAGTAAAATCACTGTCAGATTTGAGATTTGCCCGATCACGTCTGGGATGGAGGTAATCTGATTGTCACCGAGGTTAAGCCATGTCAGATTGGACAATTGGGCGAGATCCTCTGGGATGACGGTAATCTGATTGTCACCGAGGGAAAGCTCTGTCAGATTCGACAGTTGCCCGAGATCCTCTGGGATTACCGTAATCTGATTGCTATCAAGGAAAAGCTGTGTCAGATTGGACAGTTGGGCGAGATCCTCTGGGATTACCGTAATCTGATTGTCACGGAGGAGAAGCGATGTGAGATTCGACAGTTGGGCGATCACCTCTGGAATTACCGTAATCTGATTACCACCGAGGTGAAGCAGTAACAGATTCGACAGTTGGGCGATCACCTCTGGGATTACCGTAATCTGATTACCACCGAGGTGAAGCAGTGTCAGATTCGACAGTTGGGCGAGATCCTCTGGGATGCAGGTAATCTGATTGCTACTGAGGTCAAGCCATGTCAGATTCGACAGTTGGGCGAGATCCTCTGGGATGCAGGTAATCTGATTGCTACTGAGGGAAAGCTCTGACAGATTCGACAGTTGCCCGAGATCTTCTGGGATGACGGTAATCTGATTGCTATTGAGGTCAAGCCGTGTCAGATTCGACAATTGCCCGATCGCATCTGGGATGACACTAATGTGATTGTCACTTAGGTTAAGTTCTCTAAGATTCGACAATTGCCCGATCGCATCTGGGATGACGGTAATCTGATTGTCAGCAATCAAAAGTCTTTTTAAGTTAGTTAATTGAAGAACAACATCAGGAAACTCAGTTAACTTATTCCCAATCGATTTTCCTTTCTTCTCATCGAACTTCCCCAACACCAAAGTCTCAAGCTGCGTGCACTTGCCAATCTCCGGCGGCAATTCCTCCAACTCCAACCCCGCCAAATCCAATTCTGTGGATCCCTCTTCTGCGGCTTTGTCGATTAACTGCAACAACTCTTGGAGCGTCATATCGTTTGTCGATGGTAGTCTTCATTTGATTGTGACAGGATTTTTTGCTGGGTGGGCGGGGATTAGGAATCAGAATACAACAGTGCCCAAGGTGTATCAACTTAAGCTTTCATCCACCGAGTTTTCTTGCCTACCCGACAGTCCGCCAGGGAATTAATTCCCTGTCTAATAGCGAAAGTCGTCTGAAGACGACTCATGAGTTGTTCAGTCGTCTTTAGACGACTTTAGCTCCATCGGCGGGGGTTTCAACCCCTGCCGGACTGCTTAAGCTGTCATCCACCGAGTTTTCTCGCCTACCCGAAAGTCCGCCAGGGAATTTATTCCCTGTCTCATAGCGAAAGTCGTCTGAAGACGACTCATGAGTTGTTCAGTCGTCTAAAGACGACTTTCGCTCCATCGGCAGGGGTTGAAACCCCTGCCGGACTACTGGACTGTTGGTTGTACCCGATCGTTGACACCAAGGATCGTTGCCGTGTCCAACAGGGCGATCGCATCACAACCCGTAGAAACCGCGTTTTTTCCCATGTCTTTGGCTGTGACCAATAATTCTCGCAAAAACCCGGTTTATCGCCTCCGGCGCGTCATCTAAGAAACCGAGGTTTTATGGGTTTCTGGGCACCCGCGCGTCAGTCCTGCTTATGTTAATGGGAGATGGACGATCTGATCGTGGTATTCATCATCGAATGAACCAAAAGAAACCGGGTTTTTTTCCATGTCTAGGGCTGTGACCAAATATTCTCGCAAAAACCCGGTTTCTGGCCACCCGCGCGTTATCTAAGAAACCGGGTTTTTTCGGGTTTCTACGACTTTGACGAATATTTTCGTAAAAACCCGGTTTCTTGCCACCCGTGCATTAGTCCTGTTTATGTTAATGGGAGATGGACGATCTGATCCTGGTATTCATCATCGAATGAACCATCAGCAATCAAAATTAATTCCTCAATATTTTGCCCAATACTTAAATCTGAGTTCACAACGAAAATCCCTGGAATATGTCTGCCTTCAGCCATATTATCTGCCAGATGGACAGGCATTGACTTGCGGTTGTTCGTCACTAAAATAAAACTATTATCCTCACACCAAATCAAAATATCCGGATCCGTACTTTTCGGAGGTGTACCAATGTCGCCCACTGACCAAACTACTAAATCCGGGCGTTTCCGGCGAAGCTGTGTCGCATAAATTGGCGTAATATTCTCATCCATCAAATATTTAAGCGCCATTTCTCAAGCACCCTGGTTCGCAGTTTGCCTTGCTCGTTCTGCCTTCAATTTTCGCAATCTTTCCGCAGCAGGATGGGGATTTGCTGCTTGCATTTTTCGCTGCTGATGCGACCACTCTAACCAATCTTGTATATATTGACTTACTGAGTCTTTGTTCAGCAAATAATACAAAATAGTTGTGTAAACTTCTGCTAAAGTTAGAGATGGATAGAGTTGCTGGATTTCTTCGGCGGTGCGTTCCCGATACAAATACTCATACAGCACCGTCTCAATCCCGATGCGATGTCCTTTAATGCGAATATCATCCGCTGCTAAGAAATCAAAATACTGATTCAGTTCCATATCTAAAATCCCTTTTTTAGCTATCTACTATTTTACTATTCCGTTTGACGATCAACAATAATGCGATCGATTTCTTCGCGGTGGCGATCGTAATAAGGCCAAGCATTCTCTAAATCGAAACCCGACAAACCCGGATAATTGTGAAGTAACTCAGCCTCTCAATGACTTGAATTAAGGAGTCAACTAACTGAATGTTCATCGCTGATAATTTACGGAATGTAGAATAGTGCGATCGCCCAAACTATCATATCAAATTTCCCCAACACCAACGTCTAAGAAAGTATTCTCGCAAAAACCCGGTTTCTGGCCACCCGTGCGTAATCTAAGAAACCGGGTTTTTTCGGGTTTCTACGACTGTAGCGAACATTCTGACAAAAACCCGGTTTCTGGCCTACGCATCAAAACCAAAGAAACCGGATTTTTTGCACAAATCCTATCCGAGGGCGATCGCCCCATCCACTACAGATGTAAACTGAAGTTGAGAAGGCGACACATCTTTCACCAAACCCAAAATATTGCCGGTACTAGCTTCCCGAATCACCGTCGCCTTAGTATCCAGATATCTAAACTCAAGAGTTATTATCGATCCCGGAGGAATAGGCCCGCTACTGTCGTAATCTCTGGCATCACCAATTGTTAAAAACTTTTCGGTCAAAACAATATCATTTCGCGTCAATCCTCCTGCCAATCCGATGGTATCTCCTTGTGCTGGATTGTAGTCGAGAATAAAATCGGCTGGCACTTGCTCTACCTTAGCAGGAAAAGTTCCAGCAGGACGCGGTTGATCCGAACCAAATTCCGCAGAAGTTGCTCCCGCTTCTCTGCGGAGGACAAATAAATCCGCGCCTTCTCCTCCCCAGAGTCTGTCAATTCCAGCGTCACCGATTAGAGTATCGTTGCCACTGTCTCCTACTAAAGCATCATTGCCTTGACCACCTCTAACAAAGTCATTTCCCGTGCCTCCATAGGCGACATCATTACCTTGATTGCCGCTGAGAATATCGTTGCCACATTCTCCGTACAGTATGTCAAAATCTTGACCGCCACGAATAGTATCATTGCCGCAACCTCCGATTAAAGTATCTGTGCCGCCATTCCCGTTCATCAGTTCTGCAGCACCTGAACCTCGGACAAAATCGTCGCCTGCTAAGGCCCGCAAACCTCCGGGAGTGTTGCGGAGAATTCCGTTGGCTAATTGAACTACATCGTTATTGGGAGTAAGGTCGAAAAAGTTGGGATCGCTGGGATTTGGCAAAGGCCCGGTGAGCAATTTGATGTTTGGTGGATCGGGAATAATTCGATCGGAGTTGTTAGCTAAGGCTTTAACTGTTCCGAGATTTGTTTCTAACATCTAAGTTTTCCCTGATTGACATGAAACTTTCTAGACAGTCTGATTTTAATAAATGTTCCAATTAACAAATGTGCGTGAATCTGCGGTTAAACAAATCAAATGACTGTCAAAATTTACCACAAATATTCAACAAGCACAGCTTATTGACACTTGGATGTCGCCCAAATCCGCAAATATTTTGAACTCTGTGTCAATAATTGTCGGGATCGCGTACTCTATTACCCGTCAGCAGTCAGTGTGGGAGAACCGACAGACTGCCAAATGTCATCAAACCTCGAGCAAAGTCAGGAATCGTTAATATGCAAGACACTGCGATCGAATCTATCAAAGCCAGAGAAATCCTCGACTCCCGCGGCCGCCCTACCATCGAAGCTGAAGTTTATCTAGCCAATGGTGTTGTCGGACTCGCCCAAGTCCCCAGCGGCGCCTCTACAGGCTCGTTTGAAGCCCACGAACTCCGCGACGATGACAAAAGCCGCTACGGTGGTAAGGGAGTTTTGAAAGCCGTTGCTAACGTCGAACACAAAATTGCTCCCGCTTTGGCTGGTTTGGATGCGATCGACCAACCGTTAATCGATCGAACCATGATTGACTTGGATGGTTCCCCCAACAAATCCCACCTCGGCGCCAACGCCATTCTCGGAGTCTCCCTAGCCACAGCAAAGGCTGCCGCCGATACTTTACAAATACCCCTGTATCGCTACTTGGGTGGCGCTTTAGCTAACGTTTTACCCGTGCCTTTGATGAACGTCATCAACGGTGGTTCCCACGCGGACAACAACGTAGACATTCAAGAGTTTATGATTGTACCTGTGGGAGCCCCTTCTTTTAAGGAAGCTTTGCGCTGGGGTGCAGAAGTATTTGCTAGTCTCGCTAAAGTCTTAAAAGACAAAAATTTGCTGACTGGTGTTGGCGATGAAGGCGGTTTTGCTCCTAATTTGGGTTCCAATCAGGAAGCTTTGGATTTGTTAATGATGGCAATTGAAAAAGCAGGTTACAAACCGGGCGAGCAAGTTGCTTTGGCTTTGGATGTTGCTGCTAGCGAATTTTACAAAGATGGGAAATACACTTATGATGGTGTGGCTCATTCTCCAGCAGAATTAATCGATTATTTGGATGGTTTGGTTGGACAATATCCGATCGTTTCCATTGAAGATGGTTTGCACGAAGACGATTGGGATAGTTGGGTGGCGCTAACTGAGAAAATGGGTAGCAAGGTTCAGTTAGTGGGTGACGATTTGTTTGTTACCAATCGCACGCGCTTGCAAAAAGGGATTGATTTGAAGGCTAGCAATTCGATTTTGATTAAGCTGAATCAAATTGGTTCTTTGACTGAGACTTTGGATACGATCGACTTAGGGAAGCGCAACAGCTATCGATCGGTAATCAGCCACCGTTCCGGTGAAACTGAAGATACTACAATTGCTGATTTAGCGGTAGCGACTCGCGCCGGTCAAATCAAGACTGGTTCTCTGTGCCGCAGCGAACGGGTTGCTAAGTATAACCGTTTATTGCGGATTGAGGACGAATTGGGCGATCGGGCAATTTATGCTGGAGCGATCGGTTACGGGCCGAAATAAAACTTCGGGAATTGGGAATGGGGCATTGGGAATTGGGCATCTTGCCCGCTCGCGAAGTCGAAGGGTGGGCATGGGGCATGGGGCATGGGGCATCGGGAATGGGGCATCGGGAATGGGTAATTGGTAATGCAAGGATTTAGAGCCGAATTTCACCCCTTAATTTAAATATCCAAGCAATGCCCAATGCCCCATGCCCAATGCCCCATGCCCCATGCCCCATGCCCACCCTTCGACTTCGCGAGCGGGCAAGATGCCCAATGCCCCATGCCCCATGCCCCATGCCCCATGCCCCATGCCCTATGCCCCATGCCCCATGCCCCAGGCCCCATGCCCCAGGCCCCATGCCCTATGCCCCATGCCCTATGCCCCATGCCCCATGCCCCATGCCCTATGCCCAATTAAGGATAGAAAGCCAATTGCGGCAAACCCAAAGTTTCTTCCCAACCCATCATCAAGTTCATGCACTGGATGCCTTGACCGGCTTGACCTTTAATTAAATTGTCGATCGCCGACATCACAATTACCCTATCAGTACGCGGATCGACTTCCACGCCGATATAACAAAGATTTGTGCCGCAAGCCCATTTAGATTGCGGATAAACCCCAGCCGGCAACACTTTTACCAAAGGAGAATTGCGGTAAAAAGCGCTAAAAATCGTGATTAAATCTTCCCGCACTAATCCCGGATCGCGCAAATTTGCGTAAACAGTTGCCAGAATTCCCCGCACCATCGGCATCAGGTGGGGAGTAAATTGGACTTTGATATCTTGTCCGGCTAAATCGCTGCAAACTTGCTCAATTTCTGGGGTGTGGCGGTGGCGCGCAACGCCGTAAGCCCCTATGGAATTGTCAGCTTCTGCCAACAACAGATTAACTTCGGCTTTGCGGCCCCCTCCCGAAGATCCTGATTTGGCGTCGATAATTGCTGTTTCTGGCACAATCAGACCTTGTTTGAGTAAAGGTGCCAGGGCTAATAAACTAGCCGTGACGTAGCAGCCCGCACAGCCTACTAATTGAGCGTTTTTAATGCGATCGCGATACAATTCTGGCAAACCGTAAACAGCCGTTGCAGCGACTTCAGAGTCCGATCGCTCGCCACCGTACCAAGCTTTGTAAGTGTCCAGATTTTCAAATCTGTAGTCAGCCGACAAATCCAAGACTTTGCAGCCTTTTTCAATCAGTGTCGGTGCCATTTGGCAAGCTAAACCGTTCGGCAGCGACAGAAACACAACTTCACATTTTGCCGCTATTTTATCTAGGTCGATCGCCTCGATAGTCAAGTCAATGCAGTTAGTCAGATGCGGATAAAGGCTGGAAAAAGGTTTTCCCGCACTGCTATCCCCGCCTACATACACTACTTCTGCCGCTGGGTGATCCGCCAGCAGCCGCACCAGTTGTACGCCGCCATAACCTGAAGCGCCAACTATGCCTACAGGCACAGGTCTAACATCTCCCATTTTCCTTTATCCCCTCAGCCTTTGAAGTCAAAAACGCTTGAACTTTTGCTGCATTGTAGTACCAAACGCCAACTTTGGTGGCAAATAATTGTGTTGTTTTGTTATTGAGGTGGATTTTTGTGAATTTTCCGGTGTTTGACTCCGCCCAAAAACTAATACAAAGTCCCGCAGGGCTGTGGTGGAGATGCCAAAATTTCCGACTCCTGTTCAATCTTCCAGATTCAATGCTGCAAGTCAATCTCAAATCTAAAATCTCCAATCTAAAAACGGATGTGCGATCGCCAAAACCCTAAAATTAAGCAACGGATGTGCGATCGTGCTCTAAAATCTTACATAAACCTATCCAGAAACCGGGGATTAACATTTTTCGCTCTTTCCTCGAACCTCAAAGCTCAACATCCATCCGTTAAATCCATTACACTCATCCGTTGCCGAACTTCCTATGGGAATAGTTGTAGAAGACGTATCAAAACAGTTTGGCAGTTTCCAAGCACTCGATCGAGTCAGCTTGAAAATTGAATCAGGTTCCCTAGTCGCACTGCTGGGCCCCTCTGGTTCCGGCAAATCTACGCTGCTGCGACTGATTGCAGGTTTAGAAATGCCCGACTCCGGCAAAATCTGGCTGACAGGCCAAGATGCCACCAATACTAGCGTCCAAGACCGGAATATTGGGTTTGTGTTCCAGCACTACGCGCTATTCAAGCACATGACAGTGCGAAAAAACATTGCTTTCGGCATGGAAATTCAGAAAAATGCACCAGCAAAAGTCAAATCCCGCGTAGAAGAATTGTTAAATTTAGTCCAATTGGGAGGATTGGGCGACAGATACCCGTCGCAACTTTCAGGAGGCCAGCGACAGCGGGTAGCCCTCGCCAGAGCCCTGGCTGTGGAACCAAAAGTGTTGCTGCTAGACGAACCTTTTGGAGCTCTCGATGCCAAAGTCCGCAAAGATTTGCGCGCTTGGTTGCGCCGACTCCACGACGAGGTACACGTTACCACAGTGTTTGTGACGCACGACCAAGAAGAAGCGATGGAAGTTGCCGATCGAATTACAGTAATGAATAAAGGTAAAATCGAACAAGTAGGCACACCCGCAGACATTTACGACCATCCAGCGAGTGCATTCGTCATGAGTTTTATCGGCCCAGTCAATGTATTGCCCAGCAGTTCGAGAATGTTTCAAGACAACGGATTTGACTCAGCCAACCCAGAGATTTTCTTGCGCCCTCACGACGTAGTAATTGAAACTACAGAAAATAGTGCAACAGTGCCTGCCAGAATCAGTCGCTTGATTCATTTGGGATGGGAAATCCAGGTAGAATTAACCTTAGATGACGGTCAAGTAGTCAACGCTAATTTGACCAGAGAAAAGTTTGACCAATTGCAGTTACAGCCGCAGCAAAGAGTGTTTGTCAAGCCGAAAGATGCCAAATCGTTTCCGCTTTTTTATTCTATCTGATATCATATCCGCTCGAACAACCACAATAAAATTGGTTTGTAGTGAGGACTTTAGTCCGCATCAATAATTTCTGCGGACTAAAGTCCTCACTACAAACCTTATGATATCGATTCTTCAAACTAGAGCTAAATTGCTCTCGAACACAAAAGCTAGAAGGACACGGCACTGCCGTGTCCCTACTTTTTTATGCTGATAGCTGCGCAATTAGTCTTTGATTTTGCTGACAGCCTTTTTGACTTGTTGCTCAAAGGATGTAGCCTTTGTATTGGAAGGATTTTTCATTTTATCAATGTCAGCATCTCCCTGAACTTCGTTGGGCCCTTTGCTGGCTTTTTCTTGAGTTTCTTCGAGAGACATGGGGTTTTTCAGGACAACTTCTTGAGCTTCTTTCTCAATCCCCAAAAGTTTATCTTCACCTTTGGTGGGGCTGCTGGTAATGGCAAAAGCTGGGAAAGCACTAGAAACAAACATCAAAGCACAAAAACAAACAGCTATTAAACTGCTAACTAAACGCTTGACAGGAAGGTTAAAGCTGATAAAAGACATACAAAAAATCTCCGTTTTTACTAATTTTCATCGCTGAGATTGTTAACAGGCTGACTTTCACTCAATTTCTGCACAATCTTTAACTCAAGTTTGAGAAAAGCAACATTGATTAGCAGTTGCTGTCTTTTAATTTGAGCTAATATATAATATTTAGCTGAAAAAGCTGGGTTCTGAAATCCTTCTCAGGGAATATTTTGGCTTTGTGCCTTCCGATAGATGAGTATAATACATCACGGGAACTCATAGGATTTTAGATTTTAGATTTTAGATTTTAGATTGGGAATGAGTGATTGTGTATGGGTTTTCAGCTTGTCTTTGGTTGTATGCTTTTCTTAAACTGTTATCTGAAGGTAAAATCAACAAAATTCTGCTGTTTAATGCACCTGGCATCAGGCACTATTTGTAATAACGATCGGGTTTGGGTGGGTTCTCTCGCCCACCCCACAAGAAAATGTAATTATCGTGGAACAGGCATCCTGCCTGTTGCTGGAAGATATCAGATGTTGACAACTGACAACGGAATTACTGCTGCCGCACGGGAACTTGACATTTTGCTAGATAAGTCTTAATTTCTCCGACGCTAAGTTGCCCGTAATGCAGCAGGGAAGCCAGCAAGGCTGCTTCTGCTTTGCCTTCCGTCACGGCTTCGTAGATGTGGTGACAGTTGCCGGCGCCACCGGAAGCAATCACGGGAATTTCTACAACTTCGGCGATGCTGCGGGTTAATGATAAGTCGTAACCGGCTTGAGTGCCGTCAGAGTCCATGCTTGTCACTAGAATTTCGCCGGCGCCGCGCTTTTCGGCTTCCTTGGCCCAGACGATCGCATCTTTTCCAGTATTTTCTCGCCCTCCGCGCACGTAGACATCCCAACCGGGATTATCGGCATCTTGGCGTTTGCGGGCATCTATAGCCAATACAATGCACTGATTGCCAAATCGATCGCTCGCTTTGTCAATCAAACTCGGATCGCGCACCGCCGCCGAATTAATGCTGACTTTATCAGCGCCCGCCCTCAACAAACTTTTAATGGTGTCCAAGGATTGAATACCGCCGCCCACAGTCAAAGGGATAAATACTCGATCGGCAGTCCGGTACACCACATCAATCATAATGTTCCGGTCTTCGTGCGTCGCCGTAATGTCCAGAAACACCAACTCATCAGCACCCGCATCATTGTATACCTGAGCCATTTCTACCGGATCGCCAGCATCCTTAAGGTTGACAAAATTGACACCCTTGACTACGCGGCCGGCTTTCACATCCAGACAAGGCAAAATTCTCTTCGATAACATAAAATTCTTGTGTTTCTAATTGATTGAGCGCCGCAGCGAGGAAAAGGCTTTGTCGATCTCTTCAAAAATCGGAAGTTAAGCAACAAATCTTAAAGATACCTTAGTGTTTAACAACACTCGGAGCACGAGAGCCATTTTCCAGTTTTTTCGGGGCCACAGAAGCATAAACTAAGTTATATTTTGGGCAAAAAGCAGCAAATTTAATTCCCCAGATACATCTGTGGCGTGAAAAATATGACACTTTCGCTTAAGATCGAACCATAACTACCGCAGCGCTGGCGATCGAATTGTGGTTGGGCAATCCTATAGGGGTTCGGTGCATCGAGGATCGACTAAACAATTTGAGATTTTAGAGCAGCCAATTTGAGATTTTTTACCGAAAAACTGGGTTGAAAGCCCAGTCATCAGCTTGACGGCTTTATGGTAGAATTTTTTTGAGAGGCAGGGCATTGTCTATTCGGCTAGGAAACGTAAGACGGGCGAAGTCTGCCGTTTCTGTTTGAATCCAGAATCCCCGCGCGTTTGCGCGCCCGGAGTATGTCAACAGCAATCTCAGTTATAAGCCGCGCAGTACAGTTAAAATTTAAAGTTGAAAACCTCAAATCGGTTGACTTGATGTTGTTTCTAGGGCTGTGGTGACTTTGCAAGCCAATCCACATTTGTTACTTCGTACAGAAAGCGGCAATCGCTACTTGCCGCTCTCCGGCAGCAATTGCTGGACAGTAGGGCGGAATGATGACAATAATTTTGTATTGACAGATCGCTGGATTTCCCGCAATCACGCGATGTTACAGCAAATGGAGACCGGAGAGTTTTACCTGATCGACTTGGGAAGCCGCAATGGTTCCTTTGTCAACGGGCGGCGGGTGAGTATTCCTGTGACGCTCAGAAATGGCGATCGGATTATTTTCGGTCAAACCGAGTTGGACTTCCATAACCCAACAGCAGGCCGCAGGCTCGATCGCATACACGACACAGACTCGGAAGATTTTACGGCGACTTTGACTGTACGCAGCCTGATCAGCGTCATGGTAATGGACATCCGAGACTTTACAGTGTTGACCAGACAGCTAGACGAAACCCTGCTTTCGGAAGTGATCGGGAATTGGTTCCGCAAAGCAGGACACATCATTCGCGAACACGGCAGTTGGGTGGACAAATACATCGGCGATGCGATTATGGCTGTCTGGTTCCACAAACCCGACGGCGTTAGCACTGAGGAAATGATGCAGATTTGCCAAGCTTTGAGCGAACTGCACAAGGCAACAGACGAACTCAGCAGCCGCTATCCCCTGCCTTTTCCTTTGCGAGTCGGGGCTGGAATCAATACCGGTTATGCAATGGTGGGAAATTCCGGCAGCAGCGATCGATCGGACTACACGGCCTTGGGAGATACTGTCAACGCAGCATTTCGCCTAGAGTCTTGCACCAAGCAACTCGGCAAGGATATCGCCGTAGGAGTAACTACCTACAAATACCTTACGGTATTGGGCGCCCAAGACGCTTTTGAGCAGCACACCGTTGCTTTGAAGGGTTACGACACTCCCAGCGTGACTTACGGCGGTACTTATGCTGACTTGAACGCTTTTCTGAAAACGAAAGGAAAGAGTTCTCGATAAGCTGTTCTGCTTTTAAATTGCATATTCGGCGCGGGCTCGCGTGCCCACCCCACTCATGGTGTGATTGATTCTTGACACACAATTTAAATGCGCAACAGCTTAGGTAGAAAATAGGGTGCGGAGCAAAAAGTAACCGATCGCCCCTACTTCTGCAAATAGCATATGTTGCCCGTAATGTCAATGCTTAGATGTAAATTTTGTTAACAGTCCTTTGCCTGCTGCGGATTTATCTGACAAACTGCATAAGCAAAATGGTAGTCTCTACATAAATGCTGTGTATGAAATTGGGAGACAAAACTTCATGAAACGATTGGGTCGTCTATTGGCAGTATTGGGCTTAGTGCTGGGCTGCTTTGCATGGGCTGGAGACATGAGCGCGATCGCGGCGAGCTTGAGCCGTATCGTCTTGCCATCATCCTCGCTCATAGCGGTTGAAGCTCCGGCTAGAACCAATCGCGCCGATGACAAGCTTGCCACAGAGTACGGCAAAAAACTTGATTTGAACAACAGCGCCGTCCGGGACTTTCGGGAATTTCGAGGGCTGTATCCCACTTTAGCTGGACAAATTATTAAGAATGCTCCTTACGAAAAAGTTGAGGACGTACTCAACATTTCAGGCTTGACCGAAGCTCAGAAAAAGGTGCTGCAAGCTAACATGGACAAATTTACCGTAACTGATGTCGAATCAGTCTTTATTGAAGGAGACACCCGGTTGAATAACGGTCTCTACGACTAGAGAGCAGCGGGTCTCTTTTGAAGTCATGAGTCATTAGTCATGAGTCATTAGTCATGAGTCATTAGTCATGAGTCATTAGTCATGAGTCATGAGTCATGAGTCATTAGTCATTAGTCATTAGTCAGAACTAATTTTTTGTTAATTCATGAATTATGGCTTATGGCTTATGGCTTATGGCTTATGGCTTATGGCTTATGGCTTATGGCTTATGGCTTATGGCTTATGGCTCCGGCTGATGAAGGCCGAATGCCTTGAAAAAGGATCGCACCCAAAGACGGATAGCATTAGTCATTAGTCATTAGTCATTAGTCATTAGTCAGAAATAATTTTTTGTTAATTCATGAATTATGCCTTCTGGCTTCTGGGTTCTGGGTTCGGCTCCGGCTGATGAATGCCGAATGCCTTGAAAAAGGATCGCACCCAAAGACGGATACAAGGCTCCGATGTTGTGAAGAGCAAAAAATTTTAGACATTAGTTGAAGTTCCAGATTAATGTGTGGAGTAAATTATTTAGTTATTAAAATATTAAATTATTAAATCAAAAATAGACAGTTCAAACCTCAATATTGGTCTGTGGAGTCAATTCTAAAATCTAAAATCTAAAATCTAAAATCTAAAATCGGCAGACTTATGACTGACAAATTTGACGTATTGGTGATAGGTGCTGGCGCAGCCGGTTTGTACACTGCACTTTGCCTCCCAGAACATTTGCACGTAGGCTTGATCAATAAAAATATCTTGCCTGTTTCTGCCAGCGATTGGGCTCAAGGAGGGATTGCTGCGGCGATCGCCCCAGAAGATTCCGCAGCGCTGCACGTTCAGGATACACTGGCTGCGGGAGCAGGTCTTTGCGATTTGGAAGCAGTGCAATTTTTAGTCGAAGAAGCTGCTGCTTGCATAGACTCCCTGGTAAAAATGGGCGTTGCATTCGATCGCACCGGCCCAGATTTAGCCCTCACCCTAGAAGCCGCCCACTCCCGCCGCCGAGTGCTCCACTCCGCCGACACCACAGGGAAAGCGGTTGTCAGTACCCTCACAGCAAAAGTATTGAGCCGCAAAAACATTCAACTCGTATCCCCAGCCTTTGCTTTGAGTCTGTGGTTGGACGAAACCGGGCGCTGTCAGGGCATTAGCTCGATTTGCGACTCCCGGGTCAAATGGCTGCGGGCAGAGGCCGTAGTGCTGGCGACAGGCGGCGGCGGACAAGTTTTTGCTCAAACAACCAACCCGTCGGTAAGTACCGGAGACGGGGTGGCAATTGCGTGGCGCGCCGGGGCGCTGCTGCGAGATTTAGAATTTGTACAATTTCACCCGACAGCGCTGAGTAAAGCGGGCGCGCCGCGGTTTCTGATTAGCGAAGCGGTGCGGGGAGAAGGAGCTCATTTGGTTGACAGCAAGGGATATCGCTTTGCTTTTGACTCTCACCCCAGCGGGGAACTCGCCCCTCGCGATGTTGTCAGCCG
The DNA here is from genome assembly GCF_036702665.1 of Microcoleus sp. Aus8_D2. Lineage (NCBI taxonomy): Bacteria > Bacillati > Cyanobacteriota > Cyanophyceae > Oscillatoriales > Microcoleaceae > Microcoleus > Microcoleus sp. Aus8_D2. Next base: position 20,393 of record NZ_JAUBUN010000001.1, read on the forward strand.
CGCTATTTTCCGCCACTTGCAGAAGACGGGGGAACCTCATGTTTGGCTGGATTTGCGCCCGATTGCAGTCGATCGACTGCGCTACAGGTTTCCGAATATTATTCAAGTGTGCGCTGATTGGGGAATTGATGTTTTTTCCCAACCGGTGCCGGTGACGCCCGCCGCCCATTACTGGATGGGAGGGATTGTGGCTGACAAGTTCAACCAAACTTCGATTCCGGGTTTGTACGCGGTGGGAGAAACTGCGAGCACGGGGGTGCACGGCGCTAACAGGTTGGCGAGCAATTCGCTGCTGGAATGTCTGGTGTTTGGCGCGCAGATGGGACTTTTGCAGGTAGAAGGTGAAAAGTCCGAAGCATTACCAGAGGAGAAAGATGCAGGGGAAATCTTGGAAAAATCGATTTCACAACAGGATATTGAGGCGATCGACAAGTTGCGGGTAGAGTTGCCGAGTTTGGTGTGGCAGAGTGCGGGAATTTGCCGGGGACAACGGGATCTCGAAAGTGCGATCGTCCAAGTTGAGATGTGGCGGCAAGAATTTGCCTCTTTGGCTTTGAGTCAAGCTTTGCTCAATTTGCAGCCCGGACAAACGATCGATTTTTCGCCTGCTGATGCGGAGAATAGCTCGGTTTTGCGAAATTGGGGGGAAGTTGGCAATTTATTGGATATTGGCTACTTAATTCTCAAAAGTGCTGCGTTTCGCACGGAAAGTCGCGGCGGTCACTACCGGCTGGATTATCCACTCACCGATCGGGATTGGTGCAGTCACACTTTAATTCACCAATCGAATTGGTACAAATCTGGGCCCATAGAATATTGAAAAATTGGGTTCAGCGCGTTCCTGTACCGTCACTTTTGGGATTCCCGTTGGACTCTGGTTCGTATTTTTTTGGGTTATTTGGAATCTGAGAGGTTGGCGCCACTTTCAAAACGGTGGAGGTCGATGGCGTCCCGCCCCGCAAGCTACGGTCTTTTGCTGAGTTGCTGGTTGAGTTGCTGGCAAGTCTAGCAGCATTTGCAATGCCGATCGTATTCACTTGCAGGCAGAGAGTCAGGGTTGCCGTTGTTGTGAGCTGAATCAAAGTACGCATAGTATTCACAGCCTTATTCAAATCACCGCAGTGTATGCACGTCCGTATCACCTATTATATCTATCAATTTGCGTATTTCCACGGGTCTCTTTACATTTCCTTTAATTAATTTTTGTAAGTTTACGTAAACCTTTTTAAATCAAGGCTTTTTGGCGATTTTAATTTGGTCTCCTGTATCTACAATTTTCGATTTTTGATGGGCGATTTTCGAGGGTAATGACTTACGGCATAAGGATTTGGAGCGCGGGCCTGCCGTTGCATTCTTTTTTGAAACTAATCTCATTTTTTTAATATTTTTTAACATTTAGATGAGAGGGCAATTTGCTGTCCTCAGTTTCATATTTTTGGTAATTCTATCTAATGACAGATGACAGATTAAACGATTTTTGAATCGTAAATTGAGATGGAAGAATGAGGAATGACTTCTTCCATAGTCCTGGACGCACTTGAAGCTTGAAACCCCGATCCCCCCTAGCCCCCCTTAAAAAGGGGGGAATCTGAAAAGCCCCCTTAAGAAGGGGATTGGGGGATCTCTTCTGCGTCCAGGACTATTCCATAAAAGTTGGCAGCACGGGCAAAGCAGTTGCATTATTTTTTTTAAACTGGTATGGCAAAAGCCAAGACGATTAGGACGCAATACGGTTCACTCGCAGATTGTCCTTCGAGAGGAACGAAGCAATCTCCGTATCTATTTTTCATGGGTTTTTTCTGTTGGAATCTCTTAAATGAACCGTATTGGATTAGGACGTTGTTATACCATGCCAGAAAAAAGCTTGCTACACTAGAATTGTTGAGTTTGTTTCGTCCGCCCAATGTGTAAGGTGCGACGAAGAGCGAGATCTGGCGTGAAATGCACCCGAATTGTTCTCGTGCGACGCACCCGGACGCTACGGCTTTGCAGAATTTTGGAAAAATGGTATTAATTGCTGAAACCCTTGATTTTCTTCCTTCTTCCTTCTTACTTTTTCCTTCTTCCTTCTTTGTTAAGAAAATTTATATTGATTTTTTCCGCCTTCCTTAGCACGATACATCGCAGCATCGGCATTCTTGACTAAAATATCGGACTCTTGACCGTCAATTGGATACAAACTAATGCCAATACTTGTAGTTACAGAAACTGTATGTTCTTCTAAAATAAAAGGCTGCATGATGGCGTCGCAAATTTTTTCAGCTACTTTTGCAGCTTCCTCGGGACCGGGAATTGCGGGCAGAATGACTGTGAACTCGTCGCCACCCAACCGCGAGATAGTATCGCTGCCGCGCAAGCATTTTTTGAGCCGACTGGCAACTGTTTTTAAGAGCAAATCGCCCGCATGGTGTCCGAGAGTATCATTGATTGACTTAAATCCATCTAAATCTAAAAACAGTAAAGCTACCAATTCCTGATTGCTGGAAGCTCTTTCTAGGGACAGATGCAAGGATTCGTGAAACATTTTGCGGTTGGGCAAACCGGTGAGAGCATCGTGATAGGCTTGGTGGCTGAGTTCAGCATTTTTTTGCTTGAGGGCTTCTTCCAGGCGTTTGCGCTCCGTCATATCTCTGATCGCTCCGACTAAAAATAGGTTGCCAGCAGCATCTTTGTGTAGGGATCTTTTCGTTGAAATTAGATGGGTAAATCCATAAGAGTCGGTAAAAAATTCTTCATTTTCTCGTTGTTGGTAAGTTTGCAATACTAATTCGTCTTCTTGCCAAAATATATCGGCTTCGGCTTGGGGAAATAAATCGTAATCTGTGCGGCAGATTAAATTTTCTAAAGGATGGCCGATAAACCGACAATATGCCTGATTCAAAACAACCCAGCGATGATTTCTATCTTTGACAAAAATCGGGTCGGGAATTGTATCAATTAGCCATTGTAAAAATTCTTTAGACCGTTTTAATTCTTCTTGTAAGTGAGCCAGATAAGCCACAACTGCGGCGCCTGAACCAACAAGACTGAGAATTGGAGGAATTAACGGCAGCCACCAACCTGCCAAACAGGCTATGTATAAACTGGCACTCAGACCGATGCAGATACTTGACAAACACCAAGCCGATCGCCCGAGCGATCGCAAGTTCCAGCTCACACAGGCTCCCGTCCAAGACCACAGTAAAATCCACAGCAACTCCGCAGCCTCGGGCCAGACTTTGATACCACCGCGCCCGTCGAGGGCCGCACTCAAAATTTGGCTCAAGAAATGAGCCTGAAGCTCGACTCCGGGTATTTGTTGGGGAGGAGCAAACAAACCGGAGCTGTAAGCGTTTTGGTGAAAGTCTTTGAGGCTGGGTGCAGTTGAGCCGATCAAGACAGCGCGCGATCGCACAAAATCAGCCGGTACTTTGCCAGAAAGCACGTCGCTAATTGATGCAGTGCGGAAACTGCCTCGCGGGCCGCGCAGGTTGGCGAGAATTTGATAGCCGCGGCTGTCCGATCGCACGTAAGCACCATCATTCGGCTTAAAACGCCGAAACACCCCCTTGCCTAACTGCAAGTATTTAGGATTGACTGTGGCTGGTTCAGGGGAAATCCCTTCGCGCTCCAGGTAAAGCAAAGCCATTCTCAGCGCGAAACTTTCATGGGTTTTGCCGTCTCCAGGCCAAGAGTATAACAAAGCTCGGCGCACTTTACCGTCAGCGTCGATGACAACGTTGTTGAAACCGATTCGATCGAGCTTTTTGAGTACCGGAGGCGGGCGAACTCCGATCCTGGTTTCGTCTGGCATCAACTCAATGCCAATTAAGTTGGGAATAGTTTTAAAAGTTTTGAGCAATTCGGCGTTACCCGGTTGAGTCGGCAAATCTCGGTAAACGTCGAGGCCGATCGCCCGCGGCGAAGCAGCGTGCAATTTTTGCAGCAATTGGGCCAATACAGCATCCGAAATTGGGTAGCCGTATTTTTGCAAGTCAGCTTCCTTAATTTCTACAATAACGATGCGCGAGTCAATTGGTTCGGCGGGCCGCCAGCGTACAAAGCGATCGAAAGCAGCCCATTCCCACACCTGCAAAAATCCGAACCAGCGCAGTACAATCACCGTAACGCCAACGGCACTCGCAGTAATCAATACTCGCCGTTCTCGATCGAGCCATTTTTTGATAGTTTTTAGCATATTTTGGGGATTTGGGCCTCGCCTGAAGAGCATCTAAGCTACTACTACATATAGCTTTTACATCTCCGGGCGATCGGGTGGATTTTCGCATTGAAGATTTGAGATTATCCAATTTTTGGGGTTTTGCGGTGCGGGCGATCGGTGGATTTGAGATTTTCGATTCGAGATTATCCAATTTTTTGGTTTTTCGGTGCGGGCGATCGGGCTGCAACAACAGAAACCGGGTTTCTCAACCCCAATATGTCATTTCAACAATGAGTTTGGCAGTAGAAACCGGGCTGCTTGAGTTTTTGTATAAAATTCTTAGTATTTATTCGCATAGATAATACTAAATACCCACAACTTGTTTTAAACGTTTTCGATCTAATATCATGTCCGGTGGATTGACCGCAATAAGTAAAGTTCGTAGTGCGCCCGAAAGTCCGCTCTCAGACGGAGTACCCAAGAGGGCACTACAAACCGTTTTTGTGATGGTAATCGACCGGACACGATCTAACTAATTTTTACTAATTTTTTATTGATTCTAGATTAGATCTCTTGCAAAAGTCCTTTTAATCAAATTTTGAAACTGGCTCTTATAGCCCGTTCCACAGAAAAAAAATGTGGAACGGGCTCTTATAGCCCGTTCCTAGTTATTTTTGCAAGAAGTCTATGGCAGATTTTAGATTTATTTCGCAGCACGAGACAACGATCGACTAAGTTAAAAATGGAGCATCTCAGTTTGGCTTTTATAGGAGTGCGAGCGGGACCGCTATATGTTGTATATAAGCTGTGCTGCGATCGAGTTCATGCTCGCACTCCTATCAAACGCTTTTTGCTCTCGGAAAGAGATGCTCCCGTTAAAAACCAAGATGTTTCCTGGGAAAAACAAAATCTCAAATCTGCCATCTAAAATCTCAAACTTTGCTGTCAGTTTTGAAAGTTGCGCGGGCCAGTGTAACCGGATAACTCAGCGAGTTTATCCAGAGTTTGCGTCCCCGAATAAAATTGACCTTTAATCTCCCAAGTCGGGAAACCTTTAACATTCGCAGCAGCAGCTTGGCAAATTTCAGCGCGGGAATTTTGACCCCTGGGATCGCATTCAAAATAATCAATTATTTTGGCTGCTTCTTTGCCGAACAGCATTTTTTGGTCGTAGCAGTGGGGACACCAGTAAGCACCGTATTCTTTAGCGCCGATTTGTCGGAGGTGGCGGGCTAAAGCAAGTTGTGCCGGCCCGGAGGTTGTAGTGACGGCTGGGGGTAGAATTCCGGGGGTAGAAGAAACAAAAGGAGCAGGTGAGCTGACGCTGTTATACAGTCCCAAGGCGCCGATCGAACTTACCATCATTACCAAAATACCTGTAAACACCAACTGTCCGATATCTTCCCACTCGCGGCCGACTAGCACCAGCACAAACAGCGACAGCGCAAATACGGCGGAACTGATGCAGTAAATGCACAGTTCCTTAATTTCAAAAGCCATCAAATACATCAAATAGCTGCTGAAAATTACCATCGCAGCGGTGATGATAAATAGCGCTTGCCAAGTTTGATTTTCTAGTTGAGAGTGCAGACCTTTATTGGTGTCTGGATTGACGGATTTGGGAGCTAATGCCAAAATTGCGATGCTCAGGTAAGCCACACAACCTAATAAACTTAAAGGCACTGTGTCAAAAACTGTAGCGTAGGGACTGTTGAGAACTTTGTCGCAGCCGCTGGTGGGACAAATGACTGAGCCTGTCGTGAATTTAGCGATCGTCAGATAGGCCGTTTCTACGACGCCGATGGCTGCGATGGCTGCGATCGCAGTCCTAGACCAGCGATGAATCCAAGGGGTTGAACGTCGGCGAATCATTTTTTGATTTAGTAGTTGGTAGTTGGGAATTGGGAATTGGGAATTGGGAATTGGTAATTGGGAATTGGTAATTGGGAATTGGTAATTGGGAATTAGGAATTGGTAATTGCTAAGTGGTAATTGCTAATTGGTAATTGGTGCTTTTTTTCACTGTTAGCTTTTAGTTGTCAGCTATTACCAATGACCAATCACCAATTACCATTACTGTCAACAACCAGCTCAAACGTAGTCAGAGACTGCTGTTTGGCGACTAAGGCCAGATCCCCCCGAAGGAAGAACCCCCTACTCGACCCCTACTCCCCTAACAAAGGGGGGGACAAGAATCTTGTCTTTCGTCCCCCTACAACCTTTCTTGATGCGAGGGGGCTCTGGCATCGGACAAAAGCGACGTTTTTCAATGGTTCCAGCCTTAAGTTGACATTAATGTTCATTACCTTTTTCCAAATTACCAATTACCCATTTTACGTTTTACTTCCGACTTTGCCTGGTTCCGGTGTTGGCCCTCTTGAGCCATTCGTGTCTGTGTTTTGCTGTTCAAGCTCTTTCTGGGAGAAGCTGCGGCGGGCGGCTTCGACAAACTGACTGACGCGGATCGGATCGATCGGCTGCTCGATGCGGCCATTTCGCTTCAGGGAGCTCGAAACAATTACACCATCGGCCGCTTGCATGAGGGTGGAAATGTTCTCCCAGGAGGCGCCGCTGCCGATCAAAACTGGAATTTCCCCCGCTGCTGCACTCGCGAGTTCTAAGTCTTCGAGATTGGGAGGGCTGCCGGTTGTCCAGCCAGAAAGGATTACGGCGTCGGCTAAGGCGCGCCCGATCGTCTCTTGGACGGCTGTGGTTAAGTTGGGGCTGCCCAGGGGTCGCCCGTGCTTGACTAGCACATCTGCTAATATTTTGACATCGCTGCCCAATTCCCGGCGGTAGCGAAGTAGCTGGTGTGCTTGGCCTTCAATTAAGCCTTGGTCTGTAGCCATGATGCCGTTGAGGACGTTGACGCGGATGAATTGAGCACCCGTGCAGGAGGCGATGGCGATCGCGCTGTGGGCGTCGTTTCGCAGCACGTTAATGCCGATCGGCAGCGTCACCAGATTTGTTAGCCTCTCGACTACCAGAGTCATGGCACTTACCACAGCCGGATCTACGCTGTCTTTGGCAAAGGGAGCGTCGAAAAAGTTCTCGACTATGATACCGTTTGCGCCGCCAGAAGCCAGCGCTGTAGCCTCTTGCTCGGCTCTTCCGATAATAGCTTTGAGGTTCCCGCCCCAGCGGGGAGAAGTTGGCAAAGGCTGTAAATGTACGACACCGATTATGGGATTCGGCGTTTTGAATATTTGTTTTAAGTCCACGGATTTTCCTGAAACCACCAAGTTCACTGACGGCTGACGGCGGATTTTGACGGTATATTCTAGAATTCTATATCCACACGGGCTATTCGGATGACTCAATTGTGCAGGGACTGTCGGTAAAAGACGGAATTTAGCAGCAGTTAGTCGATTTGAGATTTTAAATTTGAGATTTGAGATTTACTTGCAGCATTGGAGTCTGGGAGCTTGAAGTGTGGATTTTCCATTCTCTACAGTCGATTTGAGATTTTCCATTTTTCGATTTGAGATTTGAGATTTACTTGCAGCATTGGAGTCTGGGAGCTTGAAGTGTGGATTTTCCATTCTCTATATGAGATTAACTCTGTTGGCGGATCGAACTTTGGATTTACGCCACACATGAATCTGGGAGCTTTAACTTTGGTCTAAAATTTTGGCATCTCCCCGACTCCTGTCTTCAAGCAAGTATCCGTTTTCGATCGAGGTTAATAGTTGAAAGTTGTTCTGATCGTTTTGGCCCTCACCTCCGGATTGTGGGCAGCAATCGAAGTGCTGCTGCGGGTGCTGCTGGGTTTTGGCAATCCCTTGATTTATATTGCCGATGCCGAGTGCGGCTATTTGTTGGCACCCAACCAGAGGGTGCGCCGCTTGGCCAACCGGATCGAGATTAATCAGTATTCGATGCGTAGTAAAGCGATCGCCCCTAGTCCCAAACCCGAAACTCTGCGCGTCTTGCTGTTGGGAGATTCTGTCGCCAATGGCGGTTGGTGGACAGATCAGACAGATACGATCTCGGAAATTATGGTTCGGCAGTTGAGGCTGCAAGTACAGCATCTGGCGAGCGATGCACAATCAGGTGCCAAAGTCAATTATTCGGATTTTGAAGTTCTCAACGCCTCAGCCAATTCTTGGGGGCCGAGGAATCAACTTGCTTATGCCAAGCGGTTTGGTGTTTTTGGGGCAAAGGTTTTGGTGTTGCTGCTGAATACGGACGATTTGTTTGCATCGGCTCCTTGTTCACAAGTTGTGGGGCGCGATCGATCTTATCCCGATCGCCAACCTCGATCGGCGACACTAGAGTTATTGAGCCGCTACCTGCTACCAACTGTGCCGGCTCCCCAATTAGCCGCACCAGCAGCCGAAAGCGATGTAGTCGGCTGCAACTTAGAAGCTATTAGCCAAATCCAGAAAATAGCTGTATCCGCCAACGTCGAGTTTTTGCTAGCCGTGACGCCCAAGCGCCATGAATTAGGCGAGGGCCCTCGCGACTGGGAAGTCAAGGCTAGAGAGCGTCTCGCCGAACTCGTCGAACGTGAGAAAATTACTTACATAGATTTTCTTCCCATTTTCAATTATGAGGCTCAAATTTCAACTTTGTATAGAGACAGCATTCACCTCAGTCCTCAAGGAAATCAGCTAGTTAGCAAAACCATCAGCCGTCAAATAGTCGCTCTTTTTTTGCCTAAATCGTGACTTCACCCAAAGATAGATACTTGTTCCCGACTTAGGTTGGGGAGAGTAAAAAAGTTTAAACCTTAGTTCAAGCCCCTAGATTCATCTGTGGAGTCAATCTCAAATCTCTAATCGACAGTTTAATCCCCCAAGCTCAAATGTGGAGTCAATCTCAAACCTCAAATCGTCAGGGCGTGAGCGTGAGCACCGCAGTCTCGCGCCGCAGTCTCAAATCTCTAATCGACAGTTTAATCCCCCAAGATCAAATGTGGAGTCATCTCAAATCTCAAATCAACTGACATCGAATCCGGTTGCGCCCGAACAGTTACCCTAGAACAGCCAACAACAAACCCAAACTGTAGAAGCACCCGGAAACGACACGATTTGTCTAGATTTAGCTAACTTGCAAAGTAGGCTCTAGCTCTTTCGGATACCAAGCTTGACCGTCGAGAGCCATTTGCTCGATCGAACTCGCAAGCCGCAGAGCTTTGAGAGCTTGTTCTCCTCCCACAGAAGGCTGATTTCCACCCCGCACGCAATTAATAAAATGCTCCAATTCTGCGTGGAGCGGTTCAATATTGCTGGTGTAAACTTTCTCGATCAACCCATCTTGACGGTAAAGCACCTGACCGTAATCCGTCACATAATTGGCGGTTGTTTGTCGGTGAATCAAGATTTCGTTGTTGAGAAAATCTGCCTCTGTCAAAGAATTCTTGCAGTGAGCGGCGATTGAACGAAGTTTGCGGTGCGTCACCTTGCTGGCTGTCAGAGTGGCGACAATGCCGTTAGCAAAGTTCAGCGTCGCTGTCACGTAGTCTAAATAACCTGAATCTGAGGCCCTGCTGCCGCTGGCTGTCAGCTTCACCACTGAGGAATCTGCCAATTCCAGGAGCAAGTCGATGTCGTGGATCATTAAATCCAAAACTACCGATACGTCGTTAGCCCGATCGGAATAGGGACTCATCCGGTGAGCTTCCAATGCCAGTAGCTCTTCAGTTTTCAGCACTTTGCCGAGTTCCTGAAAAGCTGGATTGAAGCGCTCGATGTGACCCACTTGTAAAATCCGGTGGGCGTCAGCAGCCGCATTGACCAAAGATTCGGCTTCAGCAATGCTAGCCGCGATCGGCTTTTCAATTAAAACGTGAACCCCTGCTTGGAGACAAGACATCCCCACAGGGTGGTGCAGGCGAGTTGGAACGGCGACGCAAACTGCATCTACGTGGGCCAGCAAATCCCGGTAGTCTTCAAAGAAGCGAACCCGGTATTTGCTTGCTACATCAATTCCCCGCTCTACATTTATGTCTGCAACACCCACGAGTTCGATATCTTTCAGCAAGCTCAGAACTCGCGTGTGGTGCTGGCCCATATTGCCAACTCCAATGACCCCAATGCGGAGGGGTTCGGGTTGACCTCGGTGGGCGAAAACGTTTGCGTATCCCAATGACATCCTATCTAGCACTCCTGGATTCTCCTCCACCACAGGAATCAAGCCCGTTGGCTTCCCTAAGCTACTCACAGCCATCCAGATAGTACCACAGTCAAACTATTTGTGAAGAATTTCTAAGAGAAGCAAGAAGGAATCAGGCAGACTGAAGAAAGCAGAAGGCAGACGGCAGATAGCATTCGGCCGACAGCATTCGGCAGGCAGCAGAAAAAACCCGCTCAAATTTCTGGGAATTGCGTATTGACAAAATCAATCAAATATGATCCTAAAACGCGTGAAGCGTAGCTATCCCGAGCGTGAATCGCCCGCAACATCGCGACAACACAAACCCGTCGGCATATTTTTCCGGGACGATCAAACATTTCTCTTGTTTTGCCCAAAAAGTAATAGTTGAAAAGTAATAAATAATACAAAATTTACAGGTCGCGCATCCGTAGGAGTTCGGGTGTTGACATTTGGCAATGTTTGAATTAAAAAGAATTTATGTTAAGAATGCGCCTACTTACTGGCGATCGCTCTCTAGAATAAACTACATTTAGGTCAAATCTAATGAGGCCGACCATGAATCAAAAACAAAGGCAGAGATTCGTTCGAGCGATCGCCAGCACAATTTTAAGTTTGGCAGCGGTGTCAGTGGCAGGAGTTGACCAAGTACAAGCTGCCGTCCTCACCTACAATTTTGAAGTGCAACAGGGTGGAGGTAGGGGTTTTTTTAAGTTGAGTAATTCCTCACTGACAGGAATAGGATCTGAACAAATTGCAGTTTCCGAGGGAAGATTTGACACTTTTGCCACGGCCTCTGCCTCAAAAAACTACTACGATTTAGCAGGGGCTATAGCTTCATTTTTTCAAGGGGATTTTCGCGGACTGCAAACAGGCGGAAGCGACGGAGAGATTAGAGAAATTGACCTTCCCGATGTACCAGGAGGGCCTTTTTACGTCAAATATGACAGCAGGGCATTTTGGTCTCTGGGTACCAGCGGGGTGAGCAGTCCTGATATGTGGAGATCTTATTTCTCGGGGTATCGTGAGACAATAGTTAGCAACAGGGAGCGTGTTCTTGCCATAGACGGACGTAGAATTATCAACGGTGCCGAGGTTTCTTACACCCTAGTAGATACCCAACCAGTTCCCGAACCAATCACCGCTGCGGGGACAGCTTTAGCATTGGCAGGTTTAAGCTGGTTAAAACACCAGAAAAAAATGGCAGCTTGAGGCGCAATTGCTGTCGATCATTATGTCAAGAATGTGGATAGTTACGTGCGCTCGCCTTCGGCAATCGAATTCAATTAATTGAAGTCTGATGAAGCAGATTCCTCTCAGGTCTAAAGACTCTGAGTTTCTCACTTTTCTCATGATCTACCGAGTTTTTTTATGAATCTGCAACAAAGACAGAGATTGGGAAGTGCGATCGCCACCACAATTTTAAGTTGTGCAGCGGTGCCATTGGCAGGAGTTGAAAAAGCACAGGCTGCCGTCCTTACCTACAATTTTGAAGTGGAAACTGTAGGGGTTCGTGGTTTTTTCAAGTTTAGTAACTCCTTACTGACAGGAATAGAATATGAAAGACTTGCAGTTTCTGAAGGAAGATTAAATGGTTTCACAGCACCTTCCAATAGTAATTATCAACAGCAAGGCAAAGAATACTACGATTTGGTAGGGTCTACAGTTGTATTTCTCCAAGGGGAATTTATCGGAATTCTAGCAAGCGGTAACGACGGAGCGAGTGGAGAAGTTGACCTTCCAGACGTACCAGGAGGGCCTTTTTATGTCAAGTATGAGAGCTGGGCCTCTTGGTATACATATAGTGGCGGAGCTATTATCGACGGTATTAAAAGGTCATCCTCTTCTTTCCAGGGGTCTATTGGCACAGTAATTAGGAACAGGGAGCGTATTCTTGCCATAGACGCTCGGAGATTTATCAACGGTGACAAAGTTTCTTACACCTTAGTGGATACCGCCGCTGAACCTGTTCCCGAACCAATTACTGCGACAGGTACAGCTTTAGCATTGGCAGGTTTAAGCTGGTTAAAACACAAGAAAAAAATGGCGGTTTGAGGCGCTATTTATCTCAGCAACTCAGCAGTCAGCAGTCATTTTTCTGAAAATATTCGAGTTGCAAAATTTTGCGATCGATTGGGAGACAAAGCCCTAGCTTTTAAAATCGAGGCTACCAAAAACGCATAGGACAAAACTCCTACCAAAGCCAGCAAAAGTACGCTGACTGCTCCCGACGCATTCCATAAAGCGTGAAGTGCGGAAGCGCTAAAATAACCTACGCCTAAAATTGGCCAGCGCTTCCTGGGTTTGAGGGCGCTCAAACCGATGAAATATCCGAAATAGCCGCTGTAAGCCATGTGCCCGGCGACGGAACCCAAGATCCGGGGAATGAGCAATTGCAATCCTACTAATTGTCCGACTTCTGGCCCTGCTTGCAGGGTGACGTTTTGGATGATATTGGGGACGTACTGTCCGAGGGTTTCTAATAGTGTAAAGCTGACTGCTGAAGCACTTCCTAATAAAATTCCGTCTAAAGGTTCCCAAACGCCGATGCGATCGCGCCACGGATTTTTGAGCAAATTTCCCAGGAGCATCGCTCCCAAAATGGGCAGGGCTTTCAGTAATTCTTCCATCAGGCCTGCCCCGAAGAACATTCTGATTAAAAAAGGCAAAAAACTGATTTCTTCGCCTTCTGCGGGCAAGCTACCGGGCAAAATTTCTCTAAATACTAATATAAATCCAATCAATAAGGGGCTGAGCAAAATCAGGACTGTAGCTAAAGCAGTACCAAGCAATACCCACCAAGGCTTGTGTTTGCCACACAGTCGATATATGAAGTAGTAAGCGGCACCGGCGATGTAAGCTGACAGCAGGAAGTTGAATGCTGGGGAATTTCCGACGGCGACAAACAGCGACACGACAAAGATAACTGTGGCAATACCTGGATATAAGTAGGCTTTTTGGCTTAATTGTTTGCCCGTGGAGGCGATCGGGAATAATTGAGTTAAAGTGAGAGCGTCTTTTTGACTGACAGCAAAATTGCCTGGTTTTGGTCCGGGGTATCGGGGTTTAGTTGGGTGAGGGGTTGCGGGAGATTCAAAGATGAATTCTGGGCCGTCTTCGCCGAGACTGATGCGATCGCCTGAAAGTAAAATTTGGCAGCCTTCGAGCTTTTGGCCGTTGATATAAGTTCCGTTAGCGCTGTTGAGGTCGCAAATTTCCCATTGCGGAAAACTGCTTTTAGTTAAGGGACGGACTGCGGCGTGGCGGCGGGAAACCATGCCGTGGGCGATCGACTCTAAAGCTATTTGACAATTGCGATCGCGCCCGATCGCCACTTCCCCATATTCAGAAAGTTGGTACTTGGACGCTGGCCCGGACGCAGCGCCTTGGGCGGGCACTTGTCGCAGAAATCCGATTTCATTAGTCCTGCCGTCATTAGTCATTAGTTATCAGTCATTAGTTATTAGTTATTAGTTATTAGTTATTAGTTATTAATTATTAGTTATTAATTATTAATTATTAGTTATTTGTGATTGATGATCGGCGAGCAGTTATTAGTTATTCGTAACAATCAACAACTAACCACTAACACTCAAGAACTAGAAATCAACAACAAGTAATACAGGCAAACTCACCAATAACCAATAACCAAGAACAACTAACTACTGACTAATGACTAATGACGGCAGGACTAATGACTAATCATAAATTTGCTCTGGCATCCTGAACCGCTGCATAGAAAAATATGCCTGTGAGCGGTACGCTGAGGGCGAGGATGATGCCGGTGACTAAATTGCCGAGTTGAGCTTCTCCCGAAGACAGCTCAAAGATTGAGCCGACTGCGGCGATCGCAGTGATGCACGAAAGAGCTAACAATAAACCACTTTTGGGAGTTCCTGCCATCATACTGATTTTACTGCCTTTGGCGAAAATTTCTTCTTGACTAATTCTTCATTCAGTGCCAGCTTGTTTTCTACTCTGTCTACAAACAGCACTCCGTTGAGGTGATCCATTTCGTGCTGAATTACTCTCGACAGTAACTCAGTCGCTTTCAGGGTTTGCGGGCGGCCGAATTCGTCGCGAAATGACACTTCAATGACTTCTGGGCGTTTGACATCAAAATAGACTCCCGGAATGCTTAAACACCCTTCTTGCAAGAGGCAGATATCGCCGCTGCTACTTTTGATGGTGGGGTTGATCAAAACCAATGGGGGTGCGGCGGGATTGTCCGGTTCGCAGTCGATGACAATTACTTGTTTGTGTACTCCGACTTGGGGGGCTGCCAAACCGATGCCTTCGGCACTGTACATGGTTTGCAGCATTTCTCGGGCTAGCTGCCGAATTTCTGCATCGACGCTGTTGACGCGCTTTGCTGGCTGCCGCAGGACGCGATCGCCTAAAGTGTGTATTGTTAGGGGCGGTTTTTCTAGCTTTTTCTTTTCAACCAAAACCTGAACCGTCATAAAACCTCGCGAGATGTTTGGAAACCCCCAACGAAAGCTGTTGGGGGATTACATGGGAACCAATACTATTATTTTCAATATTAATCTAATTTTAAGTAGCCATGACTGGAAATGCACCAAACCAACGACCTGTTATTTCTCTGGGGCTTTCGCCTGCTTTACTGGCGGTAGAGCTCGCGGGGGCGATCGCGATTTTAGTGTCGATTTTGCCGATCGTACAGTTTTGGGGGGTTTTGCCCGATCGCATTCCAATTCATTTCGGCTTGGGGGGGCAGCCTGATACTTGGGGCGACAAGGTGACAATCTGGATGCTGCCAGCACTGGCTGCTATTATTTTTGTGGTTTTAACTGCGGTATCGCGCTATCCGCATACTTTTAACTATCCGGTACGGATTACTCAGGAAAATGCGCGCCGGCAATATCTCTTGGGGCGAGGCCTTTTGGTTTGGCTGAAAGCGGAGATTTGCTGGCTGTTTGCTTTTATAGTGCGGCAGCAAATTATTGTGGCTTTGGGCAATGCTCAAAGG
The DNA here is from genome assembly GCF_036702665.1 of Microcoleus sp. Aus8_D2. NCBI lineage: Bacteria > Bacillati > Cyanobacteriota > Cyanophyceae > Oscillatoriales > Microcoleaceae > Microcoleus > Microcoleus sp. Aus8_D2. The sequence continues at coordinate 35,620 of NZ_JAUBUN010000001.1, forward strand.
TTTAGTATAGAGTTGGTTTTCGGGATAACTTTTTTGATATTTGCGACGGTTGGCGTGTATTTTGTGAGGGCTTATTTGGCTCGCTAGGTGTAGGCTAAAAACTTTCATATAAAAAGGTTTGTAGTGAGGACTTTAGTCCGCATCCAAGAAAGGACTAAAGTCCTCACTACAAACCTTTAAACTAAGCCATTAGATATGTTTGCTGATTGTTCATCGGCAATACTCGCAACCGTCGATTTTTCAAATCTGGTTCTAGTCCTAGTTCTTCCATGGGAATCACACCCAGCAAAACAGTGGAAACGCCTTCGGGCAATTCTAAACAATCAAATCTACCTTCTCTCCCTTCTACAATAATTTGAGCGCCTGCAAAAATTCGACCTTTTTTGATGCCAGCGGATGTTTCTACATCTCTTTCTCCTACTTGTCTTAAACCTAGTTGGCTAATAATGGTAGCTGGCAAGGAAAGTAGAGTTGCTCCGGTATCGACAAGAACTTTGTCGAGCACCGCAGAACGAACTTCCTCCGTAGAAATGAATCCCCGTTCGGCCATAACTAGATCGATGAAATTCGTGACGGTGATTGTAGTGATTACTTGACCCATTTGTTTTTCTTGAAGATTGGGGAGTACCAGGGTCATATTATGTTACCTCTTTGAGTGTAATTACTCGATATTTCTATTGTAATGCTATCTAGAATCGTGCTTCGTTAGTTAAAATCGTTTTAGCGATCGCCCAAAATTATAATTTGCCTCAACGCATGACACCAGAACCCAACTCTTCTCAACCCAATCCTCCTGAGTCGAACGTGACTGTAGAAAGTCTGAACGGCGTAAGCCCTACTGTGCCACCAGAACCAGCGGCAATCGTCGCCACCGCCGATCTGGAAAAACCGCTGCCGCCACCTCCTGCAACCCGCAAGGTTTTATTGCCACAACAGCCGGCACAAACGACTGCTGAGACATCGGCTTCGGTGCTGACGCTGGGGTTGATCGCAGCGATGATTTTTGGACTCGCTAATGACAATATTTGGCTGGGCTTAATTGGTGCCATCGGTGCGATCGGGGTATCGCTGCGGATGATGTGGCCGAGTTGGGGCAAAATCTGGGTGCAGGTAATTCCGCCGACTTGGCGCACCCTGATTGTCTCTTGCTTCGGGCTGTTAGCCGGGATTGTTGGTTTGCTGATGCTCAGCGGTACTAATACTGAACCGGGAAGCCGCAACATCCAAATCAACTGGGATGCGATCGGAGCTCTCGGCGAGTTGATCGGTGCTTTGGGTCAAATTTTGATCGCAATTTTGGGCGTTTACGTGGCTTGGCGCCAGTACGTAATCTCGAAGGATTTGACGATTCAGCAAAATCGCATTACCCAACAGCAAACTATTGATGCTTATTTTCAAGGGGTTTCCGATTTAGCCCTTGACGAGCAAGGGTTTTTGGAAGATTGGCCGCAGGAAAGGGCGATCGCCGAAGGCCGCACGGCTGCAATTATGAGCAGTGTGGATGCTGAAGGTAAGGCTAAAATTCTGCGGTTTTTGTCGCAGTCTCGATTGGTTACTCCTCTGAAGCGCGATCGGCTTTTAGGCCGCCCCATCCTTGACGGCGATGGCGGCTACGCTGAAGACAGAGATCACGGCATCCGCGTCATCGATTTAAACGTCATGTTAGCGGGTGCTGACCTCGCTGGCACCGATTTGCGGTGGACGGAGTTGAGCGAAGCCAACCTCGTCCGGGCCAATCTCAGCAAGTGCGATTTAGTGAAAGCAAACCTCTCGCGCGCTATCCTGTACGACGCCAATCTCTCTCGCGCCGACATGAGAGCCACCACATTATTTTACGGCTCGGCAGAAATTGCATCTCCCCGCAGCCGCACTGAATTTGCCAACTATCAAACGGGCGAATATACCGGCGCTGTGGTTGAACGTGCTGATTTCACCGCTGTCAAGCGGCTTTCGGACGAGCAGCGCCGCTACTGCTGCGCTTGGTGCGGCTCGAAGTCGCGAGATACTATTCCCGGCGGCTGCGAAGGTATTCCCAATAAGCTCGGACGTTAAAATTAGCAGTACCTCTGTACTATTCATGAATTTCTGTTGCCTTCTCTCTGCTTTTTTCCTTACTAATTTGGGTGCTGATCGCCATCGTAATGCGAGCCTAGACAGCCGATATATGCTATCAGTAGAAGTGTGCTGATTTTTGAACGCGCCTATTGGTTGTTGATGGGATTGTTTGGTATATTTCTGCTGTACGTTTCCGTGAGATTTGCTAATTGGGAGTGGATAGCTTAGGGTGATCGTTGGAGAGCATCTCTTGAATAAACTTAATTTACTCTACCTCCCAAGCTGCCTGAAAAAAGTCTCTTTCGCACAACATAGCGTAGCGATAGGTTGCTTCTACTTCCGGTGTAGATTCGGCATAGCGATCGACCAAACTTTCCAGCCGTGAAGCTAAAATCTCAAACTCAGGGCTGCTATAGGTGACAATCCAGTCGCTCAAGGCGTGTTTTGGTATATTAGGCTTAGCTAACTGCTGTCCCAAAAAAGCATACAACCGCAAGCAAGGAGTCATCGCCGCTACTGTCAAACCTACATCGCTTCCCCAAGCTGTTGCTAATAAAAAATCGGTGTAGCGGCGGGTAGCAATTCCCGGTGTAGCTTCTTGCAAGTTTACACCCCATTTGGCTGCATATCCTTGATGCAAATGCAATTCTTCTAAAACACCGCTGCCGAGATTGTGAAGAATTTCAAATCCCTCCCAGTCGGGTGCTTTGGCGGCAGCGATACTGTAAGCGCGAGCGAAGGCTCCCAGAAAAAATGCGTCTTGTGCAACGTAATATGCAAAACTACTTTGGGGGAGGCTGCCGTCAGCAATGCCTCTGACAAAGGGATGTTCCAGACAAGCTGCGCTTAAGTCTTGATTTGCTTGCCAAAGAGCGTTAGAATTTGTCATTGATTTTTTGATCTCTCGGTTATGATGGTAATGGTTATAGGACTTACAAAAACCACCCGGTTTCTACTAGAAATATTGGGGAAAAACGACGAGTAATTAACGAGGATACCTGGTTTTTGAACTTCCCGCCCTGAGCGTCTTATAGTCCCGATCTAAATCTATGATAACAAATATATTCGGCTTGATTCCAGTGGTGGATCTGGGAATTTTGTTTCTCATATTTCAGAAAATAGATAAGTGTTGGCGCAGTGCTATTTTGTCCGCAGCAATTGTTTGGGGAGTTATTGTAGCTTTGTCTACTGAAATTTTCAGTTTATTTCGGTTGCTGACTTTTGAGTGGGTGTTCGGGCTGTGGTTGATAGCAAATATTCTCGGCTTGATGGTTTATCTAAAATTTAAACCTGTCAAGCCAATTTTTGAGAAAAGTCAAGAGGAGAAATTTTCTAGTGTATTAGTCGGGTTGCTAGGCGGTGTATTGTTTATTTTTGCTGGGGTTGGTTTAATTGCTGTAGTTGCACCGCCTAACAATTGGGATTCTATGACTTATCACATGAGTCGGGTTGCTCACTGGATGCAAAACCGCAGTGTCGAGCATTATCCCACTTCTTACGTGCCGCAGTTGTATCACCCGCCTGGGGCTGAGTTTGCGATTATGCACTTTCAGATTTTAAGCGGGGGCGATCGCTTTGCTAATTTAGTACAGTGGTTGAGTATGGTGGGTAGCGCGATCGCAGTTTCTTTAATTGCGAAGCAACTGGGCGCTAATCTGCGGGGTCAAGTTTTTGCTGCGGTTTTTGCTGCGACTTTACCGATGGGTATCCTCCAGGGTTCTAGCACTCAAAACGATTATGCTGTATGTTTCTGGATGGTTTGTTTTGTTAGCTGCGGTTTAGCTGGACTCTCCGCCGGAATCACCGGATTTAATACTTTCAAGATTGGTGCGAGTTTGGGTCTAGCTCTCTTGACAAAAACGACAGCATATATATTTTGTTTGCCTTTTATTATTTGGTTTATTGTAGGAGGCATTAAAAGCTTTCGGCGAAAGATGCTGCAACCAATTTTAATAATAGCTGCTGTAACTTTTGTTTTGAATGTCGGTCACTTTTGGCGAAATTATGATTTGTTCGGTTATGCGATCGGAGCGCCAGAAAGTTTCACAAAAGAATATAAAATAGAAGCAATTACGCTCCCAACTTTCCTGTCAAATATCATTAGAAATTTAGGTATGCAAGCGGGTACGAGGATTTCTAAAATTAACGGTGCGATTGTGGGAGTGATTAACGTGCTGCACCGAATACTGGGCGTAGCGACAAACGACGCGCGCATCACTTGGCCTCCCGGACAAGTATTTGCGATCGCCACACCCTCATTTAATGAAAATACAGCTACCAATCCCATTCACTTTGGACTGATATTTGCCACCATTACACTTATATTTAAAAATCCTCTGTGGCAAAAAACAAAAATAGTAGTAATTTATTTTATTGCTGTAATAATGACATTTTTACTGCTGTGTCTTCTCCTCAAATTGCAACCTTGGCACAGCCGCCACCACCTATCAATATTTGTATTATTTTCGCCACTATTTGGATTGGCACTATCGCAATCATCAAATCATAAAATTGCAAATTATCTAGCTGCGGTTCTAATTGTCATGTCGCTACCGTGGCTGTTTCACAACCAATTTAGACCTCTCCTGGGAGAGAGTAGTATTTTTAATAGCAGCAGACACGATCTTTACTTTAGAAGTCGGCCTCAAATCGAGAATGCTTACAATACAGCAGTAGATTTTGTTAAAGCTCAAAACTGCACGAATATCGGACTGTCATTTTGGGCTAAAAGTACCTGGGAATATCCTTTGTGGGTATTTTTACCAGAACCTGGAAAACCTGCACCTCGGATTGAACATATTTCTACTATCGATCCTGTTGTCAAGCAAAAACTTAACTCGGAACCTTACAAAAGTTTTATCCCTTGTGCGATAATTTACCAGTCTACAAAAAATGACGGCAGACAAGGAAAAGAGATGGTAGTCAAAAATCAGACTTACGTACAAAAATGGTCGATGGAGCCGCTGAGCGTGTTTGTGAAAAAATAAACTTTTGATTTATTTGATTTAACCGCTGACACCAGATTTTCCAACACCAACTGAGATGAACGATCTACCTAAGTATTCCTTGATAATTCCCATCTATAACGAAGAAGAAAATCTCGCTGAATTATACCGGCGAATTAGTGCCGTGATGGATCGAATGGACGGCCCAGTAGAATTAATTTTAATCAATGATGGCAGTCGCGATCGCTCTCTGGAAATCCTGCGAGATTTGCACGAAAAAGACTCGCGAATTTGTTACCTCAGTTTGGCGCGCAATTTCGGTCACCAAATAGCTGTAACTGCTGGGTTAAACTTTTCTAGCGGTCAAGTTGTAGTCATCATGGATGGCGATTTGCAAGATCCGCCAGAGCTAATTCTAGATATGGTAGAACAGTGGCAGATCGGGTATCAAGTTGTTTACGCTCAACGCACTCAACGCCGTCAAGAAGGTTGGTTTAAGCGCTTGCCAGCTTATATGTATTATAGGATTTTGCGCCATCTTGCTGATGTTGATATTCCCATAGATACAGGGGATTTTTGTTTGATGGATCGGTGTGTTGTGGAGGTACTAAACGCAATGCCAGAACGCAATCGCTACATTCGGGGACTGCGGGCTTGGATTGGTTTTAAACAAACTGCGGTTAAGTTTGAACGAGATCCGCGTTTTGCTGGCGATGTTAAGTATACTTTTAGCAAATCTTTGAGTTTGGCGATGAATGGTTTAGTGTCTTTTTCAAAGGTGCCTCTGCGACTTTCGATTTATCTGGGATTATTTGCTGCATTTGTATCTGTTTTAATGGCTTTTTTGGTTTTGTATTGGCGTCTTTTCTATCCAGGTTCGCCATTAACTGGTTTGACAATTGTGATGATGGCGGTTTTCTTTTTGGGTGCGGTGCAGTTGGTTAGTATTGGGATTTTGGGTCAGTATGTGGGGCGGATTTACGAGGAAGTGAAGGGCAGGCCGCTTTATACGCTGGCTGAAGTTGCTGGTTTTGCCGATCGCCAAAACCAACAAAAATCATCTTAGCAAAAGTTAACTAATCTTGCCTAAATTTCCTAATTTGTGTTAACATTTAAGGAATCGCGCCCAACAAAAATTTCCTTCGGATCACAAATTTGCTGCTTGCTTAATTGATGCTTTTTTACCCGCTGCGACGCAGGCTACCACTAAACAAGCGCTGCCTAGGGCGATCGGCTGCACAGTTTCACCAAGCAAAATAGCCGATGTCAGGATAGTCAAAAACGGTTGCAATAGCTGAATTTGCCCTACCCTGGCAACTCCGCCAATGGCCATCCCCTCATACCAGGCAAAAAATGCTACAAATTGACTGACAAAACTCACATAGGCAAAACCCAACCAGGCACTCGGTGCAGCTATTAATCCTTGTTTTAAAACCACAAATATTGTCGGCAAAACCTCGAAGGGAGCGATAACTATCAATGCCCAACAGATAACTTGCCACCCGCCTAAAGTCTTAGCTAATCGCCCACCTTCGGCGTAACCAAAAGCAGCAGCAATTACTGATGCAAATAAAGCTAAATCTGCGGCTTGGAGTTGCCCTGCACCACTAATAATTCCAAAACAAACAACAGTTAGACTTCCGGCGATACTAGCAATCCAAAAGCGAGAAGATGGCCGATCGCCCGATCGCAAAACTCCCCCGATTGCTGTTGTCAAGGGCAAGATTCCTAATACTACAGCGCCGTGGGCGGCAGGTACTCGCTGCATTGCCCAGGCTGATAATAGCGGAAATCCGACAACCACTCCCAATCCGACAACTAATAAACTCCACAATTGCCGTTTAGAGGGAATAGGTTGAGCTGTTATTTTCAAAGTAACTGCTGCTAGTGTAGCTGCTACTAATCCGCGTCCTAATCCTACAAAAATAGGGTCTAAGTCCTGTACTGCTGCTCTGGTTGCTGGCAGTGTTAAGCTGAATCCTACTACGCCTAGGAAACCGTAAATTAGCCCGATTGTTTCTGGATCGAATTGGTAATGTTTCCAGTATAATTTCATAAGTAGCAATGTTTTTGATAATTGGTGTTACCAATTCACTTTATGGAAAAAATTGCCATCTGTGAAGATACGGTTTGGGAGATTTTGACAAGTACAGTTTCTCAATCCACCAACTGTTTTGGTAAAAGATCTGAAAACTGTACCGGGTAATTGGATAGAGTAATCGCTTATAATGTGGCTATAGCGGTTTTCGGTTGGGGACACGGCAGAGCGGTGTCTTGTATTTCATCGAATTGAAAATTGCGATCGCCCTGTACTGTCACGAGCGAATATGTGCTGTGAAAATACCCTTAGACAGACAATCTCCCAAACCGATTTATTTGCAAATTCGCGATCGCCTCAAGCGACTGATCCAGTCTGGGACATTACCACCTGGACAACGCCTACCTTCAATTCGATCGCTAGCTAAAACCTTGCAAGTTGCTCGATTGACGGTCATTGAAGCTTACGGGGTTTTAGAAGCAGATAGCTTGATTTATGCTCGCCAAGGCTCTGGATACTTTGTCAGCCATCAAACAGTGCCCACCTCTAGACTGGGAACAGCTTTTCCGTCCCTTCAAGATGCGATCGTCCCAGACAAAGATGGAGGCGGTTTTTGCGATCGCTTCTTGGCTTCAATTCAGGTACAATCGGAAACAGGAATTACTGACTTTAGCTCAGGCTTTCCCCGTCCTTGGGGATTGCAAGACTTGCAAAAAATCGCCAGACGAGCCGTCACCGAAGCCGGAGATACGCTGTTTAGATACGGTTTTCCTGGGGGACAGCCGATTTTGCAGCAACAAATTGCTCAAATGTTGGTGCAACAAGGACTCGATATTGCTCCTGAACAATTGATTCTGACTAATGGATCTCAACAGGGATTGTCTTTAGCGATGCGTCATTATGTCCAAGCGGGCGATCGGGTAATTGTAGAAGCACCAACTTATCACGGAGCACTTGCTATTTTAGAAGATATTGGAGCCATAATAGTCGGCATTCCCATGACTGGAGAAGGGATGAATTTAGCTATTCTAGAATCTTGTCTCCAGACTCACCGCCCTAAATTAATTTACACGATCAGCACGCTGCACAATCCTACAGGCTTGACAACTTCTCAAACTCATCGCCAGCAGTTATTAGCATTAGCCAGTAAATATAAATGCGCCATTTTAGAAGATAACGCTTACGAAGGACTAAATTTTCAGCCTGTTCCTCCACCTATTAAAGCCTTAGACCAGCAAAACCTGGTAACATATATCGGTACTTTCTCCAAAACTATAATCCCAGGTCTGCGAGTTGGTTGGATTATCGTTCCAGATGTCAACTATCAGGCGATTATGAGACAAAAATTATTGCACGATTTTCATGTATCAACTATTTCTCAGGCAATAGTTAGTGAATATCTGGCTTCCGGTCATTACCGCCGACATTTGAATCAGATTCGGATGCAAAACTTGCAGAGCAGAAATGCCATGCTGCAAGCTTTGGAGCGTTACTTTCCACAGGAAGCAAGTTGGACTGTGCCTGAAGGTGGATTGTTTTTATGGGTGCATTTACCCAATTGCTTGTCAGTGCAAACAATTTGTCAAGAGGCTTTATCTCAGGGGATTTTGATTGCTTGCGGTACTGCCTTTTTCCCCGATAGAAAAGGCTATCCAGCAATGCGATTGAATTTCTCTTTGTTGCCTGAAGAAATTGAACGGGGTATCGCTATTGTTGGTAAGTTACTCCAGCGACATCTGATATCGAATCTGAAAGCTGTATGAACTATGCGGACTGAAGTCCGCACTACGAACCTTATTTATTGCGGACTGAAGTCCGCACTACGAATCTTATTTATTGCGGACTGAAGTCCGCACTACGAACCTTATTTATTGGCGAAGAGTCCGCAGCCTGAGAGCGGACTGAAGTCCGCACTACGAACCTTATTTATTGCGGACGGAAGTCCGGATATGATATTAATCTCTCTCTCTCTCTTTTTCTTTTTTCTGCTTCTCTTCCTCAGTGTAATCTGCGGTTAGTTCAAAACAAGGATACTTATGTTCAAACTCTACGAATATTCCCCTTCGGGCAATTGCTATAAAGTTCGATTGCTCTTAACTCAGCTCAATATTCCGTTCGATCGCACAGAAATTAATATTCTCCAAAAAGAAAGCCGCACACCAGAATTTTTGGTCAAAAATCCCAATGGGCGCATTCCGGTTTTAGAGATTGCACCGGGTAAGTTTGTGTTTGAATCGAATGCGATTATGTTTTACTTGAGCGAAGAAACTGAGTTTTTCCCCAGCGATAAACTTGAACGCGCTCGAGTCATGCAGTGGTTGTTTTTTGAGCAGTACAGCCACGAACCTTTTATTGCAACTTCTCGTTTTTGGTATTTGACAGGGAAAGCTGAGGAATATCAAGCAGCACTGCAACAGAAACAAGCACCGGGTTATGCTGCTTTGGGGGTGATGGAACAGCATTTAGAAAAAAATGACTTTTTTGCGGGCGATCGCTATTCTATTGCTGATATCGGTTTATTTGCTTACACGCACGTTGCTGGGGAAGGCGGATTTGATTTGACTGGGTTTGGGGCCATTCAATCTTGGATCGATCGAGTTAAGAATCAGCCTCGATATATTAGGATCACAGATTAAGATTGCAGATTGAGCGAATCAAGAATCAGCCTCGATATATTGGCATTACAGATTAAGATTGCAGATTGAGCGAATCAAGAATCAGCCTCGATATATTAGACAAGATTGCAAAAATCGGAAAACGCCCTGAAATTATCTGCGTTTATCTGTGTTTATCTGTTTGATATCTGCGGTTGCAGGATCGATCCTTCGACTTATGCAATCTTGTCTATTGGCCAATACGGTTCACTTAAGACCGATCCCCCCTAACCCCCCTTAATAAGGGGAGTAGGGGGTGGGACAAGAAGCTCTTAAAGTCCCCCTTCTTAAGGGGGATGCGAGGGGGATCTCCGGGTATAAGGAATCGATCGTGAACCGTATTGGTCTATTGGCATTACAGATTAAGATTGCAGTCGGCGGTTGAAACCGATCCTACACAGACAAAACCCGCCTCTGCGGGTTGAAGAGTAAGGTGCGCCACAAGCACCTTTGCACGTACTCAGCCTAAAAAATGGTTGGTTGCGTAAGTTTTATTTATGAATTGTCGATCGCTATTTTTTGCCTGGTCTCGCTCGATCGCCTTGCAGCATCCGCTACCTTCAAAGCGTACAAACTACTGGTATTGTTGACGTACAAGGGCGTACCGTTTAACAAACAGTCTAACACCATATCCGTATCCTTAGCAAACAAACCGCGCCTCGTTCCTACTGGGATAGTCTGGCGATTTTCTCCCTGAATTAATTGACCGGATTCGGGAGTAAAAATTAGCGTTCCGGCTTCTCCGTAGATGGTAAAAATGTTTTCTGACTGCCAAAAAGTCTCTCCTTTTCCATAAACAGCTTCAGCGACAGCGCCATTGGTAAAGCGTAACTGTGCGTTGCACAAACAAGCTTTGTAGAAATCCGGTTGAGTGTCCCAAAATTGAGTTTGACAGTTAACACTTGTCACTTCCCCGAACAAATCAGTAAATCGGTGCAGTCGAGAAATTGCCCCGATTAAGGGAAACCCAAATAGGGAATGCTGAAAAGTCCAGCGCTGCGGTACGGTACGCTGAGGGGTAATAGTAACGTAGCGGGCATAAAAAACTTTACCGATTAATGGTAAGGATTCTTTGATTGAGGAGTGCAAACCGCCTAACAGTTCGATATGTTCGATGTGGAGGAGTTTTTGCTTTTGGGCGGCAAGCTCGATCGCCCTTTGAGCCTCAGATACGTCTAAAGATAGAGGATATTCGACCACAACGTGCTTGTCATTTTCCAGCGCCGCCAGGACGATCGCCCCGTGATCCCGGTTCACCGTACATACAATTACCAAATCTAAATCGTCTCTTTCTACCAGCTTGCGCCAAGAAACCGCAGCCTCGGCGCCGAATGTTTGACAAAATGCTGCGGTTTTATCTGGGTTGTGGCCCGCCACTGCTACCAAGTTCGATCGGGCGTCAGCTACCAGCGTCTGGGCCCTCAACTTAGCAGCAAAACCAGTACCCACAATCCCCACGCGAATTGGAGAATTTACTGCAAAACCAATGCCAGTATTAATTTGAGTCATAGGATTTTAGGTTTTAGATTTGAGATTTGAGATTTTAGTATAGTTAAAGACTTGCACCCAAGTCTGGTGCGGTATGTCGCAACCGCCACATCGGGCGCGGACATAAATAAAATCATGAACAAAGCCGATACCCGTTAAGCATAAATGGTTTGATGCCCGTACTGTGCAACAGTCCGCTGTGCAACCCTTCGACTTCGCTGACTGACAAGCTATCCACTGTCAACTAGGAGGGCCCGCACGCACCATCCACCGCCCCTACCACAGGTCAACTGTCAACTGTCCACGGCTGCGGGGACAAATTCCAGCAAGTCTGGCTGAAAGTCGATCGACATACCGCATACCAAAACCCCGGTTTTTGCGCTGTACGCCACAAAACAGGATTTTTAAGAGAAACCCGGTTATTTTGCGTAAGTCTTGCGGCAACAGTATCACACGGCTGATCCCAACATAGGTATAAGCAATCAAGATGAAATTAGAAAAAGTTATAACGAATCCCATTCAAATTTTTTGTAAATAAGTGTTGCAAGCTTACTTCTTTCCCCTACTATCATAAAGGGAACGAACCTAGGAGCTAACCTCAAAGCTAATAGAGCCTTGAAGTTTGCATTAGGAAAACTTATCAATATTGTTGAATTTTTGAGAGGATTAGTGCATGGCAACTTACAAAGTTACCCTCATCAGCGAAGCCGAAGGAATCAACCAGACCATTGACGTTGATGATGATACTTACATTCTTGATGCTGCCGAAGAAGCAGGACTCGACCTCCCGTATTCTTGCCGCGCTGGAGCTTGCTCCACCTGCGCTGGCAAAATTACTGCTGGCGAAATTGACCAATCTGACCAATCTTTCTTAGATGACGACCAAATCGAGGCCGGATTTGTTCTGACCTGCGTCGCTTATCCTAAGTCTGATTGTACGATCGAAACTCACCAAGAAGAATCCCTCTACTAAGAAAGGATTCACAGGCGCGATGCGCTAATTGACCCGGTTTCTTGTTTGCGTAATTGAGATATTTAAGCTCAATTACGTGAAGAAACTGGGTTTTTGTGTTGAAAGACGGCGACAGAGATAGGAGGGCGGTTGAAACGGCTCGTCTTCTTGTCCCAAGCGAATTGTCTTATAAACCAAAATGCTTGGGTTAACACTGTTTATCGCCCGGAGATCCCCCTCGCATCCCCCTTAAGAAGGGGGACTTTGAGTAACTTCTTGTCCCACCCCCTACTCCCCTTTTTAAGGGGGGCTAGGGGGGATCTGTCTTCACCCAAGCGTATTGTCTTAATCCCAACTATTCCCGCCAAAATGTAATGGAATCGTTAAGCGGTACAACTTGAGCGCCGGGAAAATAAAAACTCAGAATTCGATCGCCATTCCAGCCCAAATTAGCTAAATTGTAAGAACCGGTCTGACTCATTCCCACGCCGTGTCCGAAACCGCCTCCGACAAAAGCATAACCGTTAAGGCTTTGATCCCCATTGTAAATTGGATCGAGGTAAAAAAGCGTGCTAATCGGCGGGAAAAAAGCATTGCGAATCTCGTCTTTGTCAATATCGATGGGGCCCAAGTCAGTTTGTACCTTCATTTGCAAAACTCTACCTGCGGCCGATCTTTCCACCACTTCAACTTTTGTGAGAGTTTTAAAATTAGCCAGCGGGTGCTTTTTCTTCTGAAGATACTGTTTGAGAAACCCACCAATCGATGTCAATGAAGCTTCTTCGCGCCAGCGGAAGGTGTCTTCTTTTTCCTCATTAAACCCTGCTTTCAGAGTCATAAAGCGGCGGAAGTTGTTTTCGTCAGACAAGCTCTGCTTTGACAAATCCCAGACGTTCTTGGGGGAATCGACGATCGATCGCAAATACGGACGTTCGGGGCCGTGCCACACATCGCCAAAAGTCGCCGTCACGCCGCCGCTAGACGCGGAATAGAGCGCGTCTACTAGCTGATTTTCGTAAGTTAGCACTAAACCGCTCGTTTGGGCGATCGCCTTGTCGCTTTGCGGGAAAACCTCCGTCAAACCTTTATAAACTTGACAGTTAACATCAGCGCACAACTCGTAATTATCCACAGCAAAGCGGCGCAAATTTCTCAGGGCGTAAGTTCTCGCCAAAATAGTTTGAGCGACAATTGAAGCGTAGGGCGAAAAAGCTCCAATTTCGTGAGGAACCACACCCCGCAAATAAGTTTCAGTCGGCACATTATTTACTAAAGTATAAGTGCCGTAAGAATTTTTTTGTAATTGCAAACTGCCTCCATAACGGCTAGTTTGTTGAATAGCTTTTTCTGGATCAGTAGCTGTCGCCTCTTGGGTAGTTTGTTCCAATACCTCAATGACATTTTTTCCCGCCGTCACATCCAACTCATTGCGGTTGAAACGAAAGCCATTTAAAAGCCAAAAAGCCTGGGGTATTTGTTTAAAAACTTTAGTATCTAAAAAAGCTGTTCTATTACCTTGAGCTTGCAAACTTTGCAACAGCCAGCGCCGCACCAAAGGAGAATTGTAAGTATCTCTTTTCGCCCAAACTTGCCAGCGCAAAGGTTGAGCAATTTCCACATCAATTCCCTTAGCGCGCCACTGATTCGCGCTATCTTCTGCACTCTCAAAACTGCGGTGGGAGCTCAGAACAACTCGTTCTTCTACTAATGGCGCTTCCAGAGGTTTACTGGCGATTTCTAGCTGGATGCTAGCAGCAGTTTTAGTTTCTATGCCTTGGGGAGTTTTGTAACTTAATGTTAAGCTGTCGCCCGGTAATGCTTTCAGCGTCAGTTTATCTGTTGCTTTAGTGCCAAACCGCTGCACCACGCCGATTTTGATGGGTCGATTTTGGGGAGTTTGGGCGTATCCCGGAGCACTGAAAAGGGGCATCAGGCACAATGCGGCGAAAACAGTGCTAGAAATGCAGCTAAACCATTTGTAACTGGGAGTTGGAGGTGCTTGAGCGAACACGGTTGTGTGTCTCCCGATAGTTGAAATTTGGGGATTTTTCATTGTACGTTAGCACATTTGGCGGCTGCGGAGAGCGGAATTCCCGAAGATAGCTGCGATAAATCCCAACAAAAGAGCGACAATCTCGCAGCGACGCACCTTGCAAAATAATCGTGATCTCAGAAACCGGGTTTCTTCGTAGATTTCTCGCTACTAAACGCAAAATTTCGTAGAAACCCGGTTTCTAGCCTCCCATGAGAAGCCCTGAAAATTTAAGTACAGGTGCGTCGCTACTAGAAAATTCGATATTTAGTTGGGGATTTTCTGTGGCGACGCACCCTACGACTACTTTAAAGAGACTATTTAAGGCGATCAATCTATCAAACGCATGAAAGTTTTGTAACGGCCTACCCTGCGAGAAAGATGCCCCTAACCCGACAACTGTCAGGGAATTAATTCCCTGCTCTCCCCAGAGTTACGATGGTAGGGAGCGAGCACAAAACGAACAACCACCTCGTGCTTGACAAAGCTACACAGTAATTTTATACTCAACATAGATAAGCCGTCAAAATATTTCGTGCAATACCAAGCCATCAAAGTTAGAATCTATCCAACGCAAAGCCAAGAACAAAAATTGGCTCAAGCATTTGGTTGTTCGCGTTGGTGGTGGAATTTTGCCCTGAATAAGTCGATCGAGACTTACCAACAAACAGGTAAATGGATAGGACAAGCAGCGCTAAATGCCTTATTGCCGAAACTAAAGAAGCAAGAAGAAACATCTTGGCTAGCTGATTGTCACAGTCAGGTATTGCAGGCTACTACTCTCAAATTAGTTACAGCTTATAAAAATTTATTTGAGGGTCGCTCCAGATTTCCTAAATTCAAGTCAAAGAAAAGTAAGCAATCAATTCAATATCCTCAAAACGTCAAAATATTAGCTAATAACACGATTAAAATTCCTGGTGAAGTTGGGGAAGTGAGAGCTAAGATTCATCGACCGATTGATGGAAAAGTGAAAACTGTTACAGTGAGCAAAACACCTGCTGGAAAATATTTTGCCTCGATCTTGGTTGAGACAGAGGGCGAAAAGCCACTGAGATCGATTGAAGGAAATGTAATAGGTATTGACTTAGGTGTGAAGGACTTTGCAGTAACTTACGATGGAGAGAAAGTATCTAAATATAGGAATCCCAAACATTTAGCTGTGCATGAAAAAAATCTCAAGAGGAAACAGCAAAAATTAGCCAGAAAAGAAGATGGTAGTAACTCAAGGTTCAAAGCAAAAAAAATAGCGGCTAGGGTATACGAGCGAGTATCAAACGCACGTCAAGATTTTCTACACAAGCTTTCGCATAAGCTAGTCAACGAAAACCAAGTTGTCGTAGTAGAGAATCTTAATGTCAAAGGCATGGTGCGAAATCATAACTTAGCTAAAGCAATATCTGATTGTGGATGGGGAATGTTCACTAATTTTCTAGCCTATAAATTAGAACGTAAGGGTGGAAAGTTAGTAGAGATAAATAGATGGTTCCCTAGTTCCAAACTCTGTTCTAATTGTTTCTATAAAATAGATGAAATGCCACTCGATGTAAGGGACTGGATTTGTCCCCATTGTGGTACTCATCACGATCGAGATGGCAACGCTGCTGCAAATATTAGAACAGAAGGAATCAGAATGCTACAGACGGATGGAACAGCCGTTTCTGCTGTAGGAGGGGAAGTAAGACCTCATAGCGGGCGCAAGTCTGTTTTGAGGCATTCGCCTGTGAGTACAGAAGCCCCCATCAAACCGCTTGCGGTTAGTGGCGGGTAGTTCACATTCTTGTATTAGTTTACCTCTTAGAGCGCTCTATTTGATTATTCCCCAACTCAAGAAGTCTCAAAGTATCACTTACCCATCACTCTAAATTTTTCAATTCCTATGGTTTGTTTAGTTGTTGCCATACTACTCCCATTGTAATGAAATTCCCAATTAAGCTAATGCTAAACATAGTTATTAAAATAATAATCGGCCCACCATATCGCTCTTTTATATCTGCTTCTGCTTTGGCATATAGATCTTTTATATCTGATTCTGCTTGTGCTAACAACTGTTGGCACTCCTCTGTTAGTTTTTCTGCTGTCTGCGTTATAGCTTTAACTTCCTGAAGTTTTTCCCTTATTTCTAATAATTTCGCATTTTTTAATTGGCGGACAAAAGGTACTAAATAATCGTGAACAAGTTGATAGCGTTTCGGAGTTGCCGGCATTTCTAATACCAATCCTGATTTAACGACCATCTCTAAAACCAACTCTAATTCTACTAACTCTATTCGTAAATCTGCTGCTAATTCAGCCAAAGTTTTCTGAGGACGAGTGTTGTTTTCATCCGTCAGCAAGTACAAGATAACTTCGGCAATATCTTTATTCTCCTTACCACAATCTGCGATAACTTCATCTAAAAACTCCTCAACCAGTTTGAGCTTTGCTCGATCGCCAAGTTCCTGATATTCACTCAGTCGAGTAATCTGCCGTTTTTCCAATTGCGTCCCCACAATTTGCAACTCAATCGGCCGCACTTCGCCGAGTTTACCTGCCAAATCTTCGATCAGTGCGTTTGCCAAATTATCATCTAAGTAAAATTGAGACCGTTCTGTTAAGCTTTGGACAACAAGTTTAGCATCTGCAATCGAAAAATTACCTAAGTAATAGCAGATGTGTTTATTGAGAATATCATTATCAATAATTGATAAATTGGTCGTTCGATTCCACTCCAACAAGTAGAAAAGATAATCTTCCCGCAGCGACAGGATAATTTTGAGATAGCTAATCCGCAAACATTCAGCCAAAAAATCATATAACTCTCGCCTGCGACTTTGGTCTTGATAAGCCAAGAAAAATTCTTCAAATTGGTCAAAGATTAGTACCGTCAATAAATTGCGATTTTCATTAAGTCGCAATTGTTCTAAAATAGCTGCGGGCGTGTCAATAGAAGTAGATAAACTCACACCTTTTATTTTGTCAATTCCTGAATTCAAACACTGACCGCAATCCCTCGCCCAATCGTGATAAGACTTCAATAAAACAGGCAATACGTCCCGCGCTTCAAAAGTTGTAAGTTGCAGTGCGGGAACTAATCCTGCTTGAATAATCGAACTTTTTCCTACCCCAGACTGTCCGTTAATGATTGTCAGCTTGCAAGCAGATGTACCTATCCGTTCAATTATCCGTTTGACATCCTGCGCTCGCCCGGAATTGGTGACAATTTGCTCCACAATTTCAGATTTTGACTTACCAGATTCTAAACCGATATCAATTATTTGCTGTGGTGGCTGCAAGCGACCAGCACCGATAAAAGCTTGCAATCCATATTTGCTTTTAACTTCCTGTTGTTCGAGTTTAACGTTAAATGCTTTTAAATATTCGCCTCGCTCAAAATAGAGTGTTCTCAACTCTTCTAAAATCCTTAGATAAAGCTGCACATCATCTTGAGGCCGCGTATTTTCTTTGGCTGCTTCTAAGTTGTTAACTGCCTCGGACTGTTGACTGAAATTTCGCTGCGCTTTTGCCCAAAGTAACAGATATAAACCAGTCTCTTGTTGGGATACTCCTGCTTGTTTTAAAACCGATAGTGCTAATTTACCTAATTCGCAAACTTTTTCCCACTGAAAACGTTTCAGCGCCACCTCAGCCAAAAATCCATAATCTTGAGCTACTTGACTCGGAGTACCACAATTTTGGTGCATTTCTAAGGCTTTTTCAGCTAATTTTTGCAACTCTTCCCATTTTTGTAAAAGTCGCAGAACTTCGCCGAGTTTGCTAATACATTTAGCAGCTAAATCATGCCGCTGTGCTTGCTCAAAACTCTCCAGAGATTGCTGCAAATACTTTCTAGCTTGTTGCCAATAATTCTGACTTCCAGCCCGGTGCAATTCAGCTTTGCGGTTGTAAGCTTCGGCAATTTTCTCGCAAACAATTCCTTGTCTTTCCCACTGCTGATTTTGCTGCCAAAATGCTAAACTTTGCTGATAATGTTCGATCGCTAAATCTATTTGATTTATATGAAATTCAACTAAACCCTGAATAAATTCCCAACGAGCTTGCAATTCCGGGTCTAATGCCTCTCCCAAACTTGGCAGGCAATTCTCCAGCGACTCAATTTCACAGTCATCTAATTGTAAATTATCAACATTAGCAAAAGCTTCGTCTGCTTTTTGCCGCAACAAATTCATCAAATCATCCGGCGGCATGGTAAACTGAATTGGAGGAGGAGCCCAAGATTTCAGATCGTTAGCCGATCGACTAAATTTAGCCAGCACAGCATCCGTCACCCATAATATCAGCGGAAAAGCAAAATCTTGCTTGAATTGGTCTCGCGCTCTATTAGCCCCAGCTAGCAGGTCATCAATCGCCACCACCGACTCGATACCGACAACTATCAAAGCTTTCGGCGGTTGCTCTTGGACGGCATTAAAAATGGTTTGATAAAGTGTTTTAGTTGCAGGTTCGAGGACTAATTCTTGATATTCAACAGTCGATCGCGCCCGCAATTTGCCAAGAATTGTCGATCGCACGCTAGCATAATTGCAGCGCACTATAGTTAAAGAAAAATTTCCTTGAAAGCGGGCGATCGTCCGTACTAAAGTAGCGATCGATCGCTCGTTTTCTGCTGCAATATCTTCGGCTCGATTTGAGTTTACCATAATCTCAACAATTTTGCTGCTGCCACAGCTTAAATTTGTCAGTTTCCATCAACAGCGGATTCAGCGCAAACCAATTTCCTTGAGTGTCCACATATTCAAACACCCACAGATTCCGCAGCAAATCTTGGTATTCTTTATCCCCGTTAATGCTTTGTTCCTGCATCACCTTAAACAGTAACTCCCACTCATAGTTATCAATACCGCGACTCAGACTGTCGCGAGAACTGCGAATCACCGATTGCAACACATCTTGGGAAATTGGAGGGTCATCTTGCTGCAAGCAACCAAACAGCATCCCCATCAAGTTTCGCAAATGACCGCCGCTGACTCGGCACAATCTATCTAAAGTTTCAGGACTGTCAAAAACCTGGGTAATTAACGCGATTTGTTCCTCTGGCAATACATCTGGAAAAGCCCGCGACATCACCATCTGCCGCAGCAAATCCATCCCCTCAACACATTCGCTACCGTCTCTATTCTTTACTGGCACCATCGGCAAAACTTTCGGGTCAACTCCGCCCCCCAAGCGATTTTTCAAGATTTCGCTTTCATTGCCAAAAGTCAATCCCAGCGGCAGCGTATAAACTAAATGGCAATTCAGTTTTCGCAACTGATCTCCCCGGTCAATAAAGATATATTCTGGCAACATTCGCCCCGCTGCATTCGGTCGAGAAACTATTCGGTCTAAGTTGTCAACAATTACCACCAATCCTTTTTTGCCACGCAGCTTGAGTTGATTAATTGCTGTTTCAATAATTTCTTGATTAATCAATTCTAACATTTTATTAGCTTGCGGTTCCATGTACTGTCTCAGTTTCGATCGCAAATCAGGATTACTTTTAGTTTGGGCAGTAATTTTTGCGATGCCTAAAGGCAAGGAAACTTCCAACTCTCCGTCTGTACTGCCCTTGACTTTGCTGCCAAAAAGTTCTCCTTCAGCTTCTAGCGTGATCGGGGTTTGCAAAAATTCCCAACTACCTTTTAAGAAAGCTCTAAAACCCTGGGGCTGCAAGGCAATCTTGTCCTCTTCCAAGCTTTGGGCGACTCGACGCGCGATCGCCAACATGATATCTGTCAAATCGAGATCCATTTCATCGAGGTCTTGTGTTGACTCAAAATAAACCACATGGAATCCCTCTTTTGTCAACTCTTTTTGCAGTCGCGACAATTCACTAGATTTGCCGCAACCAATGTGTCCGGTAAACAATTGGCAAGTCGGTTTGTCTGGTGATAAACGGCTAATTGTCCGTTTGAGTATGTTAATAATTTTCCCGCCGCGCACTTGGGCAAAATCAATATAATATTGTTGGTCTTCGGCATTGCCTAATACGAGGGAGTGACTGGGGTTGCAGGCATTGCATAATTTATCGAAATCTAGGTTCATAAAAATTTCTAAATTAGGATTGCCGGTGAATGAATCAGGTTCGTAGTGAGGACTTCAGTCCTCTAATTTGGAAAAGGACTGAAGTCCTCACTACGAACCTATCTTAATTTTGGGTAATTGAACGGAAACGATATCACTTACTGGCTTGCTTGCTGTTTCCAATATTGACAAGCAGCATAGGCCAAGGTGACAGCGCCGGTCACAATGGAGGCTTCATCCACCTCAAATTGCGGGTGATGCAGGGGATAATTCGGTTTGTCAGTCAGCCCCACTCCCAAGCGAAACATGGTTCCCGGCGCGTGTTCTAAATACATCGAAAAATCTTCCGCGCCGAGGGATGGTTCTGGTAAAATTTGAACGCGCGATCGCCCTAAAGCTTCTAAAGCCGCACCTTCGACTAATTGCGTCAGTTTCGGATCGTTTTGGACTCCGGGCACGCCGCGCTTGTAGGTAAGTTCGTACTTAGCGCCGTAAGTCGCGCAGACGCTGGACACAATTTGTTCGATCCAAGCCGGTAGTTTTTCGTGGGTTTCTGGATGTAGCGATCGCACCGTGCCCAATAATTTTACGCGATCGGCAATTACGTTTGGAGCTCGCCCGCCGCTAATTTGCCCGATCGTCAAAACCACAGGCCTCAAAGGATTTTGGGTGCGACTAATCGCCTGCTGCAAAGTAGTAATAATCTGAGAAGCAATCCAAATTGCATCGATCGCCTCGTGAGGGCGCGCACCGTGGCCGGATTCGCCAATTACAATCAATTCTAGGTCATCCGCCGCCGCCGTCAGGGCCCCGTGGCGGATACCGATACAACCGCCCGGAATCGTCGGAAAAACGTGCACTCCCAGGATGCCATCAACATCTTGCATCGCCCCATCTTTAATCATCCAGCGAGCACCTTGAGCAATCTCTTCCGCCGGCTGAAACAAAAAGCGGACGTTACCGGGCAATTTTTCTTTTAACTCCGACAATATCATCGCTGCGCCCAAACCAACCGTAGTGTGGATATCGTGGCCGCAGGCGTGCATCACTCCCTCGTTGCGGGAGGAAAATTCTAAATTAGTACGTTCTTGAATTGGCAAAGCGTCCATATCAGTACGAATTGCCAGCCAGCGAGACTCGCTGCTGTTACCTTTGAGTTCGCCGAGGACTCCGGTTTTGCCGATTCCTTCGATCGCGTGGACTCCGCTAGAAGCGAGCACTCCGGCTACGTAGGCGGCAGTTTGATATTCTTGGCCGCTGAGTTCGGGGTGCGAGTGGATGTGGCGGCGAATTTCGGTTAAACGGGGTGCGAGGGTGGCTGCTAGTTCTTGAATGCGGGCAAGCATGGATTATGTTGGGGAGAGCTTTAGTCAACTAGGTTAACGCAAATGCTTGGCTGTGAACTGGGTTGTAGGTGGAAAAAGTGCGAAAGTGCGATCGGGCTTTTTGATAGTAATGCTATTGCGTTGGTGAATCAGATTTTTTTTATTAACCGCAGAGGGCGCAGAGAACGCAGAGAAAAAAGAGTTAGGCATAAACCGGGGATAGGAGTCAATATTCTAGGTTAAAATACTGACTTTAGTTGAACAAATATTGTTGTGATATCATCAAGCAGTAATTTGTTATTTGAAATAATTTAATATGATTAACTTTGGATTGTGGAATTTGATTATCATCATAGCAGTCGCTTTATTTCTCAAACACAATTGGCGACTTGACACCGAAAAAACAGCCTGGTCAAATTCTTTATTTTTAAAACATCATCGGATGCAATGGTTGACTAAGTTATTTCATCAACCGATCGCCCACTTTATTTTACAAACAATTATTGTATTAATTGTAACCAGATTCCTCTGTTATACAGGTTGGCTGGTTTACGATCTGACTCATCGGCCAGAACCGCCTTACTGGGATTTTAAGTGGTTTTATGTAGCCAGTAAATTAGCGCACCAGCATTTGAGTCCCTTTAATGTCGAGGTATTTAACGCTGGTTTCTGTAGGATGACAAAAGTGTGTGGGTTTATCCCATCTTTTGTGTATCCACCTAATATCATTCCTGTGTTTTGGTTTTTGGGTTATTTCCCGATGAAGACTGCATTCACAATCTGGACTGTGCTGCATCTGATAGCAATAGCATTGGTATTGTGGGGAGCAAATATTCTGTTGGAGTCGCACTCACGAGCTTTGAGAACTACTTGCGGTATATCAATTGTATTGCTCTACGGTTTCGTTTTCGACCTGCAAGTTGGCAATGTGGCTAGTTTTATTGCCGTGATGCTGTTGTGGATGTTTATTTTTGCCAGTAAAAATCAGGAGATACTTGCAGGAGTTTTATTGGGAACCGCCATGTTTAAACCAACCTTAGTTATCTTGTTTGTTCCTTATTTTTTAATCAAAAGACGGTTTAAGCTAGTTTGTATATCGATAGTCACGGTAATTTCTCAGGCATTTATCGGTTTAGCTGTAACGGGCAATTCCTTAACAGGATTTCTCCAGGATGCAACTCGTGGCTTTCCACTATGGTTGAACGATCCATCTAACAATCCTTATATTTCTATGACTCGCATCGATTTAAGGGTTTTGGGGCCGAGATTTTTCGCCCACAGTCCGTTAGTTGCTAACCTATTTTCTGATTTGATTATTCTGGTGTTAGTTGGTTTAGTGAGTTGGTATTTTTACCAAGAACAATCTCGCACTGCTTGGTCAAAAAATATTTACTTGTCTGAAATGGTGCTAATTTCCTGTTTGAGTATTGCGATTAACTATTCACAGCCAACCAGTTTGGTGATGCTAGCGCCTGCGGTAGTTTTTTTGCTAAATGATTTGTGTTTTCAGATTAAATATTGTGCCTTTTCTCGGCAAAGAATGTTTGTTTGGTTGTTAGGAGCTGGCTGTCTCTTGGTGCAAACAGCAGTGATTCATCGCTGGCTGTTAGTCTTTCTCGGGAAGCGGTGGAACTGGAAAGCGGGAGAATTGCCTTATCTGCTGAAAGTAACTATTTTTTCATTACCTAGTTATGCGATTTTAGGAATTACCTTAAGTGTTTTAGCCTTAGCAATTACATCTGTTCGTCAAAAAACAGCTCTAGGTTCGTAGTGAGGACTTTAGTCCGCATCAATCATTTTTGCAGGTTTAGGTTCGGAGTGAGGACTTTAGTCCGCATCAACCAATTTTTGCGGACTGAAGTCCTCACTACAAACCTATTTAAAGGTGTTTCATGCAATTATGACTTTGGCGTATAAGTCGATCGCACTTGCAACTCCTTCAACTGCTTGTCATCCACCCCAGCAGGCGCATTCGTCAGCAAACAACCAGCCTGCTGCGTCTTCGGAAACGCGATCACATCCCTGATCGACTCTTCGCCAGCCAACAGCATCACCAACCGATCCAAGCCGTAAGCAATCCCTCCGTGGGGCGGAGTTCCATACTCGAACGCATCCAGCAAAAACCCGAACTTATTGTAGGCTTCCTCAGTCGATAAGCCGATCGCCTCAAACACCTTTTCCTGAACATCCCGCTGGTAAATCCGCAGAGAACCACCGCCCACTTCTGTGCCGTTTAACACCAAGTCATAAGCTTGAGCTCTCGCCGTCTTCAAATCGTGAATATCGTCAGGATGCGGCGCAGTAAACGGGTGGTGGATGGCTTCTAAGCGCTTCTCGTCAGCGTTCCATTCAAACATCGGGAAATCTGTCACCCACAACAGATTAATTTTATCTTTGTCAATCAATCCCAATTCGTTACCGACAAACAAACGCAATCTATCCAAAGTCTTATTGACAGTTGTGGCGTCGGCTGCTGCAAATAACAACAAATGACCAGGTTGTGCGCCAGTGCGATCGAGCAATTCCTGTTTTTGAACTTCAGTCAAATTATCCTTAATTGCGCCGATCGTATCAATTTCGCCGTTATCGCGCACGCGAATGAAAGCCAATCCCTTCGCACCGGCTTCGCTAGCTTCCTTAAACAAATCACCACCCGGTTTAATCCGCACGTTAGAAATCGCATCGTTACCGCCGGGAATCGGCAAAATT
This sequence comes from Microcoleus sp. Aus8_D2, assembly GCF_036702665.1. Classification (NCBI taxonomy): domain Bacteria; kingdom Bacillati; phylum Cyanobacteriota; class Cyanophyceae; order Oscillatoriales; family Microcoleaceae; genus Microcoleus; species Microcoleus sp. Aus8_D2. The sequence goes on from NZ_JAUBUN010000001.1 coordinate 59,821, forward strand.
TTCACAATTCCGCCCGCAGCCACCGCCCCGGAAAATACCTTAAATCCCGAATCTTTCATCAAATCGGAAACATCGACTAATTCCATACCGAAACGAGTATCCGGTTTGTCGCTACCGTAGCGATCCATCGCTTCGGTGTAAGTCAAGCGCGGGAAAGGACGAGTCAACTCTACGCCTTTCACGCTTTGGAAAATCTGGGAGACTAAACCTTCATTTAATTCGATGATTTCTTCCAAAGACATGAAACTCATTTCCATGTCCAACTGCGTAAATTCCGGCTGTCTGTCGGCGCGCAAATCTTCATCGCGGAAACAGCGAGCAATTTGATAATATCTGTCCATACCCGAAACCATCAACAATTGTTTGAACAATTGCGGTGATTGCGGCAAAGCGTACCAGTCGCCCAAGTTGACGCGGCTGGGTACTAAATAATCTCTCGCACCTTCGGGAGTCGATCGCGTTAAAATCGGTGTTTCAACTTCAATAAAACCCCCAACGTCTTCCAGGTGGCGGCGCATAGCTTTGACAACTTGATGGCGAAGCTGCAAATTCCGACTCATGCGATCGCGCCGCAAGTCCAAATAGCGATATTTCAGGCGCAAATCTTCCCGTACATTTTCATTCTCCGCCGTCGAAATCTGAAACGGTAACTGTTTGCGTACCGCATTCAACAACTCAATCTCGTCAGCATAAATTTCTATTTCACCCGTAGGTAATTTGGGGTTGAGGGAGTCTTCAGGGCGACTGGTGACTCTACCCGTAATTTTAACGACATATTCGCCGCGCAAAGCCTCAGCGCCGTGATATGAGTCGGGGGTGCGTTGCGGATCGCTGACAATTTGCACGATACCCGATCGATCGCGCACGTCGAGAAAAATCACCCCGCCATGATCGCGGCGGCGATCCACCCAGCCGTAAAGGGTGACAGTCTCTCCGATGTGTTTGCTTCGCAGTTCGCCGCAGTAGTAAGTTCTCATGGTTGGGGGTTATGGACTAAAAATAAAGCTTTTTAATTATGCAGTATGCCTGAACATTGTGCTCAATGCAAATTCAAGGGCGATCGCTCAACCGGACGCCGATCTTACCCAAGATCGAGTACAGATCGCGTAGAGCGAGTGGGCTTAACCCCAGTCGAGCAAAAAATGTGCGATCGGCTATTGACATTACCCGTGTCCAGTTAGCAGTAGTATTGAGCTTGGTATACCGTATAATTTCACGTTTACGTGAAGCGATCGTAGCATTAGAGTCAGAATAATTGCTGTGGGTAGAGCCTTCAAAGTAAGCAAACAAGCTCGATCTAACTCACATCAGGCACCAATATCAAGAACCTGTAGGGGCCCGTGAGCCAATAGCTTTAAATCGTGCAGACAGGTTAAATAAACCCGCCCCCACTCACATCAGGCACCAATATCAAGAACCTGTAGGGGCCCGTGAGCCAATAGCTTTAAATCGTGCAGACAGGTTAAATAAACCCGCCCCCACCCCAAGCGAGAGTCATTTATTGACTGGCGTGCAAGATCTCAGATCCAAACGACTTGCTTGACAAAGCCAACAAACTTATACCATTGCTACCACCAAAATTAGAGGATATCATCTGTAGGGAAACAGCGGAGTCTTAGTCCGGCCCACACTTATGCAAATCACAGATAAATTCTATAACTATAGCAATCCGTTCATCAGTTTCAATAACTGGTTAACTGGTTAAGAGGAAGAGCCTGGGAACCGATGTCACTCTTGAAGAGCCTCGGCTGCGAAAAGGTCGGCTCTTCCTCCGGATCTGCGTTACCAGGCAGATCCTGGTAACGAGTATAATCATTTAGGATTGCTATATAGCAATACTTTTCAAATTAGTCTTATATTAAAGAATTGAAGAATTGAGAAGGGAGCATCTGTGCGCCAGCTTGTGTACTACGATTAACGAATTTGAGCGGACAGATAAACACTGAATAAGGGTTAATGGAAAAACGAATTTTAGGATTAGATCCAGGCTTAGCACATCTCGGGTACGGCGCAATTTCCTGTCAAATTGTCCCCGGCAAACAAGACCAAAACAGGATTTCCATGATTGACTGCGGCGTAATTAAAACAACCCCCAAGCAGGAAATGGGACAGCGCCTGAAAACAATTTACGAAGATTTGCACGCGGTAATTGACGAGATCAAACCAGATTTAGCAATTGCCGAAAAACTGTTCTTTTACAAAATGGGAAATACCATACTTGTAGCACAAGCGCGGGGCGTTTTGACGCTAGTATTAGCTCAGTGCGGAGTGCCGCTGTTCGAGTTTACGCCCGCTCAAATTAAGCAAGCTTTGACAGGCCGCGGCAATGCTGACAAATCGGAAGTGCAAGAAGCTGTAGCGCGGGAGTTGGAGTTAGGTTATATTCCCAAACCCGATGATGCGGCGGATGCTTTGGCGGTGGCTTTGACTGGTTGGTACGATGATGATATTTGTCCCAAGAAAATAGAATTAGCAACTCAAAAAAAATGATGTAATATTATCTTGCCTCAAACGACACAAACAAAATTGGTTCGTAGTGAGGAATGCGAGTCCTCTTCCAAATCTGAGGACTCGCATTCCTCACTACAAACATTTTATATAAAATCAAATCATCGGCAAATGCAAAACAAATCCGGGCAAAACATCTTCTCCCGATAAACTCACAGGAAATTGTACAATTTCTACATCGCGATTAGGACGATAAATTTCTACTTGTTCGTCTTGAGGATTAATCAGCCAACCCAAGCGCAAGCCACTGTTGAGATATTCCTGCATTTTCTCCTGAAGCGGGCGCAGCGGGTCTGTGCGCGATCGCAATTCTATTACAAAGTCAGGACAAATTGGCGGAAACTTTTCCCGTTCTTCTGCTGTCAAAGCCGACCATCTTTCTAAACTAACCCAAGCCGCATCGGGAGAACGGTCTCCGTTATTCGGCAGCCGAAAAATTGTCGAAGAACTAAACACTCTCCCTAGCTGCGTTTGGTAATTCCACTGCCAAACTAAGCCAATTAAATCGGCTTCTCGATTGCCGCTGACTCCGCCTACTGGTGACATAATGATAATTTCTCCTTTCGCTGTCCGTTCAAATTGCCAATCTCGATTCATCTGGCACAAACGGTAAAACTGTTCATCTGTTAGTTCGACAGTATCTAAGTTTAAAGTAACTGTTGTCATTTTTCCTGACTCCCGAGAAATATGAGTCCTGCAAACCTATTTTAGCAGCGCTTTTTGTCAATTTTAACATCATTCCTCATCGCGTGGACTTCCGCTTTGAGACCAGGGTTTAAACCGTAGCCGACTATTGCGAAGTGCCAAAGATCAGTTGAAAATTTAATTAATTTCGATCGCCGAATCCCAACCTGAAGCAAAAAAATGCTATAATATCAATTTTAACTGCTAAACTTATCCTGCCCGCAGACAACACAGGAAAATTTTATGGTGATTATTACCTCACAAGAAATTGCCCAATTTCGATCGCAATTAGCCGAATATCCCGCAGCGCTAAAAGCCCTAGACGAAATCGAAGATTGCGAAGGCAACATCGAAGATGCAGCGATATCTCTAGCAATTCAAGCCGGACAAGAACCGAATATATCTGAAAATTGGTTGGACGGATTGGCGAAAAGATGCCGCGTTGCTATCTGCAAATCTGAGATTAAAGAAGAGTTGACGAACGGACAATTGAATGCAGCCTTTAGAGATTTAGTTGCTGCTAAAATTTGCCCGCAGATTTTGGTGACGCCGACGATTATTTATGTATTTAAAACTGGGGTGAATGATTTTTGCGAGCCTCTTGAATATCAACTCTAAAGCTATCGAGAAAGTTAAAAAGTACGTGAAACCAAGCTATCTCAAAGGGTTGGGAATCGCCCCGAGCGAAATATAATATAACGAAACGATTAATCGAGGGATAGCTTGGCTTCACGGCACTTTTCTTTACCGCTGTGCGCTGCTGTACCCAGCCGGCACCAAATCCGGCGACAAACCCAAGGATTTCCCGAGCAAGCGAGCAAGTTGCACTAAAAAATTAGCAGTATCTGCGTCACCTTCCCGCGCCATGGAAGCCGATATCTGGATTAGCATTTGTACAAATCCCGCATCTATTAAATCGGAACAGGAACTTAAAACCTCTGGTTCTTGGCCGTTGGGACAGGTAAGCACTCGCTCGATTAAGTTCAAATAAGCCTCTTGGCGTTCTGGATTCATTGTGGGAGGAGCTGTAGAGTAAACAATTTATTATTACGTGTAACTCCGTCCTGTCAATCAGGCGATCGAATATGCGATCCCCGTCTTTCCTCTAGAATCTCCATTCAGTCAGGAATAGACAGAAGCTTAAAGAAAATCTTAAGTTTCTGAATGTTAGTTTCTGGGAGGTGATGTGTTCTTTGGCACACTCTAATATTAGCTAAGGTACCCGTAGCGCACCCTAGCATTCAAGGCATTTAGGAATATAAAAAATGAAAATAGGAATATTTTTAGGCAATTTAGGAAATCCCGCCATCTACTATCCCACACTAGGGAAAATTACCGGGGGAGTCGCGGCGAGCATTTTTATGTGTCAATTATTGCAATGGCAAGCACAACAGTCGAACTCCGGCGAGTGGGTAAAAACTACTAGCAGCGAAATTGAAAAAGCCACTGGTTTAAATCCCGAAGAACAAGAATTAGCAAGACGGCTGCTGAAAGTGCGATCGCTCCTGAAGGAAAAATCAACAAATTCCAACACCGACACCCTCGAACTCTGGGCCGATATTGACGCTTTCGAGGAAAAATTTAATAACTTTTTGACATCTAATTCAGCAAATATTATAGCACAAACAATCCGCGAAAACAACAATCGTCCTTTAGAAATATTCCTCTTAAATCCCTTCCAAAATGATGCAGTCAAAACAGACAAACATTTCGGCCAACCCCGCCAGCAAATAGCCGTTCCTGTCAACCCAAATTACGAATTTAGTGGCCCTTGGAATTCCCGAGAAGAATTGCACAATTTTCAGCGAGCTTTAGAAGAATATGCCAGAGATCGTAACTTATGGTTTGGCAATCCTTCGGGATGGGCTTTTAAAATTATTGATAGCATGACAAAGGGCTTAACCTCGACTTTTTGGGATGAATTTATCGCCGGAATTCCTTTAGGAGAAAGTCAGAAAGTTAAGCGGGAGTGGGAAATTGAGCCGGAAGTGCCTTATCCGGCGTTTGAGGAAGAGCGAATTCAGTATTACGCGCACAAGGGCGAACCGCTGGAAGCAGCGGTGTCTAAGGCTCGTGCTGACTTGAGAAACCCGGTGTTGGGGAAAGATTTGTGGGAGGGTTTTTTGCGAAAGTGCGATCGCATTGCCGATGATGCACTCAAAGCCAAAAACCAGGGCGTACAAACCGCATATTTACCCTCTTCCTTCAACGAAAGACCGCAAATTACCAAAGAAAGCGTGATGCAGAAATTAGGGGCGATCGCGCCGCAATTTGCCCTGAATCAATCCACATCTGAAACAGTCGCAGAACCGCCCAAACTCGAACCACAGGAGCCACCAACTACCGACGAAATCCCCAGTATTTCCTTTTTGCAAAAAGCTTACCAAACGGCTCTCGGTCGAAGTATAGTTGAAAAACAAATTGCTGCTAATCCAGAATGGGGCTATGAAATAGTTGACGGTGAAATAGTAGAATCTATCCCTTTTTAAGGAGGCGAACATGAAACGAGTTAGCGATATCAATCCGCTGGGAGTTGAGCGGGCTAATCCTTCGGATGCAACAAGAGAGAAGCTGCGGCAGGAAAGATTGGAGCGCGAGAAAAATTTGGGTTTTCAGCAGTTAATAGAACTTTGCAGTTGGGGCGAATACGGGATGGCGAAAGAGCTTGCAGCTAGACATTCCAGTTGGGGTTATGAAATAGTTGACGGAGTTGTCATGGAGCAGAGCGATTAGGTTCGTAGTACGGACTTTAGTCCGTCCTAAAAGCATTGGAGGAAAGGACTAAAGTCCTCACTACGAACCTGTTTTTGCTAATATGTTAGAATTACAATAGAGACTTAATTGGTTGTAAAGTTATGACAGCTATTATTAATGCCAAAAATCTAACGCTCAATGAAGTTAGTGATTTTTTGAAGTTTCAACAACTCTTTAACAACGAAACGTATCCAAGTTTATTATCATTAGAACCCTTAACTGAGTTTGAACAGCTCGAACTCGTACAAATCCGCAACGATTTTCGGGAATACCTCTCTTTTGAAAGAGTCTCAGAAGGACTGGTACAAGCTCTGACTACCTTTCCTTTGATGCGATTGGCTGGCTTTTACCGATCGCCTTTAAAGATGAGTCTGCAATAAAATATTGCTAATATCACTATAGAAGATGAAGACACAACGATTGCAGGCAGATTTGATCTCTTAGCAATCAATAAAGAAAAACAACTCGCCGCAGATATACAATTTTGGATTTTAGTAATAGAATCTAAGAACAGTCTGATTGCTCCCCGTGCCGGTTTACCGCAACTGCTAACTTACGCCTATAAAAGTTTAGTTATTGTAGTAGGGTGCGTCAGCGAGGAAGATTTCGAGAAAAATTCACAATCTCGCAACTGACGCACACCGGGAATAAATGGTGCGTCAGAAGCCCGATTGTGAGTGATTGTTCAGGATTACTCAACTGACGCACCCTACCGTTGACTAACTTACGCCTATAAAAGTTTAGTTATTGTAGTAGGGTGCGTCAGCGAGGAAGATTTCGGAAAAAACTCACAATCTCGCAACTGACGCACACCGGGAATAAATGGTGCGTCAGTTATTGTAGTAGGGTGCGTCAGCGAGGAAGATTTCGGAAAAAACTCACAATCTCGCAACTGACGCACACCCGGAATAAATGGTGCGTCAGAATTAGATTAGGAGTGATTATTGACAATTACTAAACTGACGCACCCTACCGTTGGCTTTAACCCGCGGAGGCGCGTGAGTGTTTGTATAGATGCGGTTTCAACCGCCGAATCTTCTGCATAAAAAAATGAGGTGGGGAGAATTCCCTACCTCAATTTTTAGCTAACTTTTTCTCTACAAAATAGAGCTGTTAAAGCTTAGTAGCCTCTGGTGTTAGGCTTGTGCACGATGAAGCTCAGCACTTGGCACTGCTTCACGTTGTCAAAACCCATGACGCGGATGTAGCAGGTAGGGTTTTCAGAGCGGCAAGCTTGAACTTCAGCCATGATTTCTTGGACGCTGCGAGCACCAAACAAAGGCAACTTCCACAAAGTCCAGTAGCGCATTTCAGCGGCAGAGGTTTCGTTGAATTCTACGCCGGGAATGTAGCCTTGATCCAAGATGTATTGCAGTTGCTTGGCAATTTGGGCGTCTGTCAGCGGGGGCAAATAGGACAGAGTTTCGTAACGACGCTCTTTAGCTAAAGTCTTCATTTTGTGTATCTCTAAGGTGTGTGTTCGATCGCGCTTTTGTCGATCGATTAACTCGACAAATTATCCAGATTCGGTTCAGAATCTATTGATGTTTCAGGATTGCTGCTAGAAACAGACCAATTAAGTTGCGTAATTCGCTCTAAATGCTGGCGTCTGTGTTCCATATTCGCCTGTTGAATGCCAGTACAAACCATTTCTGGCAAAAATTCCGTCACATCGTGAGCCAGATACTCTCGCACAGTCATGATCCGAAATCCTAAATCTTGATTTTCCCTCAGCAGCTCGTGAATGTAAGCTTCTCCATCTTGGATTTTGCCCTTCGTGGAAAAGTCATTCAACCAGATTGCCAGAGGAGGATTGGTTTCGCTCAACTGAGCGACCACAATCCGCACGGATTGATAGGTTAGGTAACTTGCCAGCACCTTAGCGGTGTCTTTCGCAACTTGTTTGAGATCCATTTGACCCCAGCTCCCTCAAATTTTAGGTTTTGGATTTTAGATTTTGGATGCAAACTTACTTGTAAATCTTCTTCAAAGATAAAGACTTAACAGCAAGTTTGCGACCTAAAACCTAAAATCTCCAACCAAAAATCCTTAAAGGGTATCCATTGCCTCGAACTCAAACTTGATTTCTTTCCAGAGTTCGCAAGCAACAGCCAGTTCAGGGCTCCATTTGCAAGCTTCGCGAATGATGTCTCCGCCTTCGCGCATCAAGTTGCGGCCTTCGTTACGAGCTTGAACGCAAGCTTCCAATGCAACGCGGTTAGCTGCTGCACCAGGTGCGTTACCCCAAGGGTGGCCCAAGGTGCCGCCGCCGAACTGCAAGCAGGAGTCGTCGCCGAAGATTTCCACCAAAGCTGGCATGTGCCAAATGTGGATACCACCAGAAGCAACTGGCATGACACCAGGCATGGAGGCCCAATCTTGGGTGAAGTAAATACCGCGGCTGCGGTCTTCTTCGATGTGGTCTTCGCGCATCAAGTCTACGAAGCCCATCGTGATGCCTTTTTCGCCTTCGAGTTTGCCCACAACTGTACCGGAGTGCAGGTGGTCGCCGCCGGACATCCGCAAGCACTTGGCAAGCACGCGGAAGTGGATACCGTGGTTTTTTTGACGATCGATCACAGCGTGCATAGCGCGGTGAATGTGCAACAGAATACCGTTGCGGCGGCACCATTTGGCCAAGGTGGTGTTTGCAGTGAAACCACCGGTCAGGTAGTCGTGCATGATGATGGGGGTTTTGATTTCCTTAGCGAACTCAGCCCGCTCCATCATTTCTTCGCAGGTAGGGGCGGTTACGTTCAGGTAGTGACCCTTGACTTCGCCGGTTTCTGCTTGTGCTTTTTCAATAGCTTCTTGAACGAACAAGAAACGATCGCGCCAACGCATGAACGGTTGGGAGTTGATGTTTTCGTCGTCTTTGGTGAAGTCCAAACCGCCGCGTAGAACTTCGTAAACGGCGCGGCCGTAGTTCTTAGCAGACAGACCCAATTTGGGCTTAATTGTACAACCCAGCAAAGGACGGCCGTACTTGTTCAATTTGTCACGCTCAACGGTAATACCGTGAGGAGGGCCTTGGAAGGTTTTCAGGTAAGCAATGGGAATCCGCAAGTCTTCCAAACGGAGAGCGCGCAGAGCTTTGAAACCGAACACGTTACCGACCAAAGAGGTCAGCAAGTTGGTGACAGAACCTTCTTCAAACAAATCCAAAGGATAAGCGATGAAGCAGATGTATTGGTTGTCTTCGCCGGGAACTGGCTCGATGTCGTAGCAACGGCCTTTGTAGCGGTCGAGGTCGGTGAGGAGGTCAGTCCAAACAGTCGTCCATGTACCGGTGGAAGATTCAGCGGCTACAGCAGCTCCAGCTTCTTCTGGGGGAACTCCAGGCTGAGGTGTGACGCGGAATGCTGCCAAAATATCTGTATCTTTCGGCGTGTAGTCCGGTGTGTAATACGTTAGTTTATAGTCTTGAACTCCGGCTTTATACCCAGCCTTTGATTGAGTTTGGGTTTGCGCGTAAGCCATATCTCGCTTCCTAGTATTCGCTTAATTTTTTTGCCCGATCGCAGGCTCTTAGAAATATATCAATAAAGTGGCGCACTGAAATTTTAATATTCTTTTAATCATCATAAGTATTGTTTATTTCACTTTACATTAGGAAATTTTATGTAACATATCTTATCAAACAAAAGTGGCGAAGGATGCAGGGGTAACGGCTGGGGATCGAGGAGATTTTAGATTTTAGATTTGAGATTTTAGATTGGGGAGAGAGAGAAAATTAGTCATAAATACTTAAGTTTACGGTGGAGAGCGATTAAATTTGAGACGGTCAGTTTTAGGTTGGACGTAGGAAAAGTTAGTTATAAATACTTAAGTTGAGGGTGGAGGATCGATCTCAACCGCAATAGAGGATTTTAGCAATCTCAAATCTCCAATCCCCAATTCCCAATCTAAAATCTCAAATCTCAAATCCCGTAGGGGGGGCTAGAAACCGGGTTTCTTGGAAAAATTTAGGTTGGGTAACTAGAAATCTACGCAGAAACCCGGTTTCTGAGGTAGCAGCGGGCGATCGCGAATGCAGCAATCCTCAATCAAAAATCCCCAATCAAAAATCCCGTAGTGGGGCGAGAAAC
>NZ_JAUBUN010000001.1:69954-131139 GCF_036702665.1 Microcoleus sp. Aus8_D2
CGGGTTTCTACGAAAAATTTGCGTTGATTAGCGAGAAATATCAGTAGAAACCCGGTTTCTGAGGAACCAGCGGGCGATCGCGAATGCAGCAATCCTCAATCAAAAATCCCCAATCAAAAATCCCGTAGTGGGGGGCGAGAAACCGGGTTTCTACGAAAAATTTGCGTTGATTAGCGAGAAATATCAGTAGAAACCCGGTTTCTGAGGAACCAGCGGGCGAAAAGTAAAAGTATGTAGTTGCGCTTGAGCGCTCTTATATTATGAAAGAGCGCCCAAGCGCAACAACGTACCTACAAGTCAAAAGTCGGCACCATAGCACATAATATGGATGGACAGAACTTGTGTCGCAACGTGGTTTCTCAGACCAAATCCGTCGTTACAGCAATTTAACCTCGCTCAAAACCGGGTTTTGGCGTTAGCTGCACGTAAGTCTACTATGGATATCTAGCCCCATTTTTACTCTGGTTGTGCCTCACCCCTCTTCAAAAGCCGTCCACTGCATCAATCCAGATTGCCCAAGGCCTTACCCTCAGACTTGGGGCAACAATTTTTGCCAGAGTTGCGGGACTCCGCTGCGGCTAAAAAATCGCTACATACCTCTAGAAGGTCTCGGTTCCGGGGGTTTTGCAGCCATCTACACAGTTTGGGACACAGAAACTCAAACCGATCGCGTCCTCAAAGTATTGCTCGCAACTGCCCCGAAAGCGCTGAAACTGTTCGAGCAAGAAGCTTGGGTTTTAGCACTTTTGCGGCACCCCGGCGTCCCGAGAGTCGAGCCGGACGGTTATTTTCACGTGCAAACCCAAAATTTTGCAGGCGGCGAGGGAAATGCCGCAGCGAGGCGCTTGCCTTGTTTGGTAATGGAAAAGATTCACGGCAAAACTTTGGAAGAAATTCTCGAAGAACACGATCAGGGATGCCCGCAGGAATGGGTGTTTAGTTGGCTCAGTCAAGCTGTGGAAATTTTAGAGGAGTTGCACCGGTGTCAGATTATTCACCGCGACATTAAACCGAGCAATTTGATGCTGCGAGATCCAGAATCACCACAAGTATTGCTGAGCAAGGGTTTGGGCGGGCTGCAATTGGTGGCGATCGACTTTGGGGGAGTTAAACAGATGGGATCGGGCGAACCGGCGGGGAAAGATTCTCCGAGCTCGACGCGGTTGATTTCCCCCGGGTACAGCCCGCCGGAACAAATTGTGGGCGGCGGTGTGGTGGCGGCGACGGATTTTTATGCGCTGGGGCGGACTTGCATTCATTTGCTGACGGGGAAGTATCCGGCCGAAATTGAAGATCCGATGACGGGGGAGTTGCGGTGGCGCCACATTGTGTCTGTGAGTCCGGCTTTGGCGAATTTGTTGGACGATATGGTGCGATCGAATATACAGCAGCGTCCGGCTTCGGCTGCGGAGGTGAGGGCGCGTTTAAAGGAGATTTATGCTAAAAGTAATGGCAAAATCGCGATTGCCCCAGTCAGTCAAGCTATTGTGGAATTTTGCAGGCAAATAATCGTGGTGACGGCGCAAAAAACGGCAAGTTTGACGGTTTTGGTGTTCGGGGCGATCGCCCAAATCGTGGTAGCTTCTCTGGATACTGGCTGGGAAATGGTGCTCGGCGGCGTCGGTGGATGTGCGGGGGCGATCGGCGGTTTGGTGTTAAGCACTGCTCCTGTAGGCGAGCAAGTTGCCAGTTTTCTGAATGAAGGTTTGCACCAATTAATCCATAATATGACTTTTACTGTCGGGCCGGAAGTGCTGTTGTTTGCCTTTGCCGGTTGGGGAACTGCGATCGGTTTGACAGATGCGGGGAGTTTTCGCCAACAAAAACAGTATTGGCTGTCGGGATTGATGGGTGCTCAGGGCTATTTGTTGGCGGGTTTGTGTTGGATGGAAGCAACAACTTCTAGCGGCGTGCAGGGGATTATTTTGGGGGCATTTGCGATCGCCTCTGTGACTGTGGGAATGGGTTTGCGCAGCCATCAATTAGTTCACGCTTTGGTAGTGGCTGTTTGTTCCACGGGAATATTTCTGTTTCTGAATGCTTGGAACATATTCCCGGGGAGTTTCTTTGCGATTTTGTCACAGTCGTCTGGTGCTAACTTCTGGCTGCAAGTTTGGGGTTCAATTGCATTTTTTGGTTTGTTGGGAAGTGCGATCGGGCTTTGTTTGGGAATCAGTCATTATTTAATTGTGCCCGTGCTCAGGTGGTTGGGATGGCGCTAATTTTTCGGTATGTAGTTGCGCGCTATGCGCCAAGCACAACTACCTATAGCCTTTCTCAAATTTCTGACTAATCTAAAAACCGCAGATACAAGGCAGATCGACACAGATTGACGCAGATAAAAGAACTCTATCAAACTTGTATTTGTTTTTGCGATCGGCGGTAATTTCGATGAGGATGTTGAGTAGTCGTAGTTTCGGCTGGGCCGGAATTAGCGATCAGTCCACAAAAGTATCTTCTAGTTATTGACGGCTCCCCGGCATAAATGCACGGGGATTCTCAAAGGATGCTACGAGGCGGGCTCCATGCGCGCCTCTCCACCCTTTTTCCTGTCTCTTTGGCTCTTAACTAGACTGTTGCCAGTCCCCGTCAGACCGCCTCCACAGGCAATTTCTTTTATGTCCACGATGCGTCCCACCGCAGACAGGCTCTCTACGCCACGATTGCGAATTACTTGCGCCGCTGCGACATCCCGATGAGTGGTATATCCACACTCCCGGCAAGAATGAAGCCTGTCGCTCAAGTCCTTCTTCCCCGTATGGGAATCGCAATTAGGGCAAACTTGCGAGGTGTAATCCTTGTTCACTTTCGCAAAATAAACACCCCGTTTCCAACACACCCATTCCAGGATTGAAACAAACTGTCCAAATCCAGCATCTAACGTGTGTTTGCCCAGCATCCCTTTTGCCCAGGAGCGGAAATTGATATCTTCGACAAACAGCATCCCAGCATCGTCACAAAGCTTGTGAGCAAGTTTGAAATGCCAATCCTTGCGAGTATCCGCTACCTGCTGATGCAACCGAGCAACATGAAGATTCAGCTTATGGCGATTGTTAGATCCCTTCTTTTTGTTTCTCAATCTACGTTGTAGCAATTTAAGCTCACGTTGCAGAGTGTTGAGGAACCGAGGGCGATCGATCAACTCACCATCAGAGGTTGCCACAAACTTATCTAGACCCAAATCAATCCCTCTGGGATACCCCAAAGGAACGGGCTCAGGCACACTCACATCAGATTCCAGTGTCAGCATGAGGAAGTACCCGTTCGACTTGCGCACAACCCGAACTTGCTTCACCACGAAGCCGTCTGGTATCTCACGGGACTTGACATACTCCACCCATCCCAACTGCGGCAACTTGATCTGATTCCCTTTCAAGAATTGAGCCTTGCCCAATTGCGGATAAACAAATGACCGCAACCGATAACGGTTTTTGAACCTGGGAAATCCCATCCCTTTGCGTTTCATGTCCACAAACGCAGTCTCCAGTTTTCTCAAAACTTGTTGCAACACTTGCGCGTTTACCGTTTTGAGTTCTGGATACTGCGTTTTGGCGCGAGTCAGCGTGTTGGCTTGCTCGTAGTAGTTTGGGTAAGGCGCGTCCGCAGGAATGATGTATTCCGAGGCAATTGAACAAGCGTTGATGGGGCACTTACGAGAATTAATCCAGTCTTTACGCTCACGCAGGGCAAAATTCCACACTTTTCGGCAAACTGTTAAAGTCTGCTCAATGAGCTGAACCTGCTCCCCTGTGGGCTTTGCCTTGTACTCGTAAGTTAAACTCAACACTGTTCAATCACCTCCTACAAAATCATACAGTATTTTGTAGGAGTATTCCGAGAAGAATGCAAAATCTTTGACTCGCAGCTTAAAAGCTGCCACTAGCTTTCATCCCCGGCTTAAAAGACCGGGGTTCTCAGCATAATTTCTATAGCATTTTACGGGCGATCGGGCCTTTCGGCTGCATAAAGCTCTCCCCCAAGTCCCTGAAGTACACCCCTCCCAACCCGGGACAACCACAGGGGGGTTGTCCCTACGAAACCGGGTTTCTAATACCTGATATTTTGCACCATTCTCAGTAAGTCCCAAGAAACCCGGTTTCTGACATCAGGCATCAATGTCAGAAATACCAAACCTAGCTGAAAACGGCTCTAATATAAGTTCTGTAAGCATTATCTCTGGGTTGTTTGGACTTTGACTCCCAAGCACTGGCTGAGCTCTGCGGCCAGCCACTGGATTTCTGATTCGCTCAGTCCCTGCTTTGTTCCTAGTTGATATTTTAGATCGCCCGCTTGAACGTTCGCCCCAATAACTCTGAATTTTTTCGGCTGCATATAGTCCCTAGAATATTCCACTTCTTCAATTTCCACATAGGAAATGTCCTGTCTGCGGGTCGATCGAGCATAAGGCCATTTCAACCCCAGCAGGTGGCTGCTATAGGAGATTTGCTGCCGATCGATTACCAGATGCAATTCCCGAAATAGTGCAAAGATCGACATTAATCCAGCCGCTACTAAAAAACTTCCTGATATCATCCTCAAAACCAATGGATTTATCGGAATTTTGTAATAATTAGTCCACAATGTGATACTCGCACCAACCGCACCCGAAAGTATGGAAACCAAATCAAAAGCGAATCCAGGCGGCGGAATTACAATCTCTATAAACTCGGAATTTTTTGTTAATTTAATATCGCTGCCTCGCGGCTTCACGGGCATAATACTTTTGGATATCTCGCGGGGATTTGCGAGCGAGTTTGATGCTTCCCCAGCCGAAGATAACCGTTTTTCCAAACTCGGTTCTGTCATCCACTCTAACCAATCAATGAAATTAGGATTCAGGTACGCGGCTCGATCGGCAAATAGAATTTTTAAATCCTGCTGCGAAAGTTCAGTGGGATGCAAACCCGTTACTAAATAAATTAAAGTTGCACCTAAACCGTACAAATCCGAAGCTGGAACTGCTCGCCCGCCAAATTGTTCCGGTGCCATATATCCGTATGTTCCGACTACTGTAATTGTACCGCCCAATTTGGCAGCTTGGTTCTGCACCGAACCAAAATCAACTAAATAAACTTGTCCCACAGTGTGAGCGGATCTGTTGTCCAGTAAAATATTGCTGGGTTTAATATCGCGGTGAATGACAGGCGGATTGCACTGGTGCAAATAAATCAAAATTTCTAACAGCGATTTAGCTAATTCTTTTACGTCGTTTTCGCTAAAAGTACGACCCGATCGCAAATGCTCTTCTAGAGTTTTTCCCCCTACATAAGTCTGTACCAAGGCAAATCCTTTACTGTCTGGTTCGTCAATTTCCAGGTAATCGAGGTAGCGCGGAATTGCCGGGTGGGAAAGTGTTTTTAAAGTTTCCGCTTCCCGTTCAAATAGCTTGAGGTCTTGCCATTCAAAATCGCTGCCCAGGAATAGCTGTTTGATAACAACCAATTCTTGAGTTTCCAAATCGCGAGCCAGCAGTGTTTGGCGGCCGGTTTTTTTTCCCAATTGCCGCTGCACTTCGTAGCGTTCTGCTAATATTTTGCCAGTCATGTTTTTTGCTTAATTTAAATTAAAGTCCACTTTCTTTTTGATACCACCGGGCAAAAGACTTGCTACCTATCCCCATTGACAGCCCTGCAATGAGCGATGGTGCCACAACTACAAAAATATAATCAGTCAATGAGGGTACATAACTAAACGTATCGTCCCCAGGATCAAAAATAAGAGACTCCAAACCTAGCGTCTCCATAAAGAGGATGCTTGTAAAACTACAGATTGCCATACCGATCGCAATTAAAACCTGTCGGTGAAGCTGGGGATTAGTTAGGGGGGAAAAACACGCGACCGTTACAAGTGAGATAATAATTCCGTTCTCCAAACCCAGCAGCGCGCCGAGAAAAAGGCCGAGGATTCCTCCCGCAATTGTCCCCAGAATCGGGGCCAAAAAGGTAGCGTAAAATGCTGCACAAATTCCTACAGCTAGAGATCCTGTCCCAGTGCTGCGCCAAATCGCATTCCCCAACAAGCTAAAGGTATCCACGGTTTTTCCCTGTCTCATTGGTAGGGAATATTTATTTATTTGCTGTGGTTTTTCTAGAACTTCTTTTGCTATTTGGAATGAGGCGGGACGGCGATCTAAACTGGGATGCGTCATCCACTTCAACCAATTGGTAAAACCGGGACTGAGTTGGGTGAATTGCTCGAATTCAATCTGCAAATCTTGCTGCGGCAAGTCGGCTGGATGCTGCTTGGTAATTAAGGCGATTAATGTTGCTCCCAAGCCGTACAAGTCGGAGGCGGGAACTGCCCTGCCGCCAAATTGTTCTGGTGGCATATAGCCGTAGGTTCCGACAACTGTGACTGTTTTTCCCTGTTGCGTGGCTAGGGTTTGAACAGCACCGAAATCGACTAGGTAGACTTCGCCGACGCTGTTTCCCGATCGATTTTTGAGTAAAATATTGCTGGGTTTAATGTCGCGGTGAATCACCGGGGGCTGTCGCTGGTGCAGGTAGGCGAGGATGTCTAATAATGCTGTTGCTAATTGTTTGACTTCGCTTTCGCTGAAGGTGCGGCCGTCTGAAAGATATTCTTGTAGGGATTTGGCTTCGATGTAAGTCTGAACTAGGGCGAATCCTTTGCGGTTGGGCGTGTCGATTTCAAAGGAGTCTAGATATCGGGGAATTGCGGGATGGGATAGAGATTTTAAGGTTTCGACTTCTCGCTGGAACAGTTTTAAGTCTTCCCAGTTAAAGTCGCTGCTGAATGAGAGCAGTTTGACTACTACTTGCTGTTGCCTTTTTAAGTCGCGGGCGAGTAAAGTTTGCCGTCCTGCTTGCTTGCCGAGCCGCCGATCGCACTGATAGCGATCGGCTAATATTTCTCCTGACAAATCGCCGATGTTTTTTCCGCTCACCTTCACCTGCTCCAGAAGTGCTTAAACCCAGTTTAGTTGACAAAATTGCAATTGTCTATACTTATTTGAGGCGATGCTCAGGAGTTCTAATGCTCGCAAATCGCCCAACTGACCCAAAGCTATAGCCGCATTACTGCGTACTTCGCAGTCTGGATTTTTGAGGGTCTATATCACCAAGTAGGGTGCGTCACCACCCGTCAATCTGTCGCGTTATATCCAAGATATCGTAGCGACGCACCCGGAGGATTAACTGCACACAATTAAGGCAGATACTGTACGACCTAAACCGGGAATGTGCTGTAATTAAATATCAAATAAACATTATTGATTCTTGGGAATATTCTGAGTTTTTTCCCGCAAATCCCGTGCTTTTTTGCTGAGAGCCTTCGCTTCTTCTAGTTGACCTTTTTGTCTGAGAGCATAGCTTAATTGGTCGTAAGCCATAACATAGTCGGGATTGCTGCGAATAGCTTCTCGATAGTGCCCGATCGCCTCATCTAATTGACGTTGACGCAAGAGAGCATTTCCCAAGTTGGTTTGAGTCAGCCACAGGTCAGGATTAATTTTAACTGCCTTTTTATATTCTGAAATCGCCTCATCCATTTTGCCCTGAGATTCGAGAATTATTGCCAAATTATTGTAGGGGGGTGTGTAGTTCGGAGTCAGACGAATAGCTTCACGATAGGCAACAAAAGCCTCCGGCGTCTTTGCTTGGCTGTTTAAATAAATTCCTAGGTGATAGGAAAGACCTGCTAAGTTCTCCCGAATAACTGCATCAGGGGGATCGAGCAGAACTACTTCGTTAAGTAGGGCGATGGCTTCTTCTAGTTTGCCTTGTTTTTCTAAAAGATGTCCTAAATTATTGTAAGGTGCAGGATTTTTAGGATCGAGACGAATCGCCTCTTTATAGTAAAAAATAGCTTCCTTCAATTGACCTTGCTTCGCTAAAATTATCCCCAAATTGTTGTACGCCCCCGAATCTTTAGGATTCAAGCGAATAGCTTCTCGGTAGTGAACGGTTGCCTCTTCTAGATTACCTTTATTATTCAAAGCAAATCCTAATGTAAAATGAAGCTGAGCATTATTAGGATTAAGTGAAAGTAAAAAACGGGCAGTGTTAGGGTTTTCCTGGGAATAGGCTAGCAAAAGTAACCAAATACACATACCTGAAACAACGATTCCTGCCCCGCTAAAAACAATTTTTACCTTTTTGTTTTGCTGTAACTGCTCTAGCCACAAAGCCCAACGAGCAATTTTAAAATTAGGATTAAAGCTAAGTGCTTGCCGGAATTGGGCAAGAGCTCGCTCGGTTTTTGCTTCTCCACACAAAATCTTCCCTAAGTTAAGATGAGCGACAGCAAGATTGGGATCGAATCGAATTGCTTGCCTGTACTTAATGCTAGCGAGATCGAGTTGACGCTGCTGGAGTAAGATACTTCCAATATTATGGTGAGCTGGCGCTAAATTCGGATCTATCTGTAGGGCTTCGGTGTAGGCCGCGATCGCCTCGTTAGTTTTTCGTTGGAACTCGAGGATAATTCCCAAATTATTATGGGCGATCGCAAATGTGGCATCCAGTTGAATGGCTCGGCGACAGGCACTGAGCGCTTCCTTAAACTGGCGTTGGTTAATCAATACTGTACTCAATTTACAGTAAACGATCGCATTATTCTCATCAAACCGAATTGCTTGCCCATAAGCTGCAATCGCTTCTTTTGGCTTGTTCTGTTGCCGCAGTGCATTCCCTAAATTAAGATGAGCCTCAACATCGTTAGGACGAAGGCGGATGGTTTCCTGAAGTTGGAAAATCTCAGATTCTAATTGGTCTGGTGTTTTGAGAGCTAGTATGGAGTTTCTATGAGTATGGACTAAGTTAGGGTTAAGGCGAATGGCGTCTTGAAGTTGGGCAATAGCTGCTTCGCGATCGCCTCGCTGGGTTAAAACTGCCGCCATGCCAGTATGAGGCTGTGCATCGCCGGGATTAATCCGAATTGCTTGTTGATAACAAGTAATTGCTGACTCTAAATTACCTTGTTCTGCGAAGATTATTCCTAACTGATAGTGAGCGTCGGCTCGATTGGAGTCGAGGTTAATGGCTTGTTGGCAGCGATCGCTCGCCTCTTCTAGCTTGCCACAATCGTAGAGAACAATTCCCAAGTTAATGTAAGCTTCTGGTTGATTGGGATTAAGCTCGACAGCTCTTCGGAACGAGGCTTCTACAGTCTTGTGGTCTTTAGGGTCATAGTTAACGTTCATAACATGAAAAATAAAGGACTATTATTGACTTCCGCAATCAACTTGGTTGGCGATCGATCGCAATTTTAACGGCATCAGATTTAACTCGCCCCCGAACCTCAATTTTTAAGAATGAACAACGGGTGATGCTTAGCGACAGAGATGGGTGAGCGTTTTACTCCTCTGCTATTTTTTCTATGCAGCTTCATGCAGAATTGGTATAAGTTATGTTTAGATTAGGGTGAAATCGGCGACAGTAATGTTGGCAGCAGACACTCGATCGAGAATGGCGAATATTTGGCCGGTATTGGCGATCGCAATGAAGGCAGAATTATTTTTTTGAGTAATTGCCAGTTGTGCAAAAGTCAGACCGTCAGTTAATACTAACAAGTCTCGATTGTCTTCAAAATCGATGACAGTATCCGTACTGAAAGATGACAGCACAAATCGATCGCTCCCCCCATCGCCCCTCAAGGTATCGGCACCCTCACCGCCAATTAGCCAGTCATCCCCAGAACCACCGCACAGCAAGTCATTCAGACCCGTATCACCCGTTAGTACCAGGCGATCGGTCTCTCCAAACAGAGTGTCATTACCATCACCGCCGCACAGCAAATCGCTGCCCCGATCGCCAAATAGCCGATCGTCCCCAGCATCACCCAAAACAGTATCGTTACCCTTGCCGCCGCGTACCGTATCGTTGCCATCGCCACCAGAGACGATATCGCTGCCACTGTCGCCCCGCACCAAGTCGTCATCTGCGCCGCCGACAGCGAGGTCATCGTTCTTGCCACCATATATAGTATCGTCGTCTGCACCACCGTTGAGGTAGTCATTGCCCTCGTTGCCGAATAGTAAATCGCGATCGAGAATTTGGCCGACAGGAATGTTGCTCAAAAGTCCGCCAGTAATAGTGTCGTTCCCTTGTTTGCCGAAGATAATATCGTTGCCAGCTTCACCGCTAATAGCGTCGTTGGAATTGGTGCCAGTCAAGGTGTCGTCGCCGTTGCTGCCGCGTAGGGTGAAAGTAACCAAAGCAAAATTTGGCAGCACAATTCGATCGCAAATGCAGGGCGTAGGAGTAGTCGCAGGCGTAGGAGTAGTCGCAGGCGTAGGAGTAGTCGCAGGCGTAGGAGTAGTCGCAGGAGTCGGAGTTGGAGTTGGCGCTGGCGCTGGCGCAGGAGTTGGCGCAGGTATTGGCGCCGGTGCTGGTGCAGGAGTTGGCGCAGGTATTGGTGCAGGTGCTGGTGCAGGAGTTGGCGCTGGGGTCGGAATTGTCGGTGCTGGAATCGGAGTTGGCGAAGGCGGTGGAGTTGGCCCTGGAGTTGTCCCTGTAGTTGGCGCTGGCGCTGGGGCAGGAGTCGGAGTTGTCGCTGGAGTCGGCGCAGGAGTCGGAGTTGGCGTTGTGAAAGTCGGAGTTGGCGTTGTGGGAGTCGGAGTTGGCGTTGTGGGAGTGGGAGTTGTCGTTGTCGGAGTCGGAGTTGTCGCAGGAGTCGGAGTAGTTGCTGGAGTCGGAGTTGTCGCAGGAGTCGGAGTTGTCGCTGGTGTGGGTACGCGGAGATCCCGCACGAAAGTATCCATAGCATTGTTAGTGTCCCCAGTCACTAGGTTGCTGGCCTCAGACCTAAAGGCCACATAGCGCCCGTCCCCTGAGATGGATGCTGGCTCGGATGCGTCATTGGCTCCGTTGCCGTTAGGGTCTACAGACACCAAGGTGGTGGTGCTGTTGAGGGTGTCCCGCACGAAAATGTCCCATGTGTTGGAAAACTGTGGGCTGGTACCTCGGATCGCATATATAGAGTCAAATGCCACATATCGTCCGTCTGCTGAGATGGATGGGCCGTTGTTGTTGTCCCAAAACAAAGCGTTATTTAGACCTAATGATGATGAGACCAAAGTGGTGGTACTGCTGAGGGTATCCCGCACGTAGATCTGCCTACCGATTACATTAGTGTCATTCGCCAAATTACTCTCAGAGTCAAACGCCACATAACGCCCGTCGGCTGAGATCGACGGTCTGCCAGAGCGCCGCTCCCCCTGTTTGCCGTTCGAGTCTACCGAGATGCGGGTGGTGGTGCTGCTGACGGTATCTCGCAAAAAAATGTCAGCAGAGGTGTTCGTGTCCCCACTCACCAGGTTGCTGGACTGAGACGAAAATGCCACATAGCGACCGTCGGCTGAGATGGATGGGTTATAGGAGCTGAGATTCGCCTGACTGCCATTGGAGTCAAGGGAGATCCGGCTGGTGGTGCTGCTGACGGTATCCCGCACGAAGATGTCATACTCTGCGTTAGTGTCCCCGCTTACTAGGTTGCTGGCCTTAGATACAAACGCCACATAGCGCCCGTCGGCTGAGATGGCTGAAGCGCCGGATTCACCATTTCCTTGGTTGCCATTGGAGTCAACGGAGATGCGGCTGTTAGTGTTGTTTGCGGTATCCCGCAAGAAGATATCAATCTGTCCGTTAGTGTCGCCGTTTACTAGGTTGGTGGCAGCAGACTCAAACGACACATAGCGCCCCTCGGCGGAGATGGACGGATAGGAGGAGTTACCATTTGAGTTAGCGGAAATCAGCGTGGTGGTGCTGTTGACAGTATCCCGCAGGAAGATATCGCGCGCTCGGTTCGTGTCGTTCTTCACGAGGTTGCTAGCAACAGAGGAAAACACTACGTAGCGCCCGTCGCGTGAGATAGATATGCCCGATAAAGCCCCTGGGTCGCCATCACTCTGGTTGCCATCGGAGTCTACGGAGACGCGGGTGATGGCCGATGCCAAAAGGCCCTGGTAGTTCGCCATTACAGCAGGTTCAAAGGCTAACGGGGTCTTGATTTGCCCGATCGCACATTCTAATTCCCAATCGCCACCTAGTTCAGCATTGCCAGTAGGCTTGGCGGAGGCCGCGACATTTGCACCCGTAAGCAAAGCTAGGCATTGAATGAACGGAATCTCTGCTCTCTTCCAGCAAGAATGCTGGTTGGGGGTGAAGTCAGATGCCACATTGCAACCGTAAATGAGCAGATCGGCACTATCCGTTAAAGCGCGTCGCCACTGCTGCAACAAACGGGCATATCTGTCTAAATTATTCTTACTTAGCTGCGCGTTCCCAAGTAGCAAGCTACCAGGGCTGCCGTGCGAAACAATGTGAATGCTGGTAATATCGGTGCGCGAATCCAAAACCTCGGTAATTTGCTTTACTCCGTCTCGCCCGCGATCGAGAATTATTACTTCAATTCCCCGTTTGACGCCCTGCACCAGGTTTTCCCAGTCTGCAACAGCGGGGTCAATAAACAAAATTGCCGAGAATTGGGCGGTCTTGCAGTGGCGCGCGAACCCATTCTTGCCCTGGAGGGCCTGAAGATTGGAAGTTGATACGCTTTTCATCTTATTTGTTGAGAATCTTTTTAACAAAGTAGAATTAGCCACTGATTTTCTTTACTCCAAAACAGGTTAATACTGGTTAACAATAGATAAGTAAGTAGAGGGGGTAAAATGCAACCATGTAAACGCTTGTCAAGTATTTAAATGATGCCGACTGGCTGAATTAGCTCTGTTTACAACAGTTACATTGTGCAAGTTTTTGCCATCTATTTACTTAATATCAGACCGCAATTGCTACAGAAGTCGCTGATGATATCCAGAACACCATTTGAATTCAAGTAACCACATTAATCCGGACGTAGCCGATCGAGAGAATATAGAAGTATTTAATGATTGGACTATACTTCTGAATACAACTGTTAATCGGCAACGACGCAGTTTTAAGTGACAGATACTTTGTTTCGGGCCCTTAACACACCAAAAACAAAGGCGGACATGGCCAGAAATGACGTGGCTGGCTCTGGTACTGGTGTAGCTGGCTCTGACTCGGCAGTAGGCTTAATTGATATATCATCAATGTAAATATCGCCACCACTAGCACTCAAATAGTTGTATGTAATCGAAAACATCGGTGTACTTGCGTCCGGAAAGGTATTATACCAGTTTCATAAAATAGTGCTACAGTTAATAGATGCACTATTTGTAAATAAACACTGAAATATAAGGAGGAAAAATGTCAGGAGTGGTCAAGATTGAGATTCAGGAAACAGCAGAAGAACTCAAAGCTCTTCTGGCTCAACAGAAAGATGCTGTGTGCCACGAAAAACTGCAAGCTCTGTATTGGCTCAAAACCAAAATGGTAGATAGCGTATTGTCTGTTGCGGTGCGCGTCGGTAAACATCGTACCACAATCCAAAGATGGTTGTCTAGTTATCGTTCGGGAGGCATCGCACAATTGTTGTATCAAAAACCCCGCTCGGGAAGACCAAGGATTATGACAGCAGAAACTGTAGATAGATTATCAAAAGAATTGCTTGACCCCGAAGGATTCAGTAGTTACAAAGAAGTACATCAATGGCTGACAACCTGCTGCGAAATTCCTGTGGCATATCGGACAGTACATCAATGGACAAAATATCGTATCAAAGCTAAATTAAAAGTGCCACGTCCGGTGAGTGAAAAACAGAAAGTAGGGGCAGTAGAAGAATTTAAAAAAAACTTTCAGTTCTCATCAAAGCCAGTCTGAAACAAAGTGATAGCTTTTTAAAACAGTGGAAAAAACTGCGCTATTGGAGTCAAGATGAAAGCCGAATGGGTTTGCATACAGTTCAAAGAAGAAAGTTAACTGGTTGCGGAGTAAAACCCCAAGGAAAAGTGCAATGGGACTTTACTTATTTGTGGCTTTATGGCGCAGTAGAACCGCTAACTGGAGAAAGCTTTTTTTATGAATTTACTCATTTAGACACAGTTTGCTTCGAGAAATTTTTAGAGCTATTTGCCAGTGAGTATCCGGAGGATTTACATATAATTCAACTAGATAATGGAGGATTTCATAACTCCTTAAATCTTAGCATACCAGAAAATGTGATTTTACTGTTTCAACCCGCATACAGTCCGGAAGTAAACCCAATAGAAAGACTGTGGGGATATATAAAAGAACAATTGAAATGGTTGAGATTTGACCAAATAGAAGAGTTGAGAGTGGCGGTACAAAAAGAGTTAAATAAGTTGACTTTGGAAGTTATTGCTTCTTTGACGGGATGGAAATTTATTTGAGAGGCTCTATATGTAGCAGGACTTTAGGAAATTGGTATTAGTCGTGGTGAATTGAAAACGATCGGTAATCCACTGGTTATTAGCAACGGGCTTATGACACCAGCCATATTCTTTATTCAACGCCACAGTGGTAAAAACTAAAGCCGGATCGGAAAAACCGACAACTAAACATTCTATTACGTCAGCCGTTTTATACTTATAGCTGAACGAATAGGTTGTATTAGGACTTAGTTTGCTCTTGATTTCTTGACCGATCGCAGACCAATCTCCGGCAAAAGGTATACCAGGAGATCCCCCGCCGATGTCGTGGTGCATTTTGATGAAAGTATTGTCACCTTCAGTTACCGGAGAAGTTGTGGCACCCGGAGTAAAGTCTACCGTCTTCCATTCATTTAAGCCGGCAGAAAAATCTCCATTTAAAATCAGATTAGCAGCAGATACAGGGTTCGCAGATAGCGATAGAACCATAATAGTGGCAACTTTTAGAGTCAGGTTTTTCATGTTTTCTCCTCGCTTTGTGGATTATTCGCTGAGATTTGTTACTCACCTTTAGACTTTTTTAGGGAGTTAATTGATGTTCCTGTCAGTGATTGGGAACAACCAGGCTGGTCTACTGCTGCCAAAGTTCGACTGGTTCGTGCGATCGCGCTCTCCAATCGTTAAGTTTTACAAACTTCGCTGCCGATCGGATGCAGCCGTATGGTAATGATGCAGCCAAGATCGTCTCACTACATATCGAACAGGCGATCGCTCGGATTCGATCGGACTCTTGTTTCCCATATATCTATAATCTCTTGCGTAAAAGTCGCTAACTGCTCAATCTGGCGGCTCATTTTGCTCGATCTGGCGGCTCATTTTGCTCATTTTGCTCACTTTTATAAGTAAAAACTCACACCCTCTGTGTAACAATATCTGACAAAAACTAGGTATCATCCCTTGAGCTAGCGATAATGTAAGTGAAAGTGCAAGTTAATTAAGGATGAGCATGGCTTCTCTGAAATTGTCCGCTGAAGGGTTCCAAATTCTGGAAAGAGCTCGACGGCAGAAACGCTGGGACAAATCAGCAGAAGTCCTGTGCAGCGATGCTTTAACCTCAAAAGCTACTTTGAGAAGGTTTTGGGCAAAACAACCGATTCAACACGATACTTTTATTAGAATTTGTCAGACGTTAGGAATAGAAAATTGGGAAGCAGTTGTCGATCGCACTCCTGAAAATCCTCTCCCGCACAACCAAGCTGTGCCTCACTCACACCTTGCAACAGAGAAAGCACAAATCCCGCATCCTCTGAGCTTTACTCTGCCGGAAAAGTTGCCCCCAGTTAGAAATTTTGCAGGGCGAATTCAAGAACTAGAAACAATCAAAAATCAACTGCTAGATCCGAATACCAGAGCAATTACAATTACATCAGTTTGCGTTGTCGGTTTAGCAGGAATTGGCAAAACAACTCTCACCTCTCAATTAGTGCGCCAACTTCAGTCAGACAACACTCAATTTGTCGCCGTAGCATGGGAATCTTTGCGTTCTGCTACAGGTGTTGCCCCTGGTTTTGATTGGATTGTTGACTCGCTGTTGTCTGCCCTCTCCCGCCGCCCAATTTCGACCGCCGCCGTTCGAGATGATTATCTCAAAAAAACCGAAAAGCTGATCGAGTTACTGAAAAAACAGCCTTGTTTAATAGTGCTGGATAACGTCGAGACCGTCTTGCAAACTGGAAAAGCCGATCGAGCGGGATATTTTGCCGCATCCTGCCCTGAATATGCTTGGCTGCTCCAACAGTTAGCAGAAACAGAACATCAAAGCAAAGTCATATTTACCTGTCGGGAAACTTTAGCAGAATTGCCCCATCGCGCCACTAAAACTATCTCTCTCACCGGATTGGATATCGATGCTGCTGTTACCTTACTGCAAAGTTTTGAGTTATTAGCTACTCAGTCAGAATTAGCAGCACTAGCTGAATCTTATCAAGGACATCCAAAAGCTTTGGAAATGATAGCGGCCTTGATTCGGGACGACAGCGAATTTCAAGGAAAAGTAGAGAGATTTTTGCGCGATCGCAACTGGCTGCTGATTCGAGATATTGAAAATTTAATCGATGAAGTGTTCAACCGTTTGAGCGAACAAGAACAAACTTGTCTGCGGCGAATTTCCATCTATCAAACATCAGAATATCCGCTAACTTTTGCAGGAATTTCTGCCCAGATGCCAGAAGTGAGCGAATATGACTTAAAAGAAAACGTCATTCAAGCTTTAAAACGCCGACAATTTCTCGATTACGATCGCCAAAGGGAATCCTACCAATTGCATCCCTTAATTCAAGAAAAAGCTTACCGCTTGCTGTGTCAAAATCCCGAACATTTCCGCACAGCTAACCAGCAAGCATACCGCTACTTTCTGAACATTCCCCTGAAGCCTAAAACTGAATGGAAAAGTATTCGCGATATCAAACCGCTGCTGTTAGCACACTATTATGCCTGTCAAGCAGAGGATTGGGATGAAGCTGCGATCGCAATTTCTGATGCTTGCGATTCTCTGCGCTACTGGAGTCATTTTAAACGCCTCATATATTTGTACAGCAAATTGATACCTGTTGATTGGAAACAAGGAGGAAAATTAGTAAATGATACTGCAACTCATATTGATGTTTTGTGTCAGCTTGGTTTAAGCTACCAGTCGATCGAACAATTTGAAATTGCCAGCGAATATCTAGACCGAGGTTTGTCTGTTTCCCGAGAAATTGAAAACAAAAAAGCAGAGGGAATGGCTTTATTTTACATAGCAAGAGGTCATCAATATCTAGAGAATTACCAAAATGCTATTAAATATTTGCAGGATTGTTTGGCAATTGCTATTGAAATCAAGGAAGATAAAATTGAATTTAAAGTCTTAAACACTCTTGGATACCTTAACTTTTACAGGGGTAAATATGAGTTGGCTATCGCATCTTATACCGAAGCCTTAAAAGTTGCTCGTCAAAACAGCTTTCTCGAAGGAGAAGCTAACGCATTTGCTGCTTTGGGCAATATACACATTGGCTTAAAAAAGTACGATTTAGCTATCGATTATTTTAAGCAGTATATAGCGATAATGTCCGACAAACAACAGCAAATCAAATGTACAACTTATCTGCATACTGAGCTGAGTAACTTTTGTGCAAATATTCACAAGTATAAAATGGTCATAAGTTTGGTGCAAGAGTCTGTGGAAAGTTATACTAATGGTGTACAAAAGTACGATAGTATATATCAGATAGAAGGTTTATTGACAGCGAATAATGGACTCAAAGAATATCAAATATTTTTTGATATTTTGAGTGAATGTATTAAGCTTGAAAGTGACGGAGATGCCAGGAATAAGGCAGAATGGGTATATAAATTGGGCGAAAAATTTCATAAATTAAGAGAATTTGTGCAGGCAATTGAAGATATTCAAAGTAGCGAGACGCTGCACAATATTGACGGGAAAGTTGGAACAGAGAGTGTAGAGACTTTCAAGGTACTTATAGAGTTAGTAAAAACTCTGCTTAGATGCGGAATTAGTATACAGCGCATGATACAATATTATCTAAATCAAGCCGAGCAAATTTGTAAAGAACAACAGCTACCGCTGCTGACACAGATACAAGAAATTCAAGCAGATTTGCAAGAAAATTAATAGATAGCGATCGACTAAGAGTTGAAGATTAAGATACACAGCGAATAATAACAGAATTTTGGGGTGCTATTGATGTCGATCGTCCCCTTGTTAACAAGAATTACGCACTCCGCCCAAAGAAACCGGGTTTTACTGGATCTACAGGCTGCGACAAAGTATTTTCATAAAAACCCGGTTTCTGGACTCTCGTCGTAAGTCTTAGTTAAGATGGTAGGGATGGAAGTAGGAATTAATGTCAAATCACTATGCTGATCGAGTCGCTGTCGATTAAACTTGCGTCCAGATTTTCAATAATTTGTGTTTTTGCGATCGCCCTTCTCCTCCTGGGCCCCAATCCAGCCAAAGCCGAATCGCGAGAACAAGCCGTCGATCGATTGACGGATGTCTTATTCTACAGGGTTAATCCTCAGTTAAACAATCGGAAACTGCAAACGGGCGATCGCGAATATATCCGTCAATGGCAAAAATTACGCGAGGCGATCGATCCGCGAGTAAAATCGGTACAAGAAGTCTGCTTTAGAGTCGCGCCAGAAGAGAAAGGATGGGAATTCACCACAATTAACGGCGAAACCTACGAACAAACTTACGATCGCCTCGCAGATGCAATTTTTTACAGCCGCCATCCTCAAAGGACTGGACAGCAAATTCCTAAAAACGATAAAATCAGCATCAGTGAATGGTCAGCAATTCGACGCGAGATGTTTCTTTCTAATTGTGGACTATAAGACTGGAGCGCATCACTATGCTAATTAAATCACTATCAATCAAGTCCATATCGAAGTTTTCAGCAGTGTGTATGTTAAGTTTTGCCATGTTTTTCTGCCCAAATCTAGACAGTGCTACAGCGCGGGATTTAGAATCGCGAGAACAAGCTGTGGATCGGTTTGCGGATTGGTTTTTCTATAAGGTTAATCCTCAATTAGGCGATCGTAAATTGCGATCGGACGATTCTCCTATCTACATCCGCGAATGGAATGCGATTCGCCGTACAGTCGATCGCGAAATGATTGCTACACCCGGAGATTGTGTCGGTGATGCTTTCTGGGACTTCGACTATCGTTCTCACGGGCGATCGCTCGATCGCATTGCAGATACAATTTGGACTATCCGCGATCCCTCGGGCGATAAAACTCGTGCAGATGTTTCTAAACAAGAATGGAATCAGCTTCGTCGCTCAATATCTAGAGAGCATTTTTGTTATTAACGAACCCAGATTTGATATCATAAGTAATACCCAAAAATAATATTATATTTTTGCACTAAAATGTCAGTCACTACTCACCAATTAATTCAATGGAAAGAACAAGGGCGGTCAATTGTCGCCCTCACAGCCTATGATTATGCGATCGCCCAACTACTCGACCAAGCCGGCACAGACATCATCCTCGTCGGCGATTCCTTCGCCATGACAGTCTTGGGCTACGAGACAACACTCCCCCTCACCCTCGATGAAATGCTGCACCACGCTAAAGCTGTGCGTCGCGGAGTCAAACAAGCATTAATGGTTGTCGATTTGCCCTTCTTAACTTACCAGGAAAGTCCCCAGCAAGCCATGCACTCGGCGGGAAGAGTTTTGAAAGAAACTGGCGCTCAAGCTGTAAAATTGGAGGGCGGATATCCAGCAATGGCGGCCACCGTTTCGCAGCTAACATCCGCTGGGATTCCGGTGATGGGACACGTTGGTTTGACTCCGCAGTCGGTACACCAACTCGGTTACAAAAAACAAGGCAAAACTGCTGAATCTGCCGATCGCATCATAGCAGAGTCGATCGCCCTTGAAGAAGCTGGTGTTTTTGCGATCGTCCTAGAACACATTCCTCCTGACTTAGCCGCTCAAATTACCCAAAAATTAAGTGTTCCCACCATTGGTATCGGCGCCGGGCCGCACTGCGACGGACAAGTTTTGGTTACTTCCGATTTGTTGGGACTTTCGGAAAAACAACCGCCTTTTGCAAAATCTTACACCAATTTGCGAGAAACAATTACTCAAGCTGTCAAAGATTATTCCCTAGAAGTTAGAGAACGCAAATTTCCTGAATAGTAAATCATAAATCGAACTGGATCTAGTTGATGGTGGATTCAAAGATTATCAATATAGCAGGCTGATACGGGTGCATCTCAGTTTTGCATTTGTAGTGCTGTCGGGAGCACTGTAAAAAAAATCCTTTTTGCGAAAATGAGATGCTCCCGGCTGATACTACCTAGCGGGTTGTTGAGCCACCCTAAAAACTGGTACAAGCCCACGAAACTAGCGTCAGGGTCGATCGTAAAATTTTATACTCCTGTTCCTGCTCACTGATTTAATGCTGCAAGTAAATCTAAAATTATTCAATTCTTTAATCTCCAATCGACTGATATCATGTGCGGTCGATTACCATAGCAAAAACCGTTCGTAGTGCGTCCTGGCGGCCGCAGAATAAGAGCGGACGCCAGGACGCACTACGAACCAATCTGATTGTGGTCAATCCACCGAACATTATGACACGTCTTGTATGGGAGCCGACCCCTAGCAGCATCTGTTCTGCCGATCGCGATGCCCGCAATTACCGCTAAAATCGGAAAATCTCAATTTAATCTAAACCTTACGTTGGCCGTCTTCTGTCTCAAGTCCCTGGGAAGCCTCAAGTTTCGACGTTAGTTCGATCGCGAGCCTACAGCCTCTTGACTCGATCTCAAATCTCAAATCGAGTCCTTCAAGTCGCCCAAATTTCCATTTGTTCGCAAATGATTTGACTCCAACCCAACTGTAATCATAAACTTAACTTGACCCAGAGACGGATACACAGCCTGAAGACAGAAGTCGCCCCTGAGCACTCAAGTTCCGACGTTAGTTCGATCGCGCTGTACAACCTCTTGACTCGCTCTCTAATGTCAAATCGAAAAATGGAAAATCTCAAATCTCAAATTTTGTTACCGGAATGTGATAAAAATCACTGACAGCAGGCAGCACCCAAATGTAGAAAATGGTGGCGGTCAACAACTAGCTTCAAAACGGGCAGCGAAGTGGCGGTTAAGCTAAAAGAATGGCGGTTCCGTTCAAAATATATTGAAATTATCGCTATAACGTGTGAAGGAGGCTAATTGATGGTATATACAGAAAATTGGTCGCAGCCGTCTATCTTGGAGCTAGCGCGATCGGGCAACTTTCAAGCCCTGAATTACTGGATTGACAGTTTGCTGCGACCCGAAGGGATTTATGCCCGCGTCGAACAGGCTCAGGCTGGATGCGTCCAAATCCTAGTAGAATTCCAGCGCGAATTTGCGCCAGATACTACATTACTGGGGAGCACTCTCCGGGAAGGCTTAGTCAAGTTTATTTGTCACCAACTCTGGAGACTAAACTCGCCAGCAGTAGAAGGGGTGCGAATTCACGCGCGCTTGGCTGGGGAACCAGAGATTCTCTGGAAACAGTCAGTGCGAATTGTTACTCCGGCCAACCGCCAGCGGCAACGTGACCGTTCCCTATTGGTCGTCGATTGGGTTAAATTTAAAACATATCGTTCTCTGCTGCTAGTGGGATCGGCACTTGGCTCATTTATTTTAGGGTGTTGGGTGAGCTATCACGAGGCTCAGGCCATGCGGTTAGTATCGCCAGTCTCTGGGTACCAGCAAGTAGCTTTAATGTCGGGGCCGCCTCCCAAACGTCCAGATGCGGTGCAAGCGGCCTTAGAAGTAGTACCCGTAGTGCAACAAAAACAGGTTGCTAATCCCTACGACCCCACCGTAACGCTGATGTTCGGAGGAAATGTGAATCTATTGGATGCGATCGCAGCATCTGCCGGTAACGATTACCGTTGGGCTTTTGCCAATATGGACGAGTACCGGCAAGCAGATGTGTCGATGGTTAACCTAGAAAACCCCCTGACTCGCTCTACCTTAGGCCTTGGGAAAAAACAATTAAATTTTAAAGCCGATCCAGAATCGGTGAAAGTATTAACAGCAGGAGGAGTGGATATTGTCAATCTGGCAAATAACCACGCTATGGATTACGAGGAACCGGGGCTGGTGGAGACTATAAATACTCTAAATAATGCTGGGATTGGGCATCTGGGAGCCGGTAGAGATATTAAAGAAGCGAGGCGTCCAGATATTATTGAGGTTAAGGGTCAGCGGATCGCGTACCTCGGTTATTACGATTCAGACCTTCATGCCGCCGACCAAGGGAAGGCTGGCACTAACCCCCGCCGCAACAATCGCGTGGCAGAGGATATTCGAGCTCTCAGGGGTCAGGTAGACTGGATTGTTGTTAATTACCACTGGGGAGTCGAATTGGCAGATTACCCGGGGGACTGGCAAATAGATTTGGCTCGGTTCACGATCGACCAAGGAGCAGATTTGGTAGTGGGACACCACCCCCATGTCCTGCAAGGTGCAGAAATTTACAAGGGCCGCCCGATTGTTTACTCGCTGGGTGATTTTATATTCGGTGGGAATGCTCGCAGCGATTACGATACCGCAGTCCTGAAAGTATCGCTCAAAGAAAGGAATATGAAGGTAGAATTTTTGCCTGTGGAGGTGAAAAAGTTTCAGCCGAAGGTGGTAAATGGAGCAGCGGGCGATCGCATCCTCAAAAAAGTCGAACAAATTTCTAGTATTTTCGCTCAGCCGATGCGATCTTCTGTAGTTCTCGATGCCCCAATCAACCCAGGAATGGCACCAAAGACTCCTAATTCGACCTTGCCAGGAGCAGCAAAAAGCGCTACAGAACCGGCGCCCAGTTCCCCAGTCCCCCTGACTGGTGAAAGCAATATGACAGGCCCAGGACAACCCAAACCTACTCCGATTTTGCCCGCTGTACTGGCGCCCAAACAGCCGGACAACTCCTCATTATTCCAGAACGGGACTGGGCCTGCAATTGAGTCAAGCCCGCCTCCGAGTCAAGATTTGCCGCCGCGCATCTATCGCACTCAACCTAAAAATCCCAGCCGGGAAGCCGATCCGTTTACCAAAGAGCCATTCATCAAAGAACCGTTTATTTCGCCCCCATCTCCCGGTTCGGGAGGGGTGCTCAGTCCCCAAAGCTATCTTCCCCAGACTCGGGATCTATCTTTCAAAGTCGCGCTCAAAGAACACCCGACAAACAGGATCGTTCCAGGCAAAAACAGCGACCGCTCACAGCCGCAGATCGCCCTGCCTCCTATAGCGGAGAACGTGGGTTAGCCCGTGGCAGTCCGGGAGGAAACGCGGGGGCCCAAAGGGGCGGTAATGGATGAAAATCCACTACCAGCGACCAATTATTAACGACTGATTTACTGACAACTTTACTGACAACCAATGATCGATGACCTACTACCGATGACAAATGTGTTTGCGATCGCGCTGAAGCAAAAGCAGTACAAAACCTATATCCTCTCCGACGAAACCGCTAACTCTACTCTAGAAGTTGTGCCGGAACGGGGCGGTATTGCCACTAGCTGGCTGGTTGAAGGCAAAGAAATGTTCTACTTGGACGCGGAACGGTTCGCCAATCCCGATCTGACTGTACGCGGCGGGATTCCCATCTTGTTTCCCATCTGCGGCAATCTCCCCGACAACACTTACACCCACAAGGGAGTGGAGCTTCATCTCAAACAACACGGCTTTGCTCGCGACTTGCCTTGGACGCCGACGGAACAAGTTACAGAAGGTTGCGCGGCTCTTACGCTAGTCCTCGACAGCAGCGAGAAGACCCAAGCTGTTTATCCCTTTGATTTCCAATTAGCTTTTACTTATCAAATTAAAGGCAATTCTTTGGAAATTGTGCAGGAATACACCAATCTTGGTGACGAACCGATGCCCTTTGCTAGTGGCTTGCACCCTTACTTTTTAGCTCCCGACAAGACAAATCTGCGCTTTGAGATTCCCGGGATGCAGTACAGAGATCAGAACACCCACGAAAAGGGTTATTTCACGGGGGTTTTTGACCCGACACTGGATGAAATTGATGTTTCCTTTGACGAGCTCACCGGTCTTGCTGCTACTGTCACTGACGAAGCCCGCAGCTTGCGGCTCACCGTCAGTTACAACTCCAGCTATGGGAAGTTGGTTTTCTGGACTCTCAAGGGCAAGGATTTTTACTGTCTGGAACCCTGGACGGCTCCTCGAAATGCCATCAATACTGGCGAACACTTGATTTATTTGCAGCCGGGAGCGACTTGCGAGATGCTGGTTCGCATGACAGCAACTTTTTTTTGAAAAACACTTGCTATTTAAAATGATGGGTGCTACTATTAGAAATTGTGTGCGGTAACAATGTTGGCGCGGGTCGCTAGCTCAGCGGTAGAGCATTCGGCTTTTAACCGATTGGTCTCGGGTTCAAATCCCGGGCGACCCATTTTTCAAGGCAGAAGGTAAAAAGTAGAAGGCAGAATGAATTCTAGCTTTCACAATGAATTCGGGGCAAGCCCAGCGGGATTGCCCTGAATTTAGTGTTGGGAATGTGGATTTTTTGAGACTAAATTGAAATCTGGAAACATAATGCGCGATCGGCAACAAATTGTCTTAAGATTATCGTAAGAATTGAGCTTGTTCAAAATCCACTTCCCAGAAACACAAAAAATTAGGAGGAATATCTATGGCGCTTGTACCTATGCGACTGCTGCTCGACCACGCGGCTGAAAATGGTTACGGCCTACCGGCTTACAACGTCAACAACATGGAGCAAATCCAAGCGATCATGCGCGCTGCTGACGAAACCAACAGCCCCGTGATCCTGCAAGCTTCTCGCGGCGCTCGTTCCTACGCTGGCGAAAATTTCCTGCGCCACTTGATTTTGGCAGCAGTTGAAACCTATCCTCACATCCCCATCTCCATGCACCAAGACCACGGCAATGCCCCCGGTACTTGCTATTCTGCCATGCGCCAAGGTTTCACCAGCGTCATGATGGACGGTTCTTTGGAAGCAGATGCTAAAACTCCCGCTAGCTACGAGTACAACGTTGAAGTTACTCGCGAAGTTGTGAAAGTGGCTCATTCGATCGGCGTTAGCGTTGAAGGCGAACTGGGCTGCTTGGGTTCTCTGGAAACAGGGATGGGCGAAGCAGAAGACGGCCACGGCTTTGAAGGTGCGCTTTCTCACGATCAATTGCTGACAGATCCCGAAGAAGCTGTTAATTTCGTTGAGCAAACCGGTGTTGATGCTCTCGCAGTGGCGATCGGCACTTCCCACGGCGCTTACAAATTCACCCGCAAGCCGACTGGCGAAATTTTGGCAATCAGCCGCATTGAAGAAATTCACCGCCGCTTACCGAATACTCACTTGGTAATGCACGGTTCATCTTCTGTGCCCCAAGAATTGCTGGAAATCATCAACAGCAACGGCGGCACTATCCGCGAAACCTACGGCGTACCAGTGGAAGAAATCCAAAAGGGCATCCAGTGCGGCGTGCGCAAGATCAACATCGACACTGACAACCGTTTGGCGATTACCGCTGCGGTGCGCGAAGCTTTGTTTGCTAAGCCCGATGAGTTCGATCCTCGCCACTTCTTGAAGCCGTCGATCAAGTATATGCAGAAGGTTTGTAGCGATCGCTATAACTCTTTCGGTTGCGCCGGTAACGGTACAAAGATTAAGCAAATGTCTTTGGATGATTTTGCAGCTAAGTATGCTAAGGGCGAATTGAGCTCTTCTGCTAAGAAGACTGTAGCTGTTTAATAATTTTAGGTTTGAGATTTTAGATTTATCTGAAATCTCAAGTTTGGATAGCCGGGTAGCTGTGAAGTTGCCCGGTTTTTGTTTGTGGAGAGTACCTGAATCGCTGTTTTGGTGTTGCATTAGTACGAGAGTCCCCGCTAGCTAGATATAGCAACCGATTAAAGTCGGTTAGGACAGGTTGTTATATTATATAAACCCAATTTGTAGGGGCGGGTTCACCAACAATTTATGGTAAAAATGAATAATATTTATAAACCCGCCCCCGCCCACTAACAATAAAAATGTACGCTCAATTTATTGGTAAAATGTTGATGTAAATAATGGCGGGGATGGGGCGGGTTTATGAGATTGTTTGTGGGTGTCATAGATGGTTGATGAACCCGCCCCTACAGAATTTTGGGAGGTTTTTTATGACGCGAGGCTGTAGGGTGCGTCAGTCTTAAGGTTAGTACGAAAAATTCGGGTTTTGCTTTCTTGACGCACCCTACTAATTGTGCCCGTTGCGTAAATCCTATTAATTAACCGAATTACTGCGGCTGCGGCCGAATCCCATTAATAAACTCAGTCTTTGCCTCAATGATTGAAGGCATCAAAACGCAGCGTAGCAACAATGCTAAATCCAACTCTGGCAAAAACTCACTTCTTGAAACTTGCCCGCAATCATCATCGCGCAGCCGATAGACAGCAAGCCGATTATTTTCCCAAAACCAAACTTCAGGGATACGAAGTCGTAGATACTTAGCTAGTTTATTTGTGCTACCGCTAGAAATCGTCACTTCTACGGCTAAATCAGGATGCTCTTTTCTTGAACCGATATAATAAGACTCGTCAGGTTCAAAGGATACATCTTTTGCCTGGTTTCTGCGAGTTGCACTTCCTACCGGAATGAAATTAATCCCTTTCTCAAAAAAGTAAAGTCCTATAAATAGAGCCAAAACACTTTTTATCTGTTCGTGGTCTTCGCCTAGTGTCATAAACTCCACACACCCATCTAAATAAGTTATTCGCAAGCCGGGTGCATCTTTTATTAAGGTTTCGAGCGCCTCAAATTGCTCCCAAGTATAATAACCGGGTAAAGCAAAGCGTTGTTCTTTAAGAGTTGTTATTGGTTCTGAAATTTGTACGATCATGGGCGTATAAGTTACTTTGAAGGACGCACAACGCGAATCAGTTTGCCTTGCAAAGATTCTGCTGCTATAATCGCAATGTGGATTCGGTTAGCCAGCGCTTCCCAATCGCGATCGTTCGTAGAGGCGATAATGCCAGCACGATCGGGCTGTATGCGGTGCAGCCGAAACAAATCTTTTCGGTTCTCGGTAATGACAGCACGTTCCTCGCTAGTTGCGAAAGCTAACACATCTGGGTCAGGAATTTTCTGATTCGCTCTGCCTGCTTCTTGGACAGTCAAAACATCGTGTCCTAAAACCCGCAGCAATTCTACAACCGGATAGGGGTATTGCTCATCGGCATAGAGGCGTGCCATACGTTAGAGTTCCTCGTCCATTACTTCGTCGTTTTCCCGGATTTCTGTTTCAATTTCGTCGGGAAAAGCTTCGGCGTATGCCCAAGCGTTAGCAATATCAGTAGCAGAGAGGGATAGATAACTTGTGAGTAAATCGGCTTCGCTATACCCAATGCGACGAGCTTCTACAAGTCCCCAAACGGTGATGCGAGTTCCCGCAATGCAGGCACTCCCACCACAAACATCAGGCGTTTTTTCAATACCGCGCCCCAGGGTGATTTTCCCCTGAGATAGGAGTTGAACAACTTGAGCTTTTTCGTCGTCTGAGAGTGCCAGCAGTTGAGGCTCTAATTCTTTCAGCGTCATGGCAAACAATGGAATTGCGACTAC
The DNA here is from genome assembly GCF_036702665.1 of Microcoleus sp. Aus8_D2. Lineage (NCBI taxonomy): Bacteria > Bacillati > Cyanobacteriota > Cyanophyceae > Oscillatoriales > Microcoleaceae > Microcoleus > Microcoleus sp. Aus8_D2. Next base: position 97,328 of record NZ_JAUBUN010000001.1, read on the forward strand.
TGATTATTCTATCGAATATATATCTCTTACAGGACTTACGCAGAAACCGGTTTTTTTACGAAAATACTGCATCGAAGCCTTTAATATAGCAACCGCCCGTGTTAGGACACGTTGTATTTTTATAATCAACCAAATTTGTAGGGGCGGGTTCACCAACCATCTATGAAACCCACAAACAATCTCATAAACCCGCCCTCCTCCGCCATTGTTTACATCAACATTTTACCAATAAATTCATCGTACATTTTTATTGTTGGTGGGCGGGGGCGGGTTTATAATATTGTTCATTTTTACCATGAATGGTTGGCGAACCCGCCCCTACAGGATTTTGGGATGTTTTTTATGAATTAGTAATAGTAAGGTGCGGATCTATGAGATTGTCGATCTTTATTTAGTGATTTTTGATGTATCCGCACCTACAAGTTATGTAGCTAAATTACATTGCTGCGATCGCATATTGCCTCAGCACAGGTGAAATCGTGTAAAAATTTGCTTGTTGTTCAATCAAGCAGCGCCGCGATAAAGATTGCAGCGCATTTACCAAATCTGATGCGGGAATTCGGCTATTTTCTAGCAATTGGGTGAGGTTAATTGTATCGCTTGCTTTCGCTAACAAGGAGAGGACTTGTTTTTCTAGTTCGGATAGGCGATCGCACTGCTGCTGTAAAACATCTTTCAAATCTTCCGGCAACAATATGGTATCATCTGGTAATAACTCTGTCACGCATCCGCCCAACTCTTGCATCAGAGTGGCGACGCTTTTTAACCAGAGGGGATTGCCTTGGTAGCGCTGAATCAGTGCTGAGTAGTTTTCGATGTCTGCTAATCCATAATCTCTGAGTATTTCCCGTCCGGCTGCGATGTCTAAGCCTTTGAGTTGTAAGGTATTAATCTGTGTATTTTGGCTTTTAACTTGAGTAACTTCTCTGGGTTGTTCCCAACCGATTAGCAGGAAGCAACTTTGATGGGATATTTTTTCTATTTTTTTGAATAAAGAGCGATATTCTTCGTATCCTGGTTGATATTTTCCTGCTAATTCGCCGCTGCTGAACAAATTGTGAATGTCATCTAAAATTACTAAACAGCGATGTTTTTGTAAATATTTAATTAGGGGTAATGCTTTCGGGTTGGTTGTGGGTGAATCTTGCTTTTCCGGCTGCGAGAAAAACTGGATTAAGTGGGCTTCAAATTCAGGGAGGGTGGGGGATGTGTCGAGATTGCACCAAATGACGTATTCAAACTCGTCTTTTATTTGTTGGACGAGTTGCACTGCTAAGGTTGTTTTGCCGATGCCGAGTCCGCCGGTGAGGGCTATGAGGCTGCTGTTTTGTTGTAGAATCCAGTTGGTGAGGGTTTGGAGTTCGGGGGTGCGATCGAAGAAATTACCCAATTCCGGCATCTCGCTTAAATCTTGATGCGAGGTTTCTTGATTTGGTGGGTGTGAGTTTGGTATGTTTGGCGGGTGTTTTGCTTCTCCACAGGTGTTAAAGATACCAATCCCTACAACGTCTTTTGCAAAATTAGAGACATTTGAAACTTGCCACCTCTGCATTGCCGATCGTAAATTTGTTTTACTTACTTCTTCCCCTAATCCTTCTGAGAGGATTTGCCATAATTGCGAAGCTGCGTTCCTAATACGACTTTCAGAACAGTCAAAATCTTTGGCTATTTGCTTATATGTCTCATGTTGTAGAGTTCCCCGTAGTACCGCTTCTTGTAAATCGTCAAGGTGCTGACCGGTTTTATCGAAGAATATGCGATCGGCGAGGTTTAACGCTTCTTTTATGTTCATCTTTTCAGGTAGATGCGAGCATTTTGTGTATTATAGCTCACTGTTACCCGCTTTTTAAGATATTTTAGTACATTTTTGTACAAAATTAGACTAACGGAAGTGAAAGCAGGGTAAAATTATCGGCAAGATTGAACATTTTTTATTAAAAATTTTCTGCTGATTTCTAAGAACCATAGGAGAAGTATCAAATAGTAAATTTAAGGATTTTAAGGATTTTAGAAATGCAACACGCGAACATTGGAAAGCGATTTTTGGCTTTTCTCCTTGACTTGATTATCTGGTTGGTCTTAACCTCAATCATTTATGGGTTAGTATCCGGATTTTTGCCAGCGGTATTTCCAGCACTATTTAGAGACATTACGACTACTTCTCCAGCAGCTAGCGATCAACTATTTTGGTTGATATTTATTATTGTGGGTTGGCCTTACCACTCGATAAATCATAGTTCTCCTAGACAGGCGACGCTCGGTAAAAGAGCCTTTGGACTTATTATATGTGACCTAAATGAAAATAAAATCTCTTTTGGCAGGGCAACCGGAAGGTATTTCTGTTTTGTATTATTCACGACATTAGTTTTGGTTGACTTTCTTCCAGTTCCTTTCACCGATAAGAGTCAGGCACTTCATGATTTGATTACTAGAACTGTGGTTATTGAAAGATAACACTTTCTAAGGCTAACGATAAAAATTAGATAGGGCTTTCCCTCTGATCCATTTCCACCATGTCAATGCGATCGCACTTATTACAAATACAAAATAGTGCGATGATTGCATGGGCAGCGATCGCCCCAGCAAAAAAAGAGGGATCGCCTTTCTAATTTTTTTCCACAAGTGCGATCGCACTTCTTCTTTTTTCCCACAAAAGCGATCGTCCTTCTAATTTTTTCAAACAAGAGCGATCGCACTTCTAATTCTTTTCAAACAATGGCAATCGCCCTGATTATTTTTTTCTAGCCAAGGGCGATCGCCCCACCGAAAGAAAGGCCGATCGCACTTTTTAACACTTCGGACTGTTTTCGATCGCCAAGAGTAGAATAAGGATTTAATCGAGATTGAGCGATCGAGTTTCCCAGGGAGAATAAAGGGTGTTAGACTACGACCTAAAAACAGTCCAGATTATTGTTACCTTCACCGAAAAGGCTAATATAAAAAATCCCAGAATAATAGCCAAGATTTCTGATAGAATCTAGCGCGTACCTCAATCAAACAGCCTGCATTTGTGGAAAAAATTCCCAACGAAGCCTTCGTAGTTCGTGGCGGCCGTAATCGCCCAGAAGATATTCAACGTGCCACAGGAACCCACCCTAGCGGTATCACGGGAATTTCTGTAGAATGTGCAGTAGGATTGTCTGTAGCAGAGTTAGCAGCAACAATCCCGCACGGACAAGTTGGTGTGACCACAGTAGGTGAGGTTCGATTTGAAGATGGAGATGTCATCCGTACTTGTGGCAGAAGTTCAAATCATGCAACTCTAACTGGATTAACAGCAGAGCAAGCAAGCCTTCTGCTGACACCAACAATTCCCAATCCAGCACAGCAACCATCTTGATGAGAATATAATTATGAGTCACCCTAAAATTTTTTCCGACTTTCATAATGCAGATGAACAAGGTCGCCTTCGTCTGAATTGTGTTGGGACGATCGAAGATTTGAGCCGCCAAAATATTAAGTTGCAAAATGGTAAATTGCTCACACTCTATAGCGAAGAATTAGAAGTAGACGGCGCGGTTCAATATTCTGAAGAGGAAAGTCTTTGGGTTGCAGTAATTGATTGGAAACTGATTAGACAGGTAGACGATATTATTCTGAGCAATTCTAGCTTACCTGAGAGCGGCCTAGCTGTACCAATATCCTGAATAGCCAAATTAGGTGCGTTTAATCAGCGCCCGTTTAGCCACCCGACAGGAGAGAAGAAACTATGAGTCAGGAATCTGAAGAAACAGTCAATGACGATATGAAACCTGAATATGATTTTTCAGGCGGTGTTCGTGGCAAATACTATCAAGCTTATACGAAATCAAGTAATGTGGTGATTCTCGACCCAGATGTAGCAGAGATATTTCGAGACTCTGCTTCTGTAAATGAAGCGTTGCGATTGCTTGCCAAAATTGCTAAGTCTGTCACGGTCTAATTAACTATTTTAAAATTCTGCTGATGAATCTGGTGACTGACATTTATCGCGATCGCCCATCTTCCATATTCGGTTAACACTCGTGTCACCCCAACCTCTGTTTCCACCGACAATCTGATTCATTTCCACCATTTCAAAGGGCGCTGATTGCACAGAGGGCGTGAAGCGTAGCTATCCCGTAGGGATCTCGCCCCAGCAAAAAAAGGGATCTCGCCCTATGCGCTACAATAAACGTAAAGCTCACGATTAGTCTTTCAAAAATTAACACGATCGACGTAGACTTACCGCAGTCCGATCCATTCACCAACCTCAAAGTGACTCTCCTGCTAAAAGCACTGACATCCTGGCAAGTTGTGGCATCTATCAGAGAGTTTTCCCACTGTCGAGTGAAAGCAGAAACACGACAAATGCCAGCTACCTTTTGAGAACAGCTCAAAAATATAGCAGCCATTTCCTGCAACCTATCGGTTCAGACTGACGGTTTCTGTACCATTTCATCTGTCCGATTGACCAGACGTTAGAATAGAATTTGCGATCGACACAGGATGTAGCGACTTTAATCAATCTAAGCTATGGATATCCGTACCGAAAAGCCCGAAGATGTAGAAGCTGTTCGCAATGTCAATATTCTGGCATTCGGGCGAGAAAATGAGGCAAATTTAGTCGATCGATTGCGGGGAATTGCATCTACATTTTCCTTCGTTGCCGTAGAATGCGATCGAGTTGTCGGACATATTTTCTTCAGTCCGGTTGTCGTCGAGGGAAAATGTTCTAGCAATTTGTCGATTCTCGGGTTGGGGCCAGTCGCAGTTCTACCCAACTATCAGCGGCAAGGTGTAGGATCGCTACTGATCCGCGAAGGTTTAAAAGAGTGCGCGCGATCGGGTTTTCAGGCAGTGGTTGTGCTGGGCTATCCAGATTTATATTCGCGTTTCGGGTTCGTTCCTGCTAGTAGCAAGAGCTTGGGATGCGAATATGATGCACCCGATGAAGCTTTTATGGTGTTGGAGTTAGAAAGTGGAGCTTGCCAAGATTGTAGCGGAACGGTGAAATATCGATCGGAGTTTAGTCTGTGCGAGTGATTAAGTAGTCGTAGGCTGCGTCGCCATGAAAAACCCCCAAATAAATATCGACAATCTTATAGATCCGCGCCTAACAAACTCTCGTTCGTATAAACAAACCCAACACTTATTTTGTAGAAATTTTTTTGAGACATGGTATAAAATGGTATGGTTTGGTATCATTGCCTAGATATAACATTAATCAGCCAGTGCCTCCCAACGATATTAACCGTATCAGATAAAAATTTCGCCTCCGCCAGTACGATATGTCAGCCCACGCAATGGAAGAAATGGCTGAGGATTTGCTGACCATCTTGGATGTGGAAGAGGCGATTCTCAACGGTCAGATTATCCGGGTTGAAAAAGGCGACCCCAGAGGTACAAAATATGTAGTAGTGGGGACTGCACTGGATAGACAAACACCTGTTGGAGTGGTTGGACGTTTCGCTAGTAACGGACGTTATCTAATCATCACGGTTTATGAAGTCACTGAACTTGAGGCCTAATCCTATGTATCGATACCGATGTGAGTATTGCGAAGGAACTGTTCAACCCCGCACTGTCAAGCGCGAGGCATTCAAACATAAAAATGGATTTGTAATTCTTGAAAATGTGACTATCGGTGTTTGTGATAACTGTGGCAATCGATACTATTCAGCCGATATTCTTCATGCGGTTCATGCTGTCGCAACGGTCGCGAGATTGCCTGAAAGAACCGAACAAATTCCAGTTAGTCATCTAGAATCAGCATAAAGGGCGGCACAACTTTTACTCAGCAAAGTTATTTAAACGCCCCCTTTTCCCCTCTCCAGCTTGGAACCGTGCAAAGTAAAAACAGGAGTCAGACCAGATTTCCCCTTCAGAGACACAGCTCCCAAAGCCTCACAATCGAAGTTTAGCCCGATCGACTCAAACACCCTTTCACCAATCAAAATTTGATTTTCCCCCGCCTTGCTCATCAACCTAGCAGCCGTATTCACCGTATCTCCAAGGATGTTAAACTCCCTGCGACCTCGGGGTTCCCCAACCTCAGCAGCAAACACCGGCCCCCGAGACAGCCCAATTTGACAGGTTACTTTCACCTCTGCACCGCCGATAATTACTGTTCGCAAACCTGCAATCAAATCTCGGATCGCAATCGCCGCCCATGCCGCGCGGCTGGCGTCATCCCTGTGAGCGTCGGGGACGCCAAAATAAATCAGCATATCGGAACCGTCCAAGTGCGCCGTTACTTTTTGCAACACGCCCCCTTTAGCTGACACTACAGCATCGATCGACGCAAACACCCGGGAACAACTTACTACCAGACGAACTTCTTCCTCCGGCGAAGCTTTGTCCACAGACTCCGGCAAACCAATTAAATTGACAAACATCACCGTCGGTTCGGGAAAATCCGGCGGGATTTTCCGTCTGTCAGCATTTTCAACCAGCAGTCTCAGGATCGCTTTGGGAATATAACTAGCAAGGGGTTCAAGCCGCTTCACAGCTTCCCCGATTTCGCTTACCAAACCCGAAACGCTGCGATCGAGCAATACCGAACTTGGCATCCGCCGCCCAGTCAAAGTAATATCGTACTCTCCGAGTCGATCGTCCGTGAAATCATCCGCCACCAACAAATAACCAGGTTTCCCCGGTTCAAAACGAAATTGCTCTCCCAAAGACGAACTAGCAGTTTCAGTCAAACACACCCGCCCCACAGTCCCAGAACCCTCAGCTTGCTTGGCTTGCTGGACTGAATGCCCCAGCAGTACGTGGGCCATCCGCAGCGGCGTACCGATATCAGCACTAACGTAGCGGCCGCAGTGGATACCCACCCGCATCCTCAAAGACAAAACACCCCGCGCCGTTTCAATATTGGCAAATTTAGCCATCGCCCGCTGCATCCGCAAACCCGCCCGCACCGCCCTAGCTGTATCCTCCTCTCGGTCAATCCCTCCCAGAAACTGCACCAGCATCGCATCTCCGGTAAACTCCAGCAAATCCCCGCCCGATTTGCTGACAATTTCAATCATCGAGGCAAAATAGTCGTTAATCACGCCCAGCAGCGTTTCAGCGCCCTTGCGCCCCTGGGCCGCGTTCGCTTCCAACAGCGACGTAAACCCTGCCAAATCCGTGAACAGCAAAGTGCCTGTTTGCCACTGGTAGCGCACCTCTCCCGGCTGGGGCGGAGATTCTGACACTGGCCTGGGCACGTAGTCGTGAAGGATGTAGCGGAGAGTCCGCAGGTGTTCAAAAACCCCCATTAGCGTCGCGGGGGACGGATCTACCCACGCCGCAGCGTAAAGTTCGGCGGAAAGGAGCGCTCGCAGTCGCAGTTCGATCGCAGCTAAGGGAGGATTGTAGGTTAATCTATTAATTTCCACCTAGTCTATTCTTTAAAAAATAAGGTCAGTTCGATCGAACTAGAGGCAATACCAATAGCTAGACTTATACCTTTATCATAAGTTTCCAGTGACCAGATACCAGCCTAACTCACAACCTAGGAGAGAAATTTCCGAAAGTCACAGCTTGCTAGCTCCCGATTTGATCCGAGCTGCTCGATCCGCATATAGTATGTATCTGAAAGTGCATTCCGAGCAGATGCAGCGTCCGGCTGGTGTAGTTGTCTGTCAAGGAAGCGATCGAGGCCAGCTAATTTTTGCTTCGCAACCCGTTTTATTGCCCGGTGAACGTTTTGTTACTTTTGACGAAATTGAATCTCAAATGTATTAATTGGCAGTTGACAGTTGACCGCTTGACAGTTGGCAGTTGATAGTTGACAGTTGGCAGTTGATAGTTGATAGTTGATAGTTGGGAATTGGGCATTGGGCATTGGGCATTTGTAACAGCTTAAAATTCAAACACATCGCACAATAAAAAACAAGGTTCGTAGTGAGGACTTTAGTCCGCATCCCAATCAGAAAATTTGGATTGAGCGCTACAAAAATGATTAGTAATTAACAGAACACAATCTAACAACTAATAGCTAATAAATTACGACAGTCAACAGTTAACAGTCAACAGTCAACAGTCAACAGACAACAGACAACTTAATGGAAATAATCTTTAATTCCCTTGTCACCGCGATCGTCTTTGTTATCGGCTCGGCGATCGGCAGCTTCCTAAATGTGGTAATCTATCGCTTGCCTGCGGGATTGTCGGTGATACACCCTCCCTCTCGCTGTCCCAAATGTTTAAATCAACTCAGAACTTACGAAAATATACCCGTGCTCGGTTGGCTGTGGCTGCGGGGACGCTGCAATCACTGCCGCAGTCGGATTTCTGCCCGCTATCCGCTGGTGGAAGCAGCTACGGGTTTGCTGTTTTTGTTAATCTTCTGGCGGTTTGGGGTGAGCGTGCAAACTGTGGGGTTTTGGGCTTTTTTTAGCTGGCTGTTGGCTTTGTCTTTGATTGATTGCGATACAATGACTTTGCCTAATTCTTTAACTCGATCGGGCTTGGTGCTGGGATTGGTTTTCCAAATCGCCAAAGGTTGCTGGCCGACATTTACCCCGATCGACTCCGTGCACTATCTGGTACTAGACGGAATCCTGGGAGCAGTTGTGGGGTTGTGGCTGTTTGACGCGATCGGACTTGCAGGTTCGATCGGCTTCGGGCAGACTGCTATGGGCGCCGGAGATACCAAATTGGCCGCCTTGATGGGAGCTTGGCTGGGCTGGAAACTCTTGCTGCTAGCGGGATTTATCGCCTGTTTAGTCGGGGCTTTTGCTGGTGGCTCTGCGATCGCCCTTCGATTGCTCGATCGGCGTCAACCCATGCCCTTCGGCCCGTTTCTGGCTCTCGGTGCAGCCATTACGGCTCTCTGGGGCGAACCTATCTTATCTATTTACTTGCAGTTGTTTTTCCCGAATTAGGGTTTGCGATCTGCGGGTAAAAAGCGCGATCGAACATAAATATCGGTTCATAATAATTGGTAAAATTGCCCGTGTCTTGGATTACACTTAAAACCACTAGCTTTCGTTGGGAAGCGGAATTAATGCAGCAGCTCCTGGCTGCTCATCAAATACCGGCTCGGATTGTAGACTTGGGCATAGCATCTTATTTTGGGGCTGGAAGTGCTACAGCGCTGCAAGTTCTTCCAGAACACCAGCAAACTGCATCGCTGCTCATCAGTCCAGTTGAAGATGAGCCAGAACAAGAGTGATTAGTTATTAGTCAATAGTCAACAGTCATTAGTCAACAGTCAGTAGTCATTAGTCATTAGGAGTGCTGTCCCCGCGATCGAACCTGATCATTAGTCATTAGTAGATAAGTGATATGGTTTCCCTTGACATAGGAACGATCGTGTTCGGAGTGCAGTGCGAGCGTCCCGCAGAGTCGAGCGAGACGTTCGTAGTTCCCGGGAGAATCTCACGAGACTGTAAAAAGCGGGACGCCCAGCAAAGCTTATATATATTTGGCGATCTCTCACAGCGAACACTCATACAAAAGCTGGCGCACAGATGTTCCCTCGTTGGGCGCGATCGGGCGCAAAGAGAGTATAATTCCCATGTAGTGCGGATTTGATATGACAACGGGCAATTGACAACTAACAATTACCAATTACCAATTCCCAATTACCAACTACCAATTACCAATTCCCAAGTTTTAATGTCTCTATTTGATTGGTTTGCAAATCGACGAAAATCAGTACCGAACTCCCAAGAACGCCCGGAACGAGAAATTGCCGACGGACTTTGGAATAAATGCACAGCTTGCGATGCCCTGAGTTATACCAAAGACCTGCGAGCAAATCAAATGGTTTGCTTGGAATGCGGGCATCATATCAGAGTTTACAGCGACGATCGCATCGAGCAGTTGATCGACCCCAATACCTGGATGCCCATTAACGGAGGTCTCCACGCCACCGATCCGCTGAAATTTCGAGATCGCAAAAAATATAGCGATCGACTGCGAGAATTTCAAGAAAAAACAGGGCACCTAGACGCCGTAGAAACAGGTACCGGCCAACTCGAAAATTTGCCCGTCGCCCTCGGAGTCATGGAATTTCAGTTCATCGGCGGCAGCATGGGCTCAGTTGTCGGAGAAAAACTGACCCGCCTGATCGAACACGCCACGCGGGAACGCTTACCCGTACTCATTGTCTGCGCTTCCGGCGGCGCGAGAATGCAGGAAGGAATGCTCAGCCTGATGCAAATGGCTAAGATTTCCGGGGCTCTGGAACGCCACCGGGAAGCGAGACTGCTTTACATCCCAATTTTGACCCACCCGACCACCGGCGGCGTCACCGCTAGTTTTGCCATGTTGGGAGACATTATAATTGCAGAGCCAAAAGCTACTGTAGCCTTTACGGGCGGCCGGGTAATCGAGCAAACTCTGCGCGAAAAGCTGCCGGAAAATTATCAAACTTCCGAATACTCTTTCGCCCACGGTTTTGTAGACTTGATCGTACCCCGAACTCAATTAAAGAAAACTCTGGCTGGGCTCATCAGCCTCCACCAGCCCCAGCCGTTCTTGGCAGACTCGGAATTCCCCGTCCACGATGCTAGCGACAGCCACCACGCTGTGGCGGCACCGACTCACGCTTTCAAGCTTTCTCCCTAAGCTGCTGCGCCGGATGACTCCTGTCGCGAACCGATCAAAATTTTAGACCAAAGTTCAAGCCCCATAAGACACCTGTGGAGTAAATCTCAAATCTCAAATCTCAAATCGCCCGATCGTCTGTTGGTGAGTCCGCCAAAGACGAAAACCTCAGAGGAATTCCCCAAAAACCATGGTTTCTACGAAAAACATGAACTTTGGTAGCGAGAAATGCACGCAGATACGGGGTTTTTTGCCCTGCGCGCCCAAGTCCTATTGATAATAAAGACGCGGCAATGGGATGATATTGGTTGGAAGTTGATGGAGTGTGAAGTTTGGATGAGCAAAAATGCTTAGTGTTAGTTAGTGGTTAGTTAGCTGGCGATCGCACAAAATCTCAGAACAAACTAACAGATGACAGCTAACAGCGCTTTGTTAAATTGTCCACCTTTCATTCAATAGCCGTCAACTCAATTCTGACCCGTCAGCGACCTGAAAATTATGGGTTTTGCAGACCTGTCCATCGCAGAAATAGCAGAAGACTTCAACGTCCCTGTTGAAGACGTGCTCCGCTTGTGTGATGAGCTGGAAATTGCCTACAAACACCCTCAAACCCGTTTGGCTTTGGAAGATGTTAAGGCAATTATGTCCGCTCTCGAAAAAAGGCGCGACTCAAAACGAATTGCAGATTAGATCGATCGCAAAATTCCTCTACCTTTAAAGGTATGGCTGCACAAACTTTCGCCAGTTGTCGCAGCATTCTGGAATTTTGAACAGAAATCTGTTTGCCAGCTATACTCTCTTAGCGTTCAATAATTTGCCGGATTTTTTTAAGGAGAACCATGCTTAAAAGATATTTCATTGCTCTGACCGCTGTATTCTTGACATTTCAGTTATTTGTCAGCAGCGCGATGGCTGTCGAACTGAGTCCTGAACTTCGCACTGTGACTTTGAATGACAAAGGCGCTCCGGTAGTGCTGAGCCTCAAACAAGTCCAGCAAGGCAAACGCCTGTTCCAAAATACTTGCGCTCAATGTCACGCTGCAGGCATGACAAAAACTGACCCAAACCTCAATTTGAGTCCGGAAACTCTGGCTTTGGCCAACCCACCCCGCAATAATATTGAGTCGCTGGTGGACTATATGAAAAATCCCACGACTTATGACGGGTTTCAAGAAATTTCGGAACTGCATCCGAGCATGAAGAGTGCGGATATTTTCGCTGAGATGAGAAATCTCTCGGATGAAGATTTGTACGCGATTGCCGGTCACATTCTGTTGCAGCCGAAAATTATCTCCCGCCAGTGGGCTGGTGGCAAAGGCGCTCGTTAATCAATTTGAAATTTGAGATTTTGGATTTTGGATTGAGAGGGGCTGGGATTTGGCAAGGATTGCTGGCTCGTCGTTTTTCTATCGAAAATCTGAAATCTCAAATTTACCTCTGGTTGATTGATTCTCCCCAGTCGCACCCGCTGACCGAAAAAATGGGATACAAGCCTCGCCCTTAAGCGGGCGACTTTTAGTTCGGATATCTTCATCGAGAATTTTGAATAAACTCTACACCGTTTATTCAGGCTGGCTGTATAATGGTTGTATGCTGAATCTAACCTACGAGTACAAACTCATTCCCACCGACGCGCAATGCGAAACTTTCGACCAGTGGCTGAACATTTGCCGCCAGGTCTACAACTTTGCATTGCGGGAACGAAAGGATTGGGTCAATTCTCGTAAGTGCGATCTGAACTCATGCAGCATTAGGCAGGAATACGTTATGCCTGCTGATGCACCACGCCCAACCTTTGCGCGGCAGTGCAAAACATTGGCATTGGCAAAGAAATCAATCCCCGAGCTGAAATTGCCGCACACTCACGTATTACAGCAAGCCTTGCGCCAACTTGAAGCTGCGTTTGTGTCAATGTGGGAGCGCGGGTACGGTTTCCCTAGATTCAAAAAGCGGATGCGCTCCGTAGTGTTTCCGCAGTTAAACCTAGAGTCCGTCAAACGGTTTGATGGTGCAGACTGGATAAATCTGCCTAAGATTGGCTTGGTTCAGATGCGCCTGTCTCGACCCATTCCTGAAGGTTTTGAGGTGAAGCAAATTCGTGTTGTCAAGCGGGCATCTGGCTACTATGCCATGCTTACGTTGCAGTGCGATGCTGAAGTCCCTCAGCCGTCACCATCAGGGCATGGGCTGGGAATTGATTTAGGGTTAGAACACTTTTTGGCAACCTCGGATGGAGAGTTGATTGATAGACCTCGATTCTTTGTGGATGGACAACGCAAGCTGAAATTGCTGCAACGTCAACGGTCGCGCCAGAAAAAAGGTTCTAGAAAATTTCGTCAACTACAACATCAGATTGCCAAGCACCACGAATACATCAAGAATAGTCGCAAGGACTTTCACTTTAAGACTGCTCATCATTTGTGCAACAGAGCTCAGACCGTTTTTGCTGAAGACTTGAATCTCAAAGCTATGTCAGCAGGGATGCTCTGCAAGCACACGCTTGATGCCGGGTTTGGTCAGTTCCTGAATATTTTGAGTCACGTTTGTTTTAAGCGTTTGGCATACTTTGCCAAAGTGGACGCGCATAGGACTAGCCAGACTTGCCCAAGATGCCAAACGCATACAGGCAAAAAAGAATTGTCCCAACGAGTGCATAAATGTCCTGAGTGTGGCTATGAAACAAATCGAGATGTCGCAGCCGCTCAAATGATTTTGCAACGCGGATATACAGCGGTGGGGCACATCGCAATGAATTTTGGTGAGGGTAAAGTCATTGGACTCCCGACGATCCAAGAATCCCCTCGCCTCGATAGCAGGGGAGTTGTCAATTAAGCTTGTGGACTGGTTGATGCCGACGAAAGCCAGAGTGCAACAAGAAAATTTGATTGTGTGAGCAAATGTTAGTGAATTATTGACTTTTCTACGCCCTTATGCTGCATCGTGGTGTTTTTCTCTGCTTTCTGTTGGGGATGTTAATTATTTTGCCGCTCGTGCTGCTGGCTCCTCAACCTGTTTTGGCTGCTGGCGATTCTTACGTGAATAGATATTTACAAGCCAGGGAACCTGTAGCACTCGAATTGGACGCTGAGGGACACACTCGGTTGTTTTCAGCTCAGGATTTGTCTGTCGGCAAGGTGTTGTTCGAGAAAAATTGCCTGAATTGCCACGTCGGAGGAGCAACTTTGCCCGATCCGATGATATCTCTGTCTTTGGCCGATCTCCAGGGGGCAACGCCTCCCCGCAGCAACATCAATGGTTTGGTGTCGTATCTGAGAGAGCCGATGACTTATGACGGTAGTGAGGAAACTTTTTGGTGCCGCCAAGTGCCCGAAAGCTGGATGCCGCAGGCTGAGATTGAAAATTTGGCTGCTTTTGTGATCCGGGCTGCTCAGAAAGCTCCGGGCTGGGGCGTGGATAATTTTGAGAGTTGAACTGCCACTGCCAAAAAGTGGTAAATTACTCGGGAGAAGGCAATCGCGTAGTCGCGATCGCGCCTGTTTTAACAGGTAAAATATCTAAAGAATCACCCTTTGTGTGTCCATTAGAGGAGAACTGCGTTGAAAAGACTCTTATCGATCGCCCTGTTAGCGTTCGCAATTTTGACTGTCGGCTTCGGCCGCCCTGCTTTGGCTGGAGATGCTGTTAAAGGATCTAAAATCTTTAGCAACAACTGTTCTGCTTGTCACATCGGTGGCGGCAACGTCGTTATGGCAATGAAAACCTTGAAAAAGGGCGCTCTTGAGAAGTATGGCATGAATTCTATCGAAGCTATTACGACTCAGGTAACTAAGGGCAAAAATGCTATGCCTGCTTTCGCCGGCCGCTTGAAGCCCGAACAAATCGAGGATGTAGCAACCTACGTGCTCGAACAATCTGAGAAAGACTGGAAAGGCTAAACTGCCTCTTTGAAGTCGGACAAGCTGGGCGGACTTGATTGAATTTTAAAACTTGTCTTCCCGATCGCACCCTCTCTCTCTCTTTGGCGAATAAATCTCGGTTTGCAGCGATCTTAACCTATTTGGGAAAGCGCGCCAGAAATCGGATTTATTGGCTCAAGGGTGGGGGAGGGAAATTATATTTGAGATTTGAGATTTGAGATTTTAGATTGAAGATTTTTGAGATTGAAGATTGAAGATTGCTAATTTTGTATAAATTGTCAAGCACAGGACATTAATAGTACCGACGCATGGGGACAAGAAACCCGGTTTCTCAGCAAAATTTGCGACTAAAAACGAGAAATATCTGAAGAAACCGGGTTTCTGAGGTCGCAAGTAACAGGGCCTCCGTATGGGGACAAGAAACCCGGTTTCTCAGCAAAATTTGCGACAAGACACCAGAAATACACTCAGAAACCGCGTCAATTAAATTAGCGCGCGATCGCCAATTAATTACTCAATGCTGACTTTGGATAAATTGTCAAGCACTTTATATTAAGATTTATTGTGGCTGTGGTTCATGAAGAAAAGTGTGTGCTAGGATGTAACACCTTATTAGAAAAGCTTTGAAATCAAAATTAAAGTCGATCACTTTCATTGGACTCTACATCAACCATGAACGTAAAAACATCAGCAAAAGTGAAGACTCAAGTTAAAACTCTCGGAGACGCAGCCTCTGGTGCGATCGAGAAATATTTCCGCAAAACAGTAGAGCACGAGGATGAAGTTCTCAAAGACAAAGACGCCGAAGAACTTCACCAAATGCGAGTGGGAATGCGGCGTTTGCGATCGGCTGTAACGGGTTTTGCTCGAGTTCTAGACTTGCCAAAAGCAGCTTCTGAACGCAAAATTGGTAAAGTGGGGCGGATTCTGGGAACCCTCAGGGATTTGGATGTGATGCTCGAAAGTCTCCAAAACCGCTATTACCCGAATTTGCCGGCCCACGAACAGGAAGTTTTGGATGACGCTTTGTTGAGTTTGCTCAAACAGCGCCGTCGGGCTTTGAAACGGGTGAGGGCTGTTTTGGAACATAAAAGTTACCAGTCGCTGAAACAGTTGATCGAGAATTGGCTCTCAAAACCGCAGTTTCGGGCGATCGAACAGTTGCCAATTGCTGAGGTTTTGCCAGATTTGCTGTTACCTCAAGTCAGCGAATTTTTCCTGCATCCGGCTTGGCTGCTGGGCACAGAATATGACGGCAAAGTTAAAGTTGCTGAGTTGACTGCTGAGGCTGTGGAAGAAAAGCTAGCAGCGGAGGGAACAATTCTGCACGATTTGCGGAAGCAAGCTAAGCGGGTTCGCTATTTGATGAATCTGTTTGGCGATTTTTACGGCGAGAGTTATGAAGCTTATGTCGAAGATGTGAAAGCTGTTCAGGAATGTTTGGGCGATATTCAAGACAGTGAAGTTTTAGGGGAGTTTTTGACGGATTTTGTCGATGGCGATTTGCCAAAAGAGTTGCCGAAACTGGCTGGTTTGTTGGCAGAAAAACGCTACGGGGCTTGGCAGAAATGGCAGGTTTTGCAGAATAAGTATTTGAGTTCGGAAGTTCGAGAAGGTTTGCGATCGACTTTAATTCATCCTCTGGTTGATGATGCTGCTAATGGGGATGCTCCGCAGCACAATTATTAGGTTTTTTGGGTGCAGAACGTGGGGAGGATAATCCGGAGACGGCAGTGCCGTGTCCCTACAGATATGGCGTAAAATAACAGATATTCGTAGGGAAATGGCACTGCCGTGTCCTCCATCGTGTCCCTACAAATATGGCGTAAAATAACAGATATTCGTAGGGAAACGGCACTGCCGTGTCCTCCATCGTGTTCCTACAAATATGGCGTAAAATAACAGATATTGGTAGGGAAACGGCACTGCCGTGTCCTTCCGAAATCCGGACACGGCAGTGCCGTGTCCCTACAGATGTACAAGAAAGGTCGATCGCACTTCATGATATGGCTAAAGAAAGGGCGATCGACCTCAAAGATTATTCTTTCGAGTAACGGGTTAAGATCCGAATTATCTCACCTGCGATCGGCGATGGTAAAGGCGGGCTCCATTCCCCAACTTCGGCAAAGCCTAAGACGTGCAGCAGATTGACGATGCTGTCTACACCTTTGGGAATCCCGCAAATCAGCAACCGGATGGGTTGTTTGCCAATGGGTGCGTCGGGAGTTTCTTTGCGGAGCAGTTCTGGAACTGACTTGGGCGGTGATATCATAGAGATTCCTCCTGAATATGGGAGTTCAAGCCCCTACCGAACGATTGCAAGTCTGAGCGGTGGGGGTTTGTTTTTTGTCAACTCTAAAGTATCACGGTATGCACTCCAAGTCAACCCTTGATGGTAAGATTGATACTTTAGAGGTCAAAAAAAGGTACAATAGGGCGGTAAAAGCACAGATAACAGCCTTGCCAGCAAAACTCCCCAGAATAGTTGTATATCTTCCAGAAGAGGTTAAAGCAGACCTAGAGCGGTTAGCGAAATCGCATTATCGGCCAGTCTCCAATATGGTGCTGTCATTAATTCAAGAAGCATTAGATCGAGCTAAATCTGAGGGCAGAATTCCCAGTGACAATCGATCGCAACCAAAAAGTGACAACGACGAGCAACAGTGAAGTAGGAAGTTAATGGTTTGCGATGAGGATAAGGGCGATCGTAACCAGCCAGCTAACAAATTGTATGGAGTTGTGATGATTCTATCTTTTAAGGATGTACAATTTATTATTGAAGCTCTGGAGTTTCGGATCGAGGCATACCAAAAACGCTTGAAAGATGAAGAGTTAGATGATGATGAAGTATCGGATATGGGCAATGATTGCTATTTTTTAGAAGCGCTACGGGAAGATTTGATGAAGGCTATTAAGGAGAGTAATATGCCTGAGATAGCAAAACCTGTACCCTCAGATGGTTTATATCAAGAGGTCAGAAATTAGTCAGGGCGATCGCCCGATGTGCTAAAATAAGGATTAGAGTGAGAACTAAGTAGGTATTGCAAAAAATATGCCTCGTATCTTTACAGCAATCGTTTATTGGGAAGAAGATGTTTATGTGGCAGAATGTCCTGAAGTGGGAACTGCCAGCCAGGGTGAAACCATTGAAGAAGCGATCGCCAATCTGAAAGAAGCAACAGAACTCTATTTAGAAGAATTCCCTTTACCTAAAACTTCCCCGCGTTTACTAACAACATTTGAGGTGTTAAGTGCCTAGACTTTTATTACTAGGGATGATATTGCAATAGCGATCGCATCGGTAGTTGAGTATCGGTAGTTAATGAAAGGGCGATCGCACTTTAGGAAAAAAAGGGCGATCGCTTTTGGGGATAAAATCCTAAAAAGGAAAGAAATTATTTGATACCAGAGTAAAGGTATTAATAAAGCCATCCGTATAAATCACACTCACTCATCAGGTATATCTGCATCTGCTTGCTAGGGGAGACCGGTACAAGGTAAAGCAGGAGTTGAGTAGCCATTATTGCTAAGTGCGCTGAAGCTGGCTTGGAGGCGCGCGAGTTCACACTGAGCGCGTGGACATTGATCAGCTAATGCTTTGGTAGTATTGGAACCCGTACATTTGGCATTCCGGGGTACGATAGCTGTAGTGCCGTGATTTGGACAGGGTGCCCAACGTGCCGATGAATAAAAACAAAATTCTTGCCCGGTATCGGGATTTGTGTATGTTTGTGGCTCTCTTACTTGTCCCCAAGGGCTGCCCTGCGGTTGTCCATAACCCTGGGATAAGATTGTTGAGTTAGTATTTGTAAAGTGTTGATTAGTAACTGTAGTGGGTGGCACTAGGTTAGCATTAGCCATTTGAGTACCTTTAAGGATAGCCCCACTTAGAGTAAACAAAGCTGCGATCGCGAACATTCCTAATTTTTTGTTCATTTCCTTAGTGACAAAATGATGTGTACAGAGTGTAGAACACCCGATTAAGTATAGAATTGAGGAAATTTACCAGTGTAAGGTAAGTCAAAGTTAAATAAACAAAACCATGACACCTACACAATCAATGGAAGTTAAAGAAATCCGCTGACTTTTGAACAAATACACGACCGACACTGGTTCGTTAATTGCTTATATTGTTTGTACGAGGTGATCTTGGTTGTTCATCTCGTGTGTCTTCTATTCGTTTTACGATCCTTTCGGCTGACGCACACTTATCCTTTACTGCTCCTAGAGCAAAGATAGCCTTAGCTTGATCGTCTGTATATGAGAGCGCCTCCACTACACCTTTTAGACAGCCACTTACTGTCTGAGTTTCTGTTTTAGCTTGCTGAATTTCTTCTAGTTTTCGAGAAATTTCCTCTTTGCCACCGCTGATAGTTCCATGAAGGTCTTTAATCTCTTTATCTTTGTCCTCGCTCTGCTTTTTGAGATCGTCTCGCTCCTTCTGCACTTGCTGTAACTGAGCTTGACTGCTAACTAGCTGATTATTCACATTCGAGTATGCCACAAGGCCGCCCACGCCCATAATAACAACAATACCAATCCCAAGACTAACAATAACAAGGGTACTATTACTACTACTCATAATCCTCCCTCCTATAGCAAGTTATTTTTTCTTGGCTTTAGCTATACACTTGACGATTGAAAGTACAGTTATGTTTGTAACTATAATATATTTTCCTCTCAAATTTCAAGTTATGTCTAGTCGGAAAATGTAGGATTGTGTCGGTAGTTTTACATAATTTTTACTACTTCACAGATAGGGAAATCTTAGCACCATTGGAAAATATCGGAAAATGTCGGATATAATAGCTAAAACTCCCACACCACCCCGATCGATGGACGTTGAAGAAATCTTAAAATTTGCCGACAACCTTGTTTTTACCAAGACTGGAAAACACCTCGACAACGTACAAGAGGCTATATTGATCGGTGCTTGGCAAGGTCAAAAATACCCAAAAATCTCACAGGAAGCTCATTGTAGTGAAGGTCATGCTAGGGATGTTGCTTCGGAATTATGGAAAATACTTTCAGATGTATTAGGTGAAGCAGTTCATAAATCTAATTTTCGCTCTACTTTGAAAAGGTTCCAATTTTCTAATGTTTCATCAGCTATCGGTAACGCCTTTGTAGGGATTGGGAATATCAATCTCTGTGGAGACACTTTACACTCTCCAGAAGTTCCAAAAGACCGATCGCCCTCAACCTCAGAAAACACCCAACCCGAAATACGCCAAGACTTAAGAGACGCACCAGATATCAGCTCATTTTACGATCGCACATCCGAACTCGCCACCCTACAACAGTGGATCGTACACGATCGCACCCGCCTAGTCGCAATATTAGGACTCAGCGGAATTGGCAAAACCAATCTCGCACTCCACCTCCTCCCACAAATCCAGCATCAATTTGAATATATAATTTGGCGAAGTCTCGGCACATCCCCAACCCTCGATCATACCCTAAAAAGCCTACTTAAATTTTTATCTAATCAATCCCCACCCTTAGCAAGGGGGGGCGAAGGGGGGGTTTTGCCAGCCAGCACCGATGAACTGCTATCGCTGCTAATCGACAAATTGCGATCGCACCGCTGCCTCATCATCCTAGACGACGTACAAACAATTCTCAGCAGCGGACAAATAGCAGGAAATTATCGACCAGAATATGAGAATTACAGCACCCTATTCAAACGTATTGGCCAAACTTGCCACAACAGTTGCTTAATCGTCAATAGTTGGGAATCGCCTAGAGAAATTGTCGCATTAAACAGAGAAAACGCCCGCGTTCGCACCTTACGACTCAACGGTTTAGGTGCAGCAGCAGGCGAAATACTCCGAGAAAAAGGTTTACTCGAACCGGAGAAATGGGAAACCCTGATTGACACTTATCGAGGGAATCCCTTGTGGTTGAAAATAGTGGCAGCCATGATTCAAGAATTATTTAGCAGTCGAGTTGCCGAATTCTTAAAATATGATACGCTATTCTTGGGAGAGGAATTGAAAGCAAGATTGGAGCAGCAGTGCGATCGCTTATCGGAATTAGAGAAACAGGTCATGTGCTGCATCGCGAATGAAATCGAACCGGTTTCAATTTCTAAATTGCTAGAAAATGTGCAATTATCGCCGGACGATTTATGCAATGTACTGCTATCTTTAGGAAATCGAGCATTGATTGAAAAAGAAGAACAGGATAATCAAGCCCTGTTCAGTTTATCGCCAGTGCTGAGACAATATATGATATCATATCCCGTCGATTGACCGCAAACAAAGGTTCGTAGTGCGGACTTCAGTCCGCTCACCGACTGAAGACTATAACGTAATTTTCACCGCCTTTGTCTTCAACCCGCTTGGAGTGGGTTTTGCTTGTATAGAAGCGGTTTCAACCGCCCAATCTTCTTATGACTGCAACCACTTCACGAACTTATCCGTCGCAGTACCAATCGACTGTCCTACCTGTTTCTTCAAACGCCACCGCTGAAACGCTTGTTCGTACTCTTCCCCTTCAGTCTGATAAACATTCCAAGCATTCAGCGACAATCCCAATCCCCACGTTAGTAAAATAAAAAGCGACCAAGAAAGCTCGTGCGATCCTGCTAGATTAAACAAAACTAAAAAAGTATTGATAATACCGTACTTTGTCACATTTTTCTGCAATTTGCCGCGACGGTAAGTGTTAAAAACCAGTTTTTCTTGAAATTCCCCTCTAGTCGCTAACCATTGCTGTTCCGCCGCCACGATATCCTGTTCGGAAATGCCCAATTCCGCTGCAATCTCGAAAAGCTGCACTCGGGAAAGTTCGCCTTCATCTTGTCGGCGGGCGATCGCAAGCTGTAAAATACCTTGAGCATCCTCTGAACCGTAAATTTGAGTTATTTGACTGTCATTGGTCGCCATATAACAAGTTTCCTATAATTCCTGAGATCCTTTCTATGATAGAGATCAGCGCAGTTAAATGGCTGGTGGTGAGAGTGGCGGATTTCAACACCCGGAAAATGCGGACTAAAGTCCTCACTACAAACCTTTAATTTCTGACATCTTTTCTATGATAGAGATAAGTGCAGTTAAACGGCAGGTGGTGGCATTGGCGGATTTCAACACCCGGAAAATGCGGACTAAAGTCCTCACTACAAACCTTTAATTTCTGACATCTTTTCTATGATAGAGATAAGTGCAGTTAAACGGCAGGTGGTGGCATTGGCGGATTTCAACACCCGGAAAATGCGGACTAAAGTCCTCACTACAAACCTTGATTTTAACCTAAAGTATACATCCACCCGTCTCTCGCGCAAATCCTGACAATTCCGTCCCAAACTACAGGCGTCGCCTCAAAGGATAAACCCGGTTTAAATCTCGCGGATTCTTTTACTTTCAAACGGTAAAACTCGCCTTTAGTATTTTTTAAAGCATTCTTATCCCCAGACTTGGCTCGTTCCCACTTCAACTCGAACAAATAAACACCGTTGTATCCAGCACTGATTAGTTTATTGCCGTCGGTAAATATCGGAGTGGAAATTGAAGAGCCAATCTCTTTTTTAAACACGATTACCGGAGTATCGTAAGACTGATTTCGCCAAGGTACAAAATTCTTTTTGCCTGTAATTGTATCTTGGGAACCGATGTACAAATTGCCGTCGATCGCATTTGTGGCAAATAAGGCTGGAAACTCCCCTGGATTGTACTCATCATTCAGCGCTACAGAGCCGATTATCCCGCCTTCCCAGCCCGAAAGTCGGCGGTTTTCGGTGGGTAAAAACCATTCAACGCTGGCATTCGGTTCTTTGTTCGGATTCAGTTTTAGGACTCCGCCGTTACCGGCAATGTATTGTTTTTCAATCGCACAAAACAGTTTTCCCGATTTAGAAATTACAGCACTTCCGTCGATATCTGAACCAGTATAAAAATCCCAAACTATCTTTTTGGTTTTAATACTGATACCGTAAATATGACCGGAACCAGCAGAGATAAATAGTCTATCTTTCAGCCGAGATGGTGATGATTCTGCTACTAAGTTGCCGCCGTGCTTGCCAATATCTCCCGCAGCGTAAAGCTGGACTTCCGACAATATCTGCGGTTGCTTGATTCCTTGTTGGACTTTGGCTTTGCTGGCAGAACTATTGATAAAATAGCCGATCGCATTTTCCCCGGCATTGAACAACACGCCATCGCCCAGATACAAAGCGCTGCTGTCATTATCCTGACTGTAGCTGGGCGTTCTCCTGATGTCCAACTTCCACAGTTCCTTACCAGTTCTAAAAGACACTGCCCTAAAACTCGGCACAACATTTTTGCCGCCACCGCCGCTGCGGCTGCCTTGCAAAATCACAATTCTGTTTTCGGCGCTGGCTGTTTTGTCGATATAAATTGTTGATGAACCTTTAATTATATCATCAAATTCATAGCGCCAAACTTCTTTATTGGTCGCCATATCTATTTTGTGCAAATAGTGGTCGAAAGAACCTATAATTATATAAGTTTTATCTCTGTCTCTGGTAATTGTTGGCTGTCCAGTCCAACCGGCGCCGCTCCAAATTTGCGATTGTCTCCCCAGAAAAGTCCGTCCGCTTCCTAGCTCAAATTTGTCGATTAACTTCAAGCCTTTGGGGACACCTCTACCGTAAAACCTGCGCTGGTCATTTCCTAAAAAAGTCGGCACGAATAATTCTACTTCGGGAACTACTTTTTTAGTCGGAACTTTCTTACTATTACTTTTTAATACCGCTTGGTTCGATGGTGCGACTTGGTTCGGGGATTCAGCTTGGCACTGTTTGAGAACAGCGGGAGGAACTGCGGCAGTCAGTAAAAATTGCCCTAGCCGTCGATTGAAGGTTCTCCGAGATGATAAACTCATTGTAGCTCTCAATAATCAATCATAATATTAAAACATGATTGAGTAGGTCGGCATAAATAAATTTAACGAGAGTGCGTCTAAATAAATGGTGTAAATCTGTAGGGTAGCGTCCCCGTGTCTACCCCGCCGTCTGGGAGCGCAACATTACTAAATAACCAATAACCAATAACTCATAACTCATAACTCATAACTAAAAAAAGTAAAACAGGGATTTGCTTGTTGAGCCAACCATATAAAATATCATCAAAATATCATCGTCAAAAGGTCATTAAAACTAGAGATTAGATCAAATAATCCCAAGTACCAGGTTTCCATTCTGGGAGACTCAATGAGCTAGATGGTATTTTAACTACTGTTTGCGTCATAGAGCCTCAACTTGAAACGAATTAATTTACCGATTTTTTACTAAGTTTGCTATCTTTTTTCAACATAAATTGATAAAATATCCCAAACAAAATCACCGCAATCATCCCCACCACTAAAGAACCTTCACCATCATGCCAATATTTAAATAAATCTAGGCGCTTAGATGCAACTAACAATGCCATTGCCGCCACTCTAAAACCATTAATAATAAAACCCGCAGCGATAGCGACACCTATTACCAAAGCTTTATTTTGTTTAGTAGGGAACATCACCAAACAAACTACAGATAAACCTAATAAGTAATTCATTGCCTCCATACCAGAACATCCCCCATATACAAGCACCCTTCCTGTCGGTAAAGCAACATAATTACCTTCACGCATTACATCAAAACCTAAATACCACAAAATAACCTGAGCAAACCTAGCAGTAAACGAGGTAATAATATCCAATAAAGGTGATGTAATTACACTGGGAATGCCATGAAAAAAAAGTATTACCAATTCACGCCAATATTGTTTTAAATCCTGAAAACCTACCGCAATTAGGCCCAAGCCTAAACCAGATAAAAAAGGTGCTATTCTTAAAAATTGATCGAATTTACTGGAAACCATAGCACTTTTCAATAAAATAAAAGCTATTATTATAGTTCCAGCAACTATCGATAATATGTCACTTTTTACCCCGCTTTGTTTCAGAAGATTCTGCTTGTCCCAAAGTATGGAACCCACAGCCAACCAAAAAACTATACTCATATAAAAATGAGCAATATCCCCCATTTTCCAAAGGAGTGTCATATTCAGGGTTACTAAACCTGTGGCGATGATGATTAGCCCAAAAAGTTTTCTTTTGAACATTTTGACATTAGTTATTAATTGATTGATTAGATCGTATCATATCCTTTAAATAAAAATACAATCAATCTGGTTTCTTGCTGAAACCAGATTTTTATAGCTATCTAAAAGTAATTATTTTGGGGTCAAGCCCTGATGCAAAACCCCTTAAAATGATGGTGGTCTATTCAGCTTTTTGAGCCTGAGCGCGTTGCTTTTTGAACATAGTACCAAAACCAACGGCTGTGACCGCAGCGAGCATGGTTAAAGGTTCGGGAGTATTTTCAGTGTTGCTAGTGCTGCTGACGAAAGTATCGCTACCGCCATTAATACCCTGGACGTGCAACCCTAATCTTAAAGTACCAGCATTCAACGCGGAAATTACGTTATTATAATTTCCACCAAAACTCAACCCCAAAACCTCACCTGTGTTGACACCGTTCGACGCAGCACCTGTTTTCGTAGCTGAAAAATCTGTTGACCAAGCAGTAGTAAGGTTGGCACTTTGTGCCATATTAGCAGTTCCATTATTTCCAAAATTAACCGTACCAGTATTACCAGTATTAATGCCAAAGCTGCTCAATAAACCAGAGTTATTACCTGTGTCGAAGTAGACTGAACCAATAAATATACCGGCTACAGATGTATTATTATTGGCAATTTTGAATCCAACGTTGTTGTTGCCATTGTCTGTGACATCAAAGCTAAAGTCATTAACATAAGAGTCTCCAATTGTATCGCCACCCGCGATATTACCAAAGCTGAAGGCGGAGGCAGGTGCAGCGGATAAAGCACTAAGAGCAGCGACACTGGCAACAGCTAAAATAGACTTGACTGCAGTTAATGTAAATTTCATGATTGATACCTTTATTTTCAATTTGGCTGGAGTGAGTGTTTTTCCTTGACATCTTCAATATAAACGGAAACACAGGTTAACGCAATGGCTTTTGATAAAGTTTTGATGAAGTTTTTTGGGGAAGACGAGGTGCCTTGGATTTAGCCAATTTTTCTAGATTGATGGCCCATACTTAGGTGTTTTCTCTTACGTACTTAGATGCCAATCGCAGCAGGAGGAACCGCTGTCATTAAGTAACACAACCAAAATAATTACAGAAAGAATCTTTGCTGCGTAAGGGTTTCAGGCGAAATTCCGTGTAATTAATTCGGAACTACTACTTAGCAAAGGAAAAACTGTAATATCTGTGGATTGAATGTTCTCCGCAACGATCGCTCCATTTTAGATCTAGATAATTAGCGATAGTGTTAAGCTGTTGTGCATCTAGATTGTGTATGGCGATCGAGGCAGAGAAGGGGATAGGGGGATAGGGGATAGGGGGAGAGGATTTGACGATTTTTGATGGTCGTGGAAATATACCATTTAAATGCAGTACAGCTTAAAACAGGGCGATCGCCAACAACTCAGGTAAAACAGATCGCGCTAAACTGCTAGAGAACTAACAAGCGCAGCCAGTAAGAGTTAAAGTAGATTTGATTATGGTCAACCGTCTTGCTCAATCCCAAAGCCTGTACCTGCGGAAACACGCCGAAAACCCGATCGACTGGTGGCCCTGGTGCGACGAAGCCTTAGAAACGGCCCTCCGCCAAAATAAGCCGATTTTCCTGTCGATCGGCTACTCTAGCTGCCACTGGTGTACGGTGATGGAAGGAGAAGCATTTTCCGATCGCGCGATCGCCCAATACATGAATTCGCAGTTTATACCGATAAAAGTCGATCGCGAAGAACGCCCGGACATCGACAGCATTTATATGCAAGCTTTGCAGATGATGACCGGCCAAGGCGGTTGGCCCCTCAACATTTTTCTCACTCCCGACGAGCGAGTTCCCTTCTACGGCGGCACTTATTTCCCCGTAACTCCGCGCTACGGACGCCCCGGATTTTTAGAAGTGTTGCAATCTATTCGCCGCTTTTACGACACAGAAAAGCGGAAATTGCAAGCCTTCAAAGGAGAAATTTTAGACAGCCTCCACCAGTCGGCGCTGCTGACAGCAGCAACCGCAGAATTAAATCGCGAAGTCTTCCAAAAAGGCTTAGAACTCAATACCGCAATTATTGCCACCAGCAACCCCGGGCCCAGTTTTCCGATGATGCCCTATGCTGAGCTAGCACTGCGGGGAACGCGCTTTAATTCAAAATACGACAGCAAACAAGCCTGCACTCAGCGGGGCTTAGACTTAGCGTTGGGCGGCATTTACGATCACGTAGCCGGGGGATTTCACCGCTACACGGTTGACGCGACTTGGACTGTACCGCACTTTGAAAAAATGCTCTACGACAACGGTCAAATTGTGGAGTATTTGGCGAATTTGTGGAGTGCGGGAATTGAAGAGCCGGCTTTTGAAAGTGCGATCGCGCGGACAGTAGAATGGTTGAAGCGAGAAATGACCGCGCCGACGGGCTATTTCTATGCTGCACAGGATGCTGATAGCTTTACCCCCCCAACCCCCCCTTACCAAGGGGGGGCAACGGGGGGGTCTGAACCGGAGGAAGGAGCGTTTTATGTTTGGACTTACGCCGAACTACAAACGCGGTTAACTGCTGAGGAATTTGCGGAAATTCAAGAAGAGTTTAATGTTAGTCGCAGCGGCAATTTTGAAGGGAAGAATGTATTGCAGCGCCGCCATCCGGGAAAACTCAGCGAAACGGTAGAAACGGCTTTGGCTAAACTTTTCGCTGTGCGCTACGGTGGGAATCCCGATACTGTGAAAACTTTTCCCCCAGCCCGCAACAATCAAGAAGCGAAAAACGACAGTTGGCCGGGGAGAATTCCCGCAGTTACTGACACGAAAATGATTGCGGCTTGGAATAGCTTAATGATTTCGGGTTTGGCGCGGGCTGCGGCTGTTTTTGGGAATGTCGAATATCTGGAATTGGCTGTGAATGCTGCTAGTTTTATTTTAGACAATCAGTGGACTGACGGGCGGTTTCAGCGGCTGAATTATGACGGAAAATCTGCTGTGGCGGCGCAGTCGGAAGATTATGCTTTGTTTGTGAAGGCTTTGTTGGATTTGCATCAAGCGAGTTTGGCTTTAGGAAACGGGGAAGCAGCACAGCAATTGCCGAATTCTCAGTTTTGGTTGGAGAAAGCTGTGCGGGTGCAAGATGAGTTTGATGAGTTTTTGTGGAGCGTGGAGTTGGGGGGGTATTACAATACTGCGAAGGATGCTAGCGGGGATTTGTTGGTGCGGGAACGCAGTTATACTGACAATGCGACTCCGGCGGCGAATGGAATTGCGATCGCCTCTTTGGTTCGTCTTGCGCTGCTGGCCCAAAATTTAGAATATCTCGATCGCGCCGAACAAGGTTTGCAAGCTTTCAGCAGTATTGTCCGAGATACTCCCCAAGCTTGTCCGAGTCTGCTTTCGGCTCTGGATTGGTATCGGCATTCTACCCTGGTTCGCACTTCGCCCGACCAGATTTCGGGGTTGATTTCGCAGTATTTTCCGACTGCTGTTTGTCAGATTGAGGCGGATTTGCCTGAAGGTGCGATCGGGTTAGTTTGCGAGTGTTTGACTTGCAAAGAACCGGCGAAAAGTCAAGAGATGCTGTTGGCAGAAATTGTGCAAAGTCAAACGCGAGGATAAAGACCGGGCGGTTGAAACCAGGTTTATACAAACACTCACGCACCTCCGTGGGTTTCCGAGTGGGCGGTCGAAACCGCGTCTGTACAAACAAAACCCAAGGAGTGTGGGTTTATACTCATTACCAGGAAGAGCCTGGTCACGCCGATCCGGAGGCTCTGCCTCCATTTTCGCAGCCGAGGCAGAGCCTCTGGATATAGGTTCCCAGGCTCTTCCTGGGAACGAGTTATAAAATCAAGAGATGCTGTTGGCAGAAATTGTGCAAAGTCAAACGCGAGGATAAAGACTGGGCGGTTAAAACCGCGTCTATACAAACAAAACCCAAGGAGTGTGGGTTTCCGAGTGGGCGGTTGAAATTACGTTTTACGTTATTTTATTCAGTCGGCGTCCGGCGGACATCGTTTGTTTGGCGTGCGGTTTCAACCGCCGTCTGCATCTGCATCTGCGATCGCTCTCAATCTTCCAAAATCTCAACCAAATCTTCCATCGTCACGTCGAAAGCGCGGGCAATTTTGTAGACAGCAGACAAATCGACTGTGTTTAAAGCATCGCGTCTCCCGTAGCTTTTTACCGTGTTGTAGTTGACTCCGGATCGATCGGCAACTTCCTTAAAAGTCCAACCCCTTTGCTCAGCTAGTTCTCGAATCCGGAGCCTCACGTATCCCATATTTGGCTTGACATCGGTGCATATGTACCCGACAAGATCTATGTACACTAAAAACGATCGCCCTAGGAGCCTCGAAAACTTAAGGGCGATCGCTTTTCTAGCCAACCCCGCTTGGAGCGGGGAAACATTATCCTATGATACCAACATCAAAGCCCAAATCACACACTCATCCCTGGTGCATCGTGCGCCAACTCCCAAATATGCAGCGATTGGTTGTGGCGCGCTTCCACCGGCGGGGCGATGCTGACGGCTATATTCAGATTTTACGGCGGTTGTTACCCGCGACTAAACACGCGATCGTCTTTGATACGACTGGGGCCGAGAAATTGCCAGATGCTCGAACATCTGAGATAGAGCGAATGCTTTAATGGATAAGTACGTGCGAGCGAAGCTATCCCGCGCAAGAATCGCCCTTTTGTGTTGGAATTTGCCAGCAATAAATCGTGAAGGGCGATCGGCTTTGTTGTCTTCATTGGTTTGCGATCGCACTCCTTTGTCAGAAACCGGGTTTTTTGCCTAATCTACAGGCGACAACGAAGAATTGTCGTAAAAAACCCGGTTTCTTTGGTCTGAATGCGTAAATCCTGTTCATGCTAACTTAAAAGGCGATCGATCGACAAAGGAGGCATCTAAAAATGAATTGTACAATCAAACTACTTGATGTCGTTGCATTACTAGAAGACTTACCACAACAGGGCTTATATCGCGGTCAAGTGGGAACAGTAGTTGATGAATACGATGCAGAATTTTTTTGAGGTTGAGTTTAGCAATTTGCCTGGTTGTACCTACGCGCTAGAACCCCTTAGCAAGTCGCAGTTAATGATTTTGCATCACAGTCCGCTTGCAGAAACCCCATGGCTAAAAAGTCAGCCCTCATTACAAAAACCAGTTTTAAATCGCTAATAATCCCCGTGCAGCTAACAATTAGCCGTCAGCAGCTAACAACATAAGCTTTTTTATATTGACTGCGCACAATTAATTTACTATAATTACCAGGCCAAAAATAACAAAAATCTTACGCCTAACAGTTTTCCCCAAATAACAGGTAAACTATTCTAAGTTTGCGCGTACCCAACGCGGCAGGCTCAACCTATTATCTGTTAAGGATTCGTCCTAATTCTTAGGAGCAGGATTTTAAAATATGCATCTCAGCGAACTGACTCATCCAAACCAATTACACGGCCTGTCGATTCATCAACTCGAACAAATTGCCCGACAAATTCGAGAAAAGCATTTAGAAACTGTAGCCGCTAGCGGCGGACACCTCGGCCCAGGATTGGGTGTAGTCGAACTGACCTTAGCACTCTACCAAACACTCGACCTCGATCGCGACAAAGTGACCTGGGATGTCGGCCACCAAGCTTATCCGCACAAATTGATCACAGGCCGCTACAACCAATTCCACACCCTGCGCCAAAAAGACGGTGTTGCAGGCTATCTCAAGCGCTGCGAGAGCAAATTTGACCATTTCGGCGCCGGTCACGCTTCCACGAGCATCTCCGCAGCCCTAGGGATGGCGATGGCGCGCGACCTTAAAGGCGAAAACTTTAAAACCGTAGCAGTCATCGGCGACGGCGCACTCACAGGGGGTATGGCACTAGAAGCGATCAACCACGCGGGCCATATGCCGAAAACCAATGTGATGGTAGTGCTCAACGACAACGAGATGTCAATCTCGCCCAATGTCGGCGCAATTACCCGCTATTTGAACAAGATGCGACTCTCGCAGCCGGTACAATTTCTCAAAGATAACCTAGAGGAACAATTCAAACAAATTCCCTTTGTGGGCGAAACTTTTACCCCAGAAATGGAACGCCTTAAAGAAGGGATGAAACGGTTAGCCGTGTCCAAAGTTGGAGCCGTAATTGAAGAATTGGGCTTTACCTACATGGGCCCAGTAGACGGACACAATTTGGAAGAGTTAATTGCCACTTTCAAACAAGGTCATACTATCCAAGGCCCTGTGTTAGTTCACGTGGTAACGGTGAAGGGCAAAGGATATGCGATCGCCGAAAAAGACCAAGTAGGATATCACGCCCAAAATCCCTTTAACTTAGCCACGGGCAAAAGCATTCCTTCCACCAAACCCAAGCCTCCCGCCTACGCGAAAGTATTTGCCCACGCCCTGGTTAAGCTAGCAGAAAATAATCCTAAAATTGTTGGCATCACCGCTGCAATGGCAACCGGAACTTGTCTGGACAAACTTCAGGAAAAACTGCCGAAACAGTACATCGATGTTGGTATTGCCGAACAGCACGCCGTCACTTTATCCGCTGGTTTGGCCTGCGAAGGAATACGCCCGGTTGTCGCAATTTACTCGACATTTTTGCAGCGCGCTTACGACCAAATAGTTCACGATGTCTGCATCCAAAACTTGCCTGTTTTCTTCTGTTTGGATCGCGCCGGTATTGTCGGCGCCGACGGCCCCACCCACCAGGGAATGTACGACATTTCCTACTTGCGCTGCTTGCCAAATATGACAATTATGGCGCCAAAAGACGAGGCGGAATTGCAGCGGATGGTAGTCACGGGAATCAACCACACCAGCGGCCCGATCGCCATGCGTTACCCGCGCGGCAACGGTTACGGCGTGCCTTTGATGGAAGAAGGTTGGGAAGAATTGCCGATCGGCAAAGCCGAAATTCTGCGCAACGGCGACGACTTGCTAATATTAGGTTACGGTTCAATGGTTTATCCGGCGATGCAAACCGCCGAGATTTTGAGCGAACACGGCATCGAAGCAACAGTGATTAATGCGCGTTTTGTCAAGCCTTTGGACACCGAATTAATCTTACCTTTGGCACAACGAATCGGCAAAGTTGTTACAGTAGAAGAAGGCTGTTTGATGGGCGGTTTCGGTTCAGCAGTAGCCGAATCTTTGATGGACAACAATGTGCTCGTGCCACTGATTCGCCTAGGCGTACCAGATACATTGGTAGACCACGCAACACCCGAGCAATCCTTTGCAAGTTTAGGATTAAATCCCTCGCAAATGGCCGATCGCATTTTGGCAACATTCAGCCGCAAACAGTCACCCGTTAGCGTCTAATTAGCTATAATTGTAGGGTGGGCATAACCCCACCTTACTTCACATTCATTGTAAAAAAGGAGCAAAAACAATGACTAACGTGAAACCAAATCGTACCGTGCGGCGGGGAAGATTGTTCCCAGAAATCCAGTGGTCAGAAGAAAAGAAAGCCCAGTGGCGCGCTGAAAGAGAAGCATTTTATCAACGCTGTAAACCAATTTTCGATCGCCTCAAACCAGAATTAATTAAAACCCACTACAACTGGTATATGGCTGTTGAACCCGACAGCGGAGAATATTTTATCGACAAGGATGATATGCTAGTTGCACACATAGCCCATGAAAAATACCCGAAAGTTAAATTGCACGTCTTTCGGATCAATGAAACTGGAGTTTGTGGCACGATATGATTGAAGGAAGATTTGGCGATCAGGACGAGCTATTTTTTGAAATTGAATTGATTGCTGATAACGGCTTAGAATTACCTGTTGATGCTCTGCTTGATACAGGTTTTTCAGGCTGGCTAGCAATGGACGTTCAGGATTTAGAGGGACTTGATTGGACATATCTAAAACAAGAAAAAATGTGCACAGCTAAGGGAGAATTTTATTTTGAACTTTATGCAGGAAAAGTACGTATAGATGAGCAAGAGTTTGACATTCCTGTTCATGTAGGTGACGGAGTACCCGAATTTTTAATCGGCCGCCAGTGGCTGAAAACTCGGCGGTTAGTAGTTGATATGTCTGCGGGTATTTTGACATTGGAAACGATTTAAAAGTAACATGACTGTAAAAAATTTTGATATAGTAATAGTAGGAGCAGGCCCCGCAGGCGGTCACTGTGCGAGAATCCTAGCCAAAGCTGGCCACAAAGTCTTGCTGGCAGAACAAAACGACAATTTTAATAAAAACGACTTTTCCAGCGCCGCCACACCTTTAGAAACCCTCTCCAAATTCGATTTACCTGAATCAGTTATCGGCAGTTTTTGGCACAAACTGACTATTGAAACTAGCAAAGTTAGTCAAACTTGGGAATCTCCCGAAAACTTGGGAGTTGTCCTCAACTTTGCTAAATTTAGAGCATTTTTAGCTGAGGAAGTTGAGCGATTTGGTGGTGAAGTTTGGCTGGGTTGTCGCTACACCAGACATTCACAAGTTAACGGCGAAACTCTAGTAGAGTTTAAACAGTTATCCGACGGTCAAATTATCAAAGTTAGCACCAAAGTATTGGTTGATGCTACTGGCTTTGCTCGGGCGATTATGTACGACAAGGAAAACGATAAGCCTAATTTTTTGTCGGGAACCGGCATCGAATATTTAATTGAAGTTGAACCGGAAGTTTACAACAAATATGCCAATGATTTAATCTTCTTTTTGGGTGATAAATGGATGCCGAAGGGTTATTCTTGGATATTTCCCATGGAACAAAACAGGCTGAAAGTTGGTGCGGGCCGCATTTTTTTAGATTCTAAAACAATTAAGAATTTATCACCGCTGAAAAAATATATTGATTTGCTGATTGATGAATATCTGAAGTCGAAAAATTATCAGATTATTGACAAACACGGTTCGACGCTGAAGTACAGTCGCGGTTTGCAGGATATTTATTGGCAGGATAACATAATTGCGATCGGCGATACTGTCTCAACAGTTAATTTTCTGGGCGGCGAGGGGATTAGACACGGGATGGATGGTGCCGAAATTGCGGGGAAATACATTGAAAAATATTTGGATGGGAAAATCTCAGATTTTGGAGATTATGAGACCCAAATGCACCGCAAGTTTGATAAGAAATGGCATATTTCGGAAAGGTTGGCGGTGAGAAAGTATATCGATGATGTGAATGATGAACTTACTGACAGAACACTTTCTTACTTAAAGTACATGAAAACTCAAGATGTGATGGATATTTTATTTTATTATAAGTTTGAGAAAATTTCTAGAGGAGTGGGCGGTTATTTGCTGCGAAAAATCAAGGGATTGATGAAGCAATTTCACTTATAGTTAAATTGAGTAGGGTGCGTCAGTTGAAAGATATTTGAGAGAGTTAAAAATACGTGACTGACGCACCCTACAGCACTGACTATTGAGT
>NZ_JAUBUN010000001.1:131239-154646 GCF_036702665.1 Microcoleus sp. Aus8_D2
TGAAAGATATTTGAGAGAGTTAAAAATACGTGACTGACGCACCCTACAGCACTGACTATTGAGTAGGGTGCGTCAGTCGAAATAGTTTTAATTCCAGTGAAAATCTCTGACTGACGCACCCTACCAACCTAATTTCCAGAAATTTTCTGCTGTGACTTGAATGCGTGGTAGCGACATTAAAGAATCGTCAAAATTGCTAATACTCGATCTATATGATACACCGAAACTATACCCTGTCGCTCCGATTAAATGCGCTACAATTTCATCGACATCCCCGTAAGGATAAGCAAAACATCTAACAGATTTCCCTAATCCTCGTTCCAAAATTGCGCGGGATTTCGCCCCTTCCCGCACAATTTCTGTGGGCGACAAGGTAGTCAGAGGTTGATAAGTCGCAGACATCGAACCAAATTCAATCCCTGCATCCCGCAGTTGCCGAATTTCAGCCCATCCCATTAACTGCACTTCTTCAGAATCGGCTTTTTCCCAACTATTTGTCTTTCCTATCGACTCGGCTACTAGAAAAACAGTTGCTGTAAAATCAAAGCGTTTTAGCAAAGGGAAAGCGTAGGTGAAAAAGTCGAGATAGCCACCGTCAAAAGTGATTAATACAGCTTTACCTGGTAAAGGAGTTTTAGTCTGTTTTGCACTGCGCCAATCTTCCCAACTCGCACTATAATAACCATTCTCTTTTAGAGCCTGCAACTGTTGTTCAAAAACCTGCGGAGTAACTGCATTTAAACCATCAGGAGAGATGCGCAGGTAGGCGAGAATCGGCAGTTTTTTTGTAACGCGATGATTCTCAAAAACTTGAGGTTTCACTGAGTGAGAAACTTCTCGGTAAGGCGATTTTCGCCAAATGATTTCCGGTGCGTAAAATACTTGCTTTGGTAACTCGTTTTCTAGGGGAATTGCTATTATCTGTTCTCCCGCGATCGCTGCCGAGGTCGCTAATTCCCGCAGCGCCTGCGCCGGGAGTGCGGCCCGGCGGCTGACACTGGTTCCGATCGCACCACATCGCCTACCAAACATCACCGCATCTTCCGGGTAAATGCCCTCAGCACCCTCTGCATTCAACCCCTTGGGCAGATTCGACCTTTGTTGAGCAGCAGAGGCTAAGCGCGATCGCAGCGACATCTTGCCGTTGAGTGATTGGCCCAGCAAAGCCTCTCGCACGGTGGCGACGCACAACTCAAAACCGATATTTCGAGTAATTGTCGATCGCAAATTTTGAGCAGAAACAAAATTATTTTTCACCGCCACAGTGACAATACCGACAGTAACCCCGCCCACTTTCACCAGCACATCAATTGCCGCCAACTCAACTTTAATATTAGGCAATTCTTCGCTAACTTCTACAGCAATAAAATCCTTTTCAACCGTAATAGTTGAGACTTCCTCTGGTATTTCTGGCTGATAAAAATTCGCCAACTGCCAATTTTTGCGCCCCCAAAATTCTTGCAAAAATAGCGTCCAGTCATGTTTCTTGTGAAAAGGTTGCAGCAAAGTTTCCCACAAATTATTGCCTGTTTCGCAGCGATTGCGTTGAAAAAAGCGATCGAGAATTGGCCAAGCAAACCTAGCTGCGATCGCATCCACCAACACCGAACCCGCAACCACACCATCGCAGACGGGCAATTCAATCATACCAAGTTTAGATCCTGCCAATTGGATCGTACAACAAAGGCGATCGCATATTTGCCCAAGAGCGCCAATATCCGAAATTGGTTCACTCACCTCTACCGTAACTTTCCTGGAAATGTCACCCTTGACACGCTTAATCTTATCTAAAATAGATCGAATTTCAGCCTTCTTTAAAATCCTCTGATATTTGTGAACATTATTACTTTTAACATCTCTCTCAATTCCTTGATGCCAAGGTAAATTCAAACTAAGATTCGCGGCTTGTTCTTGATAATTCACCAGCATTTTGCCATCATAATCAATGCCCATAAAATGACAAAGTTCTTCTAGTTTTTTAACTTTATTCTCTAAAATATCCTCATACTTAACTAATATATGATGAGAATTATTAGCATATTTGTGACTAATTAATATCGCCTCTTTCCAGCGAGTGATACAGTGATTAAAATCCCAACCAGGCCCCCACAAATCATGAGAAGTCCTAGTAGCATCATGGAGAGAAGCTATTGTATCCACACTATTTCGCAAAATATGTATAAATTTAGCATCCGGCAAAAGGCGCTGTATATCCTCAATAAAATATATGTGTTCCGGCGTTTTTTCCAACCAAATACTTTTGTTTTGTTCCGCAGCCAAACCATCCAAAACTCCGACAAACCAACTAACTTTAGCTTCCCAAGTTTGACGATCGTCAAAACCTTGCAAAAATTCAGGGCGATTAATTTCATCCTTAAAAAAAGCTTCCATCCTACCAGGCAACTTTCCCGCAAACTTATTGTACAGTAAATAGTGAAAAAACTTAGATTCAGGAAAAGAAATAACTTCAGGATGAGCCGCCAATAAACTTTGAAGCATGGTTGTACCGCTTCTCGGAGAGCCTAATAAAAATATCCGTTTCATTGTGATACCCGATTGTGAATGAGATTTTTTTTGATAATTTACCGCAGAGAGCGCAGAGGACACAGAGCAAGAGAAAACAGAGATATGATTCATGTACGATCGTAAATCCTTTGTTGACCTCTCTGTTACTTCTTCCTCTCTGCGCTCTCTGCGGTGAAAAACTCTTTTTCTAACTCCAAGTAAAATCCTCCTGCAATAAATCCGAAAGTTCCTGATTGTAAGGTTGGAAATAATTAATCAATTGTTGTTCTATTTCCGGCGGCATTTTGCTGTAATCCTCGACATGATTGATTTCATATTCTTTAATTCCACTCGCACTAATATCCAAGAAATCTAAGACTTGCGAAAATACTTGGTCTGTATTGGCATAAAAATGTTCGCTCTTGATAATTAGCAACTGTTCCCTCGAAAAATAGTCGAGCAAATTTTTGATTTGTTCTACATAAATTCCCCGCGACAAATAGGCATAATGGTGGTGATTAAAACTGTAATAACCATCATCGGCTTGGATTTTTTCAATCTCACCTTTCAGTCTGTCTGCTTCAGAAGCGATCGCCTTTTCAAAATCTAGCTTTTCACAGCCTCGCGCCACTTCTAAATGATAGTGCATCCACGCTCGTTTTACCGGGTTTCGCAGCATGATAATCAGCTTAACATTCGGGAAACACTTGTAAACCCGCTCGGCCACCAACGGATGATACATATAATAAGGAGTCATTTCCCACAGCAGCAACTTGTCACCGGCTACACCCCGCGTTAACTGCTTGCTATACCACTCAACACCACGGTCGAAATTTAATTCAAAAAAGTGAATATTTCCGGAACCTTTTTTGATTATTAGCAAGTGATTTTCGAGACATTCGTAAAGAGATTCCGTGCCGCACTTTTGAGCGCCAACAATTAAAAAATCAGGTTCTTTCTGATTTTTTAACTGAGTCGAAATCTGGGCGTATCTGGGATGATCTTTATTCAAATCGTAGGTTTGATCGTCTGCTTCCGCTAAATCTAGCACCTGCTTTTGGCCCTCAAATTCCCAGCGGTACGGCGGACAAAGAATCGTTTTTTGCTGTACAGTCGATCGCACGTATAGCGGATAAACCTGCCAATGATAATCGTAGGCGTAAGCCAAAGTTTCGTCGTAAACCCCAGCATTCACGTAATACTGACCGTTTCCTAAATCCAGCCTGTCTATTTCGAGGCTAATTTTGCCTTTCCCTTTCACCAGCGGCAGCAATTTGCCCATTTGAGTAGTATTACTCTCAAAACAACTTTGACCGTCTTCCCTGCTGATTGTTATGGCAAAAATAACAGCCGGAATTGGCTGCGACACCGAATAATTAATTTCTACGCTAATAGCATCGCCGCTATCTATTTCCGCATTGGGAAACACTTTGACCTCGGTAATTTCTACCTCCAAAGAACCAAAGCGATTCTGATTACCTCGCAGTGGCGAGCCGGTACTTGTAGCTTCAGGAGGACGCAGGGGAGTGCGATTTTCTGTCGGTCGCATGGACGACAAATATTGACCTACTACCACTTCCGGTTCCCCGTAAGCCACGATTTCACCTGATTTCAGCCACAAAGCCCGATCGCACATTTTCTGAATTTGCGACGCGGTGTGAGAAATCAAAACAATCGCACATCCTTGATTTTTAAACTCAGTTATCTTATTCAAACATTTAGTTTGAAAAGCCACATCACCAACCGACAAATGTTCATCAACTAACAGCACTTCTGGATCGGTATGCACCGCCACCGAAAAAGCCAGCCGCATTTTCATCCCCGTACTGTAAGTCCGCATCGGGCTGTCAATAAACTGTTTTAACTCTGCAAATTCCACAATATCGTCAAACCTGCGCGCCACTTCCCGGCGAGTCAAACCTGCCACCACCGCACCCACAAACACGTTTTCTCTGCCCGTTAGATCCGTGTGAAAACCCGCACCCAAATCCAACAAACCGCCAATTCTGCCATTAACTTTAATAGTTCCTTCCTCAGCCTGGCCAATACCGCCAACAAGTTGCAGCAGCGTCGATTTTCCCGCGCCATTCTTGCCGATAATTCCCAGCATTTCCCCAGGAGAAACAGTGAAATTGATATTCCGCAGCGCCCAAAAACTGGACTCCGGCTTCAGTTTCCACCAACCGGACAAAGCAGCCTCCATAATCGTATAAGGTCGAGCGGCACTGTAGCGCTTAAAACGCTTACCCAAACCCTTGACAATAATTGCTTCACGCATTTACAATTCCTCCACAAAACTATTGCTTTGCTGTCTAAAAATTCCCAATCCTATCGGCAAAATAGCAGCCACAACAAAGCTCAAAATTAACAGATTAGACCAATTCGGCTGCATACCTTTGAGCAGTATGCTGCGGTAAGCTTCAATCAGTGGCACCAGGGGATTTAAGTAATAGAAAACTTGAAATTTTTTCGGAACACTGTTGATGTCGTAGAAAATCGGAGTCAGGTAAAACATCATCTGCAAAACTACTCCCAAAGTGTGCTGAGTGTCGCGAAAAGTGACATTCAAAGCGGCAAGGGGATAAGCAAAACTCACGGTCAAAAAAAACTGAATAAGCATCAGCAGCGGCAACAAAAATAGCACAGGCTTCAGAGGAACCCCATCAATTGCCAGAAAGATAATTAACACCGGCAAAGCTAACAAAAAGTGAATTAGCCCAGTCATCGTCGTGACTACAGGCAAAATTGCTGGAGCAAAATTTGGTTGCCTGATTAGTGCCTTATTACTGGTAATTAATCCCGTTGATTTAAATAATGCCGTTTGAGACCAACTCCAGATTAACAAACCGCTGAAAGCAAAGGAAGAAAATTTCGGAATGTTAAGCGGTACGACAGAGCGAAACAAAAAGGAAAATACAGCCAACTGTAACAGCGGACTGATTAAAGTCCAAGCAATCCCCAAGGTCGATCGCTTGTAAAGTAATTTCATCTCGCGATCGACCAACACCCGCAGCAAATCGAAGAAATGAGCGATTTTGCGCCGATCGACCACCATTCCCAGATTTTTCACCGCACACCTCCTGCTACTACCAGCCCCAATTCACCAACCCTGGGATTGTGATTAACATCAGCCCAGCCCACAGGCCCTCCCCGGTAGCGAACTAAAATGCGAACACCTGCGGATTGTTCGAGTTTCCGAATCGGATTAATCTGTTCTGTAAAATCAATTCCCATTAGTTTTGTTGCCATAACTTGCTCCTCAAAATAGTAGACTTATTGCCCAAGTCGGAAATTATATTGAAATGCATCTGCGTCGCTCTGCGTCGCTCTGCATTGTATCTGCGGTTGACCTCTCAATCAAAGATTTATGCAATAAATCTAGTTAGCATTTTTCCAATTCGTGAGGTTATAGGTGAGAGTTTAGAGTTGAAATTACCCGAATTAGTTATTAATTGCTAACCCATAATTTTCAACAGCAATCAAAGGCATTTCTCCCGTCGTGCCGACATTTTTCGGCATACCATTAACCCCGATCGCCCTAGCCAGCGGTTCAGCAAACTGCCGCGCCAGAATCGATCGCAAGTGAGCGCCCCGCAGCCGTTGGGCCCCCGCTTGCGGCAAAATGTGCCCCACTGTGTGTTCGCCATAATACAGGTAAACCCCAGCGGGCCGTTCCGCATCAATTAGCGCTTCCGCAGCTTCCCAACCTTGTTGCAAATCGATGTTAATTTCATGTCCGCCCCAGTCAGCGCCGCCCAAGCCTCCTTGCATAAAACTAGAAATTGCCGATCGACTTTTGAGCTCATCAATCACACCCCGCAAATACCAATAACCGCGCAATTTTGCCCGCAACCACCGCCAAGTCCCCCGCATCCGCAAACTTTCCAGCAAATCCAGCGATTTCCTCAGCCCCAGGGCGAGCAAATCCACAGCCGCCGGCCAGAAAAAAGTCAGCGCCACCATAATTTTATCTAGCAGCGAGTCAGAAGTTTCGTAGGCTGCTATCGGCAGTATAGATCTAAGTTCCGGGTGTCGGTGGCCGATCAAAACATCCGATCGCCCTTCCTGACGAGCTCGGAGAAAAGAGCGATCGAGATTATTAGTTTCGTGTTCGTAATGATAGCCAACAGCCTCCGCCACTATAGCAAAAGGTACATCAGCCTTCAACAAACGTATCCCAAACTCGTAATCTTCCCCGCCACAGTTCCCGAAAGCCGAATCAAACCCATCGAGACGAGCAAACAATGCTGCATCCAGAGAAAGATTGCCGCTGAGCAAATCTTGATAGGTGAATCGGTGAGCAGGCTGGCTCATCTGATAAAACTTGTCTTCCCACCACGATCGCACTTCCACATCAAAAAACCTAGTCGCGGACTGCAACTTAGGCGGATAGGGGCCCATGACAGCAGAGCCTGGACGCTCTCGGTGAGTGCAAACATGGCTTTCCACCAAAGGCGGCAGGGCTTCGATATCATCATCGAGAAACAGCAGCAATTCCCCAGTAGCAGCCGATGCTCCCGTATTGCGGGCGATGGAAGCACTCCGGGAATTTACCTCGATCGCGTGCAGTTTAAACGGAGCTTTGTAATCTTGTAACATTGCCAAAGTATCGTCAATGCAGCTATCTGCGACTACGATAACTTCCATCAGGTCGATCGGATAAGTCTGCGAGTGCAGAGCATCGAGAGCGCGCCGCAGCGAAGAACTACGATTGTGACTGGGAATAATTATGCTAACTTTTGAATTTTCCCTATTCATATTAGATTAGTCATTGGTAATTGGGACGTTGAAGTCCTGCCGTCGGGCCGTCGGGCCGTCGGGCCGTCAACAGTTCGGGCCGTCGGGCCGTCAACAGTTCGGACAGTTTCAGGGATTACGCATAGCGTTCGGCTAAAAACCCGGTTTCTGGGAAAGTTTTGCGACTCCCTAGGACAAATCTAGTCAGAAACCGGGTTTTTGAGGTAGGAGCGTGCATTCTGGACTTGCGTTTTCAGACTACCACCTAAAAACTGTCCGAAGTATCGATCAGTCATTAATCAAATAAAAAACAGCTATCCCTGTACTCGTGACTTATATCATGTCCGGTCAATTACCACAACAAAAACCGTTTGTAGTGCCCCCGAAAGTCCGCAGGCTGAGAGCGGACTCTTCATCCAAACGATCGAACCTTACTTATTGCGGTCAATCCACCGGACATGATATTACCTGTCGCCAATCAAGGTAATTAGTAATTAGTAGACAAGATTGCACAAATAACTAGGACGGGCTCTCCGGCCCGTTCCACAAAAAACATTTTTTATTGTGGAACAGGCCGGAGAGCCTGTTCCAAAATTTGATTAAAAGGACTTTTGCAATCTTGTCTATTAGACAAGATTGCAAAAATACCTAGAACGGGCGGGGGAGCCCGTCCCACAATTTTTTTTGCTTGTGGGATGGGCGGGGGAGCCCGTCCGAAAGTTTGATTAAAAGGACTTTTGCAATCTTGTCTAGTGATTGCTGATTGGAAATTGGTAATAAAAAACAATCTTCTCTCTTCCTTCTGACTAATGACTAATGAGTAAGCTGTCGCGCAAATAAACATTGCATATTCGGGACGCTGCTCAAAGCCATCCCACTAATGGTTTAATTGATTCTTGACACACAATTTAAATGTAGAACAGCTTACTGACTAATAACAACTGACTGCTGACTGCTGACTAATAACAACTGACTACTGACTACTGACAACTAACAACTGACAACTAACAACTGACAACTAACAACTGACTACTGACTACTGACTACTGACTACTGACATCCCCTTTAACCTCCTCTAACCACTTCCGAGAAGCAAAATAAGCCATCGGGCCCTGAAGACAGCCCCGCAGTTGAGCCAACAGCAAATCGCTCGGAATCGACTCCGGTTGACGAAGCAAAGCAGCAATTAATTCAGGAATTTGCTTAGAGCGCAGCCATCCGAAAGCGAATAGAAGCACACTGAATTCCCGATTTTTCACCAAAGTTCTCGTCCAGAAAGCGTAGACTCCAACTCCGTAGCAGTACATAGTTTTGCGTAAGTCTTCCCAATCGCGCCGGTGGCGGTGCCAACTCAGGGCCCTCGGTTCGTAGACAATGCGGTAGCCTGCGGTGAGAATCCGAGCATACAATTCGTGATCTTCCCCGCATTTAGCCGGCGTCCCCACGCCCAAAGCTTCATCAAACAAGCCGATACAGTCGATCGCGCTTTTCCGCAAAACCATACTCGCCGAAACACCCACCGGATAAACAACCAGCGGATTGCAGTGCGCCCCGTCAAAAATTCGGCGCTCAAAGCCCCGCCCGTGGGGGCTGTAGCGCTCGAACCATTCTTGTGCTTCTGTTTCGAGTTCCAAGGGCATGATTAGCCCTGTGACGCACACAACTCGCCGATCGCTAAAATTCCCCAACAGCGATCGCAACCAGTTCGGATCGGGGGCCGCATCGTCATCTGTAAACGCTACGAATTCGTGTTTAGCTTCGCGTAAAGCTCGATTGCGAGCAGCGCTGGATCCCGGTACATCTTCCCGCACATAGCGCATTTTTGGGTAATTTTTGACCAATTCCCTGGTAGCGTCCGTGGCCGGACAATTGTCAATTACCAAGAACTCTTGACCGTCGTCGGGGAGCCGCATCAACGATTCAAGAGTGCGCT
Organism: Microcoleus sp. Aus8_D2; assembly: GCF_036702665.1. Classification (NCBI taxonomy): domain Bacteria; kingdom Bacillati; phylum Cyanobacteriota; class Cyanophyceae; order Oscillatoriales; family Microcoleaceae; genus Microcoleus; species Microcoleus sp. Aus8_D2. The sequence continues at coordinate 140,415 of NZ_JAUBUN010000001.1, forward strand.
GCAAATCTTCCGGTCGATCGCGCGTACAAACTGCTACTGTGGCTGTGGGCATTGCCTGCACGGGCCCGCGTTCGTCCCATTCCAGGGCATCATAGAGCCAATTTTTCCAAAGGCGATCGCCCACAGCATTCATCAGTGTTTCCCGCAATTGAGTCCCCTCAATGCGACCTCCGACTACCGAAAGTAGAGCTTGCCCGATCGGTTTTCCGTGCAGTCGAATTAAAACCAAGGCTTTGCTGTAACGCTCCTCAACCGCAATTTCTGGCGGGAGTTTGGAGATTTCCAGGTCGAGAATAGCTGTTGCCATTTGAGATTGAATAATTGAATAATTGAATAATTGCGAATTGAAGAATTGCGAAAAATTCTTGTGAAAAACTGATATATTCTCCGTATTTTACCGGATGTATTTTACCCAAAATTGCGCTCTGAGATAGCAACTTATCAATGCCATACTTGCCGAGCGCCGAGCGCTAATCAAACATCAAGCCTCTTTTTTTTGATTGCTGTTATTTATTTTTACTTTCCATGACCCGCTCATGTCAAGTTTTTTTCCTACACAAATTTTCCCGCCGAAGACGATCTCACGTCGAGGCTGGTGTCAATTGCAGGTGTTATTGGCTGCCGGCGCGCTACCAAGTCTCGCCATTAATCCCCAATTTAAGAACCAGATTTTGTGAGCGAACCGGGTTTGTGCGATCGCTCCTGATTTCAGGTTTAATTGCGATCGGGTACTATTCTCAACAACCTACCAAACAATCAAACACTTTCCCAGAACCTAATTATCTATGGTGCGCCCTCAGCACCTTCCCCCCGATAAATAGCGAGTAAAACCACTTTTTTTCACAAGTCTTGAATCAAACACCCTCACCATTCAAACTTTGGCTAGTAGTAGTTAAAGTCAAAGAATTCCAACTATCCAACTCTGCCGAACTCCGGTGAGAAAGCATCGTCCTCACCCCCTCGCCCAGCCTGGGCTGATTCATCCCACAAGCAGGAGCAGTTTGTCAATATCATTGGAGATAAATCTGTGAGCCGAAGTGATAGAAGAATAACCATCTAGACGAAAAATATTCATGGCGATCGCTAAAATAATGGAACGATTGGCTGCACCATTGCCTTTACCTATCCTGGAACGGTCTTCAAGAAAAACCAGATGCTTTAACTCAATGAAGACGGTTCTCGGTGCCCCAATGTCCACGAATCCCATCAGCTTCTGTTTAAAATTGAGTTCGACAAACCGATCGGCAGAAACTCTTTCAAAAAAACGGCAGCGGTACATCTCACGGTGTGATGCTAAGTAGAATGAAGAACGAAGAACGAAGAACGCTATAGAACCCATTTGACATCTTTGAGTTTTTGGGTTGGGTGACGAGAAATATAGAGAGAAACCGGTTTGTGAGATTTACGCAAGGAGCAAGAAACCGGGTTTCTACGAGTTTTTGGTTGGGTGACGAGAAATATAGAGATCAACCCGGTTTCTCAGATTTACGCAGAATAGATCTCAAATGGGTTCTATAACGGCTGCGCTCGGAGGGTAAAAAGACTTGTCAGCCAGCGCAGTCGAAGCAAGGAAGAAGACATACACAGCAAACTTTTTAGCGATCCGTATTTTACGTTTAAGGTGGATTTACTTAGCAATCACGCCGCCCCAGAAAGGTGAATCCGCTGGTACTCTGGCGAGAATTGATCGAAAGCCCGCAAATAAACTTGGTTGCTACGACGGAACTCGATAGACACGATTGACCGCATTCGATCGATCTGCGGTAACTTCGACCCGGTAGAGCTTGCCTTCTGAGCCAGCACCAGATCCTGGAGCGCCACAAGGTTTGCTTAGAAAAATCTATCAAACTTTTACAAAGATAGCGATCGAACTCAAAAAGTCCCTATCTTCCTGACAGCAGCACCTAGCCTGCACAAGTGTAGTTCTCGAAGTTTTGATTATTGGACTATACACCGCCCTCAAAACCCGATAGATGAAGATTTGTAATGTTTTGTCAACATCTTTGGGCTGCTGAATTAAAATCTTCTCATAAAAAAGACTAGCTTTTAGCAGGCGCAAATTATGAAAAAAGGTTTAAAACTAAGCTTATAGGACTTACGCACTCCATGGCTCAAATGCTGATCCCCCCGGCGCCCCCCCTTTGATCGGGGGGAACCTGAAAGCCCCCCGATCAAAGGGGGGTTGGGGGGATCGATGCGTCCAGGACTGGCTGATGAGAGCGAGTTCGCTGCTCTTACAAGCTGCAATAAAATGTAACTTTTGATGCAAGAACCACTAGGATGAAGTTGGTCGGAGGCCAAATGCCCATTTCTGCCAAGGCAAGAGAGAAAATCGCTTTCCTCGATCGCATCAAATTTTAAGTGCAATTACTTTGCTTGCATGACGGGAACCGGAGCCGTAGAGGAAAAATTTAAGTCCAGGGCTGACGCACCAGAACTTTGAGCGATCGGGTTTTTTTACCGTCCGCGAGGGCGGCAACAAAGTCTTTTCCTCCATCAAACCTGGTTTTTGCGTCCAAGACTCAACTCGATCGAATGAATGCAGTCGCAGCCAACATTTAGTTAGATGTTGCGATACTGCAAGTTGCGCGCTTGTACAGGGAGCTAACGGCAGTGATGGATCTCGATTGTTTACCTTACGGCGCAGGCCACGCCCAGGAAGGGGTCTGTCTGCTAGTGCGCATGGGGCCGCACCGCATTTTACTCGACTGCGGTATAGAAAATGTCGCACCCCTGTCAGCGACACCTGATCGATCGCTGCCAGCCGATTTTGTAGTGTGCACCCACGCCCACTCCGACCACGCCAGAGGTTTGCTAGCACTCCACCAGGCTTTCCCCCAGTTGCCAATTTACGCCAGCGAAGTCACAGCGCGACTGCTACCGCTTAACTGGCAGGCCCAGTCTCAGCAGCCAGAGTCGCATTTCTGTGAGGCTCTGCCCTGGCACTCGCCGATCGAACTACGGCGGGGACTGAGCGTGCAGTTGTTCCCGTCGGGCCATTTGCCCGGAGCGGCGACTGTACTCTTGACTTATGAAGCCCCCCACCGCACCTACACCCTGGTTTACACCGGCGACTTTTTTCTGTCCAATTGTCGTTTGGTGGAAGGTTTGCCGCTGGGAGAACTCCGGGGCATGAAGCCCGACGTGTTAATTTTGGAAGGCAGTTACGGCACGGCGCGCCACCCTCACCGCCGACAACTGGAAAATCAATTGGCCGATCGCATCCACCGGGCGATCGCCGACGGGTACTCGGTACTGCTACCCGCACCCGCCCTCGGTTTGGGTCAAGAACTGCTGATGCTACTCCGCAGCCACCACTACTTTACCGGACGCGACTTAGATATTTGGGTAGACGGCACTGTCGCCGACGGTTGCGACGCTTATCTGGAACTGCTGCCCCATTTTCCCACCGCCGTTCAAAATTTTGCTCTCCACCAACCTTTGTTTTGGGACGAAAGAGTGAAACCCCGCGTCCGCCGTCTGTCTGCCGAACAGCGAGCCGAATTGGGGTCCAGGCCGTGTATTGTGATTACTGACCAAATTCCTGATTTGGGTTTATACGTTGCCGATCGCACCAATCCTTGGATTTTGCTCGCACCTCAAAAACCCGGATATCCCGCCAGAGAATGGCTGGAAAACTGGCGGGAATCTGGAGTGCGACTCATTGAAACTTATTTGCTAGCCGAACACTGCGACGGGCCGGGAACAACCCAGCTCATCCACAATTTGCGTCCCCAGCACATAATTTTGGTACACGGTTCCCCTGCATATTTAGCTGACTTGGCTAACTTAGACGAGTTGCGAAACCGCTATCAGTTGCACACTCCGGCGGTAGGAACAGTTGTCGAATTGCCGATCGGGGAAATGTTTTTGCAGCCCGCAATCCCGGAAACTAACTATGAAGGAGAACTCAGCGAATTAGGGACAGAGGTAGCAATTAGCTTGCCGAGTCCGATTACAGCCGATCCTCGGTGGGCAAATTTTGCCGATACCGGTTTGGTAGAAGCCCGCTGGCAAGGCGAAGAACTGGTACTGCGCGGCATCTCCCAGCGAGAACTGCTGTTTCAAGGCAACGCCGTTCAAACCAACCTCGAGTGCTGCGGCAATTGCCAGCACTACCGCGGCCAGCGCTGTTGGAACCAGTCCAGTGCTTTGTTTGGCTTTAAAGTTACCCCCGACGGTTACTGTCCGGTGTTTGAAGCGATACCCGAGTCCGAATTTTTCCTAGATGAGGAAATAGAGGGCGAATAAGCAGCAGCGTTAGCAAAAGCGGGATTTCTGATGAAAGCAATCGCAGCATCTGTTTTTTATTGGTTCTGCGTCCAAGATTGCTCTTTCTTGTGGCGCGGGCATCCTGCCCGCGATCGAACTCAAATTTAAATGCAAAACAGCTTATTTGGCAATACGGTTGACGATCGACTCCTTATACTCGGAGATCCCCCTCGCATACCCCCGGCGCTCCCCCGAATCGTTGCGGGGACTTTAAGAGCATTCTTCCCCCTCGATCGGGGGGGCGCCGGGGGGATCGGTCGATCGTCAACTCTATTGGCTTATTTGGTGACAATCCAGAAGATTTTTCGCCTCAACCGAGTTTTTTGCCTACTTCCTCGACAAAAAAAGGAGAAAAGTCATTTTCTTTTCCCCCAAATATTCTTTTTGCCTCAAGCTCTAGCTCAAAACTATTCTAAATTCGAGTCCGGGTAGTGATTGCGAATTTGCTCGGCTTCGGGACAATCGTCAGAAACTAGGGGTTCGCAGTTAGTTCTCGACACCGAAGCCAACTTCTGGGACACAGCTCCAATACTTTCTAGACGCACCATTTCTTCCCAGGAGCTAATTTCGTCTTCTTCGTCGGTTTCGTAGCGCAGCGTGACTAGATCCCCTTCAATATCTAGGATACGAGCGCGCTCTATCCAACGTTGCTGATCTCGAAGAAAAATAGAAACCTCACGACCATCACAACAGAGTTGATAGATTTTGCGCTGTAGCATTTGTCAGTTCTCCTGCGCAGTATAACTTGCTTAAAATATGGCCTGTTTACAGTAACGTACTTTGGGTTTTACATCGGAAGGCACAGCCCTATGGACTGGCCAGTTTCACGTTTTCCGAAACTGTGGCACCGATGGGAGTTACCAAATTTCATTTTACCATCAAATCTATCATCTACGCCATCAATCTAATTGCAGGTTTTACAGCCGGCCGCATCCGTCGCTGGAGGCATTTGCCCGAATAGATTTGCAGCGTCAGGACTTGACTGCCACGAGCCACCCTCAAAACGGACTGTGCTGCGAGTCGATCTCGATTGCTCCTTATTTTTCCCAGAGGCACTACTAGATAGCGGTTTAATGGACATTTGGTGGCACGGAGATTGCGGACGCTCTCATCGCGGACGACGATCGCAAGGACGATCGCAAGGGCGATAATCACCATTCCTTCGCTGACAACCGTAAAATCTCAAATGTACTCATACCTTGACATTGAGCCGACGCACTCGTATACGCCATCAAGCTAGAACTCAAACTCCCTCCCTTGTGCCATGGCGTTACAGAACCTAGGGGCGAAAATCAAGCTAGGGAAATTGCAGTATAGCCGAGTCTCAAAAAGATGAGGTATGTCTGGTAATGGGTAATGGGTAATGAATAAGAAAGCACGACATCAGATGCGACACGAGCCAAGCTTTTTATTGATTGCCTTTTTCTTTCATTACCGACTACCCCAAACGTCCGCTAATATGAGATATCGAACTGCTATATATCTATCGAAACCAACAGTTAGGCAACCGACAATCAGGAATACAAGCCTCAAAAAACGCCCCCAAACATTATCCAATATCCAAGGTTCGCCAAAAAACAGAGGCAAAATGCCAAAAACTGACAAATTTCTGCAAAAAACGACAACATAAATTAGCTATAAGTACAATCCAAAGCTGGGTATTTTTGAAGGGTTCGTGCTGATTGCCAGCGCATGATTATTGGGAAATACGGACACTGCCAAATGAAACATTCTATACAGATACGATGACAGAGCTTTGCTACTTCTATTTGTAGAAAATTCAGCAAATTACTTTCCTAAGGTTTGCTCTTCCTCTTTGTCCTTTTCCTTCTGGGTAGATTCATCATCAGCTTGACCGACCCCTTCTTTAAAACTCCGCAGCGTTTTGCCCAAAGCATTTCCCAACTCAGGAATTTTCTTAGGCCCGAAAATTAGAATAGCAACTACTGCAACAATGCCCAATTCGGGCAATCCCAGACCAAACATACACTCATCTCCAAGCTTACCTACTTTGCTTTTTCCCTGCGAATTACCGCTAGTGCATTTATTTTAGCGGAGAGTTTCCCCAAATCTTACCCATTACTCGGTTTTTTAGGGCAATTTATTGGCCCGTGCGACTGGGAATACCTGGACTCAAGTCACAGGGCTTTCAATAAGAGAGCAGATTTTTATGTAAAACTTGCTCGATCGCACGTCAAACTGCTGATATCCTTAAAAGTATCTACCTTGTTTCCTGGCTCCTGCAACCGTAGAATCAAGTTTTATTAAGCGATCGCCCGATAAATAAGAATGTTAGAAACATCCAAGCCTTCCCTGCGCGACCAACAGCACTACCTTATCCGCGAATTAGCAGACCGGATAGAATCAGTATGGCGTCGGTACCTCGACCTCGAACCCTACCACCTCCCCGCTGAGTTGGGATATGTGGAAGGGCGGCTGGAAGGAGAAAAACTGATCATAGAAAATCGCTGCTATCAAACTCCCCAATTCCGCAAAATACACCTAGAACTGGCTAAAGTTGGGCCACTGCTGGATATCTTGCACTGCGTGATGTTTCCCAGACCGAATTATGCTTTGCCGATGTTCGGCACAGACATCGTAGCAGGCAAAGGTCAAATTAGCGCGGCGATCGCAGACCTTTCTCCCCTCAATCCCGATCGAACTTTGTCGGAGACCTACCGAACTCGACTGCAAACTTTGCCCGTTAACCAGTTTTCTTGTCCCCGCCAAATTCCCGAATGGGGCGATATTTTCTCAGAGTTTTGCTTGTTTGTGCGCCCAGATTCACAGGAAGAAGAAAGCCGATTTCTCGACATAGTTGAATCCTACGTGGAAATTCACTGCAAACTCGCAGTCGCTTGCGAACCAGTCTCTGCCGCCGAAGAAGCAACAATTCTCGACGCTCAAATTTACTACTGCACCCAGCAGCAGCAAAACGACAAAACCCGCCGCGTACTCGAAAAAGCTTTCGGTCAAGATTGGGCTGAACATTACATGACCGAGGTGCTGTTTGATTTCCCTAAATAGCTAAAATCTGTTTACAATACTTCATGGTTAGTTGGCAATTCCCCGCTCTCTCACAGACGGGGATTCTCTAAACTTTCTGGATGTTCCCGTTGCTCAGTAATTCATACATTAATTTAGCAACGCCGAAATTTATCCGGGCGAAATTGTGTTGATGAATTAGCATTCTGGGTCGGGTCAAACAACTTTGTTAAGTTTGATTAGAACTTGGCGATCCAAGAAGGTAGTCTCCAAATTCTTGACCAAGAATTGCGGGGAACTCGCAAAAATAAATTAGTTAAAGTCCACCTTGACATCGGCTATATTTTCCCAGCTTACAATTTGCTCAAATGCTCGACAGCTAGGCAAAATGTGCAAATGTCTCTGGAATTGCACAGCCATCTTTCTGGCTAAGAAACTAACGATAAAATAGAGGAAATTCTGCAAGCTGTAGGGTGGAGAGAAAAAATAGAGGATTACCCAGACAGTCTTTCTGGTGGACAGAAACCAAGAGTTGCGATCGCCCGGGCATTAGTCAGCCCGCCGAAATTAGTATTAGTAGACGAACCCACCGCAGCGCTAGACAGCAAATCAGGTCGAGATGTGGTGAAATCATGGGAGGTTTGACCGCATTACAGCACTGCACTATTTTGGTTGTCACCCAGGACAACCGCTTTTTAGATATAGCCGATCGCATTATTCCGATCTAGCGCAAAAGAGTGTAAGTGAGGTATTCACCAATTCATTAACAATTCCTCAATCCCCCAATCTAAAAATGGAAAATCTAAAAATGGAAAATCTAAACCTGTAGCTCATGTACCTGAGAAATGCTATAGCCTTTCGAGCGAAAGATTAGGTATTGACCAATTAATTAACAATTCCTCAATCCCCCAATCCAAAATCTCAAATCCTTCGACAGTTCAAGCTCACGCCGAAGTCTCAAATCTCAAATCTCAACTTATACCTCATCTTTGTGAGAACCGCTATATAGAAGACGGCTACCTCGCACAAAACACATCGACACCCGCTACAACAGGCGTTATTTCAGTAAAATAAAATTAATTCACCTCAACTTATTTCCGAGAACCTGGACGCTTTCCTCCTACCTTAGCAGGACTTTTTGTGCCACCTTTGGCGGCATTTTTAGAACTACTTTTGCTGCTTTTTTGACCCTTAGAGCCTGCCAACTGACTCTCATTTTCATTGGCTGGTCTGCCGGCAGGGGTTCTCGTAGTCCTAAAGGTAACATTCACCCCTTCATTCGACTGTTCGAGCACCAACATTGGCGTCGGCTTCGCTTTTTGATCCCATTCAATGTGAACGATGCGACCTTGAATAGTCGGCTGCCAACTGTCGTGGTCGTCTGAAGGACTCAGATAAGTTTCCAAACAGTCAATAATTTGATTAATTGTCGCCGATGTTGCCTGAGTCGGTAGTTTCATCAGCTTAATTTGAATCCGAAACAGCACTCGTGTTTCTATTTTTACAGCGGGGTCGCCAGTTACGTATTCGATATCAAACATCGAATCCACTTGCCGGCCGCTGCCGGCATTCCCGTTTTTATCTCCCACTGCACTCTGAGTAGGACGCAGGGCAATACTAATTTTTTCTTTGACTTTTACCTTAATCTGGTTCACAATCGCAAAGTGAAAGACTTCTTCCGCCATCCGCATTCTCAGATAGTCTAAATTAAAGTCTCGCGAGTGGATGAGGTCGGGATTTTTTTCCATCTTTGTCATGGTTTCCAGAGCCATTTTGTATTTTTTCTGGAGTTCTCTATTTCTAAACTCCTCAAATTTGAGCTTCTTACTCAAATCGTCGAGTTTTAGCTTGGTAAACACCGCTAAACCGATCAGCAATAACAACAGTGATCCCGACGCTCCCATCAAGAGTTGGTCGGAGGACAGATCTCCGGGTTTAGCCTGTTTAGGTTTGGGAGAGGCTACTGCCAACCTTGGTTCTACAAGGATTATTTGGGTTGACATGGGCTTTTAAAGGGTAAATTTTGACGCTATATTTATACAGGACTCCAGAGTTGAGCTGGTAGTGTAACTCGAACGACCAACATTGACATCATTCCACCACCATCTTGGTACAATTGGATTTCTACAACTCGAACCGACACCCTCTAATTAATACTTTATCTTTAACTGCAAGCAGGTTCCCGAAATATCGGAAAATCCGGCGCTGGCACTGGCAAAAAGCAATGGTGAATTGTCTGTGATATATTATACCAATATAGGTTAAAAAAATGTTGGCTCGGCAGGCTCCGTTTCTAGGAAAACAAAACTAAAGACACATCAATCAATAGTAACTCCCGAAGCGAGCAGCGGAAAATATCCAGGCTCACAGCCGATCGCCCAGACGATCGAGGGGCAGACGCTCCGGTGCTAATTACTACTGTTCGATCGCTCCCGCCCTGCTAGCCCACCGGGAGGCTGGCTGTGAGAGTAGACCTATCGCGCGATCGAACAACGTGTCCTTAGCTAAGATTACAGCTAATACCACAAATATTCGATCGTGACCTACGAACCCCTGCATCACAAGTATCGCCCTCAGACATTTGCCGAATTAGTCGGTCAAGAGGCGATCGCCCAAACCCTCACCAGCGCCATCCTGCAACAGCGCATAGCACCAGCATATCTATTCACCGGCCCCAGAGGCACCGGTAAAACCTCTAGTGCCAGAATTTTCGCCAAATCCCTCAACTGTATTTCCACCGGCGTCCCAACCCCAACACCCTGCGGCAAATGTAACGTTTGTCAAGAAATTGCCCGAGGTTCCACACTAGATGTCATCGAAATCGACGCCGCCAGCAACACCGGAGTAGATAACATTCGGGACTTGATCGAACGAGCGCAATTTGCCCCCGTACAGTGTCGCTATAAAGTATATGTAATCGACGAATGTTTGACCGGTGATTCTCAAGTACAAACTAGCGAAGGTCTGATGCGGATCGACAATCCCAACATCAAAGGAAAACAAGTTCTCAGCTATAACGAAACTTCTGAAACTTGGGAATTTAAAAAAGTTTTGAGGTGGTTAGACAAAGGTAAAAAACAAACACTGTTGATTAAAACCGCCAACCGAGAAATTAGATGTACCAGCAATCATCCAATCAGAACAGAACAGGGATGGATACTAGCAAAAGACGTAAAAAAAGGAATGAAGATACTATCCCCTGTGAATGTGGGTGTGGCACCGTCATTTACAAATTTGGGACATATAGACGCTGGCGGAGATTTGCCAGAGGACATCAATTTTACGGGAATACCTACGGACAAAAAATCTACGACTTTGCCTCTATTCTCGAACAGGCTCAAGCCATCCGACCTATCTGTCCGTGTGGATGTCGAGAACAACTCGAAATACCAGACTTTTTGCAAAAAAAAGGCAAAGGAATTAATACCATTCAGTCTTATTGGCAGCGACATCCATATAAAAAAGGACATGGAATTTGGGATGCAAGAACCGAAAAGTTCTTGGCAAATTCCGACCTTGTGCAGCCAGAAACACTCGGACTCATCTACGGAACATTGCTTGGAGACGGTTTTATCACCTACCCAAATAAATATAGCCGATTTCCAAGATTGGGCTGGACACACGGAGAAAAACAGCGGGAATGGTTGGAATACAAAGCCTCTTGTCTTTCGACACTGCGACCAAAGTTACGAGTTACAGCTAACCAAGGATACGGAAATATATCAGTCTGTTGCAACACAGCCTGCCATCCCCAACTTAGAGATGTCTTTGACGCTGTTAAACATAACGGAAATGAAAAATACGTCATACCAATTTAATGTGAAGTTGCACATATCTCGATTCCCCTTCTTAATGGGGACGAAAGAAAAGAATCTTGTCCCCCCCTTATCAAGGGGGGTTAGGGGGGATCGGAATTCTACGGGGTCTCATAAAAAATTGGTATCACAAGAGATTGGCTCGATCGCGTCACTCCCGAAGGACTTGCTTGGTGGTACATGGATGATGGCTCGCTCAGCCTTTCGCCAGAAGGAAGTCCAAGTATTCAAATTCATACAGAAGGATACTCTTGGGAAGAAAATCAACTCATTGCCAATTGGCTTACAGGCTTGGGATACCCAACAACAACAAAGTTTTACACAAGGTCTAAAACAGGTAAAATCTACCACTACATACATATGGGAGCTGAAACCACCAGAAAATGGGTGGCAGACTTTAAACAGTATTCAATCCCTTCAATGGATTACAAATTCGGAGAAGGTAGAATCTGTAAAAGTCGTTGGGGTCGAGAAAGTTTATGACATAGAAGTAGAAGACAACCACAACTTTGTCGCTAACGGTCTTCTGGTTCATAATTGCCATATGCTAAGCACCCAGGCATTCAACTCTCTCTTGAAAACGTTAGAAGAACCGCCCGATCGCGTTGTATTCGTCCTCGCCACCACCGACCCCCAAAGAGTATTGCCAACCATCATCTCTCGCTGCCAAAAATTTGACTTCCGCCGGATTCCCCTCGACTCAATGACCGCTCATTTACACAAAATCGCCCAATTAGAAAATATCAATATTGCCAGCGATGCCGTACAAATGGTTGCTCAAATCGCTCAAGGAGGACTCCGAGATGCAGAAAGTTTGCTCGACCAACTCAGCTTATTTTCCGGTCAAATAACCGTAGAAAAAGTTTGGGATTTAGTCGGCGCCGTCCCAGAAAATGACTTAATGGAACTGCTAGAAGCGATCGCAAACGATAACCCTACAGCATTAATAGACATGACCCGCCACCTCATGGATCGCGGACGGGAACCGCTAATCGTGCTGCAAAGCCTCGCCAGCTTTTACCGAGATTTGCTCATAGCCTCATCTGCACCGAAGCGGTCGGATTTAGTAGCTTTAACAGCCGGAACTTGGGAAAAACTCTGCGATTTTGCCCGCAATTGGGACGCAGAGTTAATTTTGGCAAGTCAGAAACACTTGCAAACCCACGAAGTACAAATTAAAAACACTACTCAGCCCCGATTGTGGCTGGAAGTAACGCTGCTGGGATTGTTGCCTTCAGCCATTAGAACTCAGCAACAACCAACAGCCCAACCAGCGAAAAATATTCCTCAATCCTCCCAAATTCACCCCCCCCAACCCCCCCTTGCTAAGGGGGGGAGTTCTACAGATCATATCGAACAGCCTGCCGCAGCTCAACCTCAAAACTCACCCCCGACTTCGGAACCTATTGCCGATCGCACAGAAAGCACACCTACAGCACCAATTCCCGCATCTATACCACCAACTTCTGAAGCCAATCAAACAAATGATTTACCAACTAATTCAGGTAGCGAAATTGATTTAGATAAAGTGTGGCTACAGGTACTCGATCGCGTGCGGCCCCACGGGACTCAATCGCTACTCCGGCAACACGGACAGCTAGTAATGTTGAGCAATGATACGGCTTATGTTAAGATTAGTTCGCAGCCGTTACTGAATATGGTTAAAGACAAAGTACCTAATATTGAAGAAGCTTTTTTGCAAGTGTTTAACCGTCGAGTAGCAGTAAAAGTAGTTTTGACAAATCCCGCTGCGACTAATAGTTCCCGCGCCCAGGATTTCCCCAATTCTAACAAACGTGTTGCTGAAACTCTTCGGAATTATCCTCCTGTGATTGATGAGAATCAACAGGTGCAGCACTCGGGCAATTCTGAGATAGCAAATGATTTTTTGGGGGACGGGGGAGAAGAGCAAAAACACTCTTGGGTCGATGAAAATACTGCTACTAATGTGCCAAATGTTTCTGAACCGCAGCGGCAGATAAACAGTTCTACAGACTCTCAGAATGAGTTAAATGCTCAGGCTGTAGCGGTACGGGCTGATGCTCAAGCTGTTGCGAATACGAGTAAGCAATGGGCTGATATGTTTGACGGGGAAGTAGTCGATTTGTCGGATGATTTAGAGATTTGGGAATCGGAAACTTTTAGATTGGAATCTGAACCGGATTTTCCTGAGTTATCTTCCGAGGTTGATGAAGATGATTTTATAGATTGGTAAATTTTTACTGGGGCGGCAGCGAAATGTGCAAGATTTCGCCGTTGGCGCAGCCCTCGAAGACGATCGCCCAAAATCCGGCTCTAGTGTAAACTCGAAATTCCTGCTCGTGTAGCGTCATCAAAAAAGCCACCGTAACACCCGCGTCAAAAGCCGATCGCAACAACCGCGCCGTCAAAGCCCCTGCGATACCCCGCCGCCGAAAAGCAGCCCGCACACCAATTCCCGCGATTTCCGTCGTCTGGTTTTGTGGGGGAGTGCAGATTCCAGCGCCCGCAGGTTCGCCCGTTGCTGCGACGCGGGCGAGTACCGCGATACCGCCCGCTGCGAGACTTTTCCGAAGACTGTCAACATCTTCAGGCCTGGGTGCAGCCTCTCCGTAAGCCTCGTTTTGTGCCACCACAGTACCCAAAAGTTCGTCATCGGAAACTGGCAGAATTAGCTCGATTTCCGGCGGAATCGGCAGCAATTTCTCCGAGCCCGGAGTGCAAATCATCAGCGGTAAGCGACCCTCAACGGTGAAACCAGCGGATATCAGGGCTTCTTCGACAGCGGGCGCGAGTTTCGTGACATATTCTAAACGTGGCTGTCGATCGCGCCCAGAGTACGCAGCGATTAGCGCGCTGACATCGGCGAGGGAGGGTGTGGCGCCGTCGTCGGGAATCGCATAGTTGAGATAAGGGTTGGCGCTGTGGCGGCTGAAGGTAGCAAGGAAGGGGCCGATGCGCTCGGTGTCGCGCTGCTGGCTGGCGGCAAAGCGCAGGTATGCTTGAATGTGAGATTCCATAACAGGTTAAACTTAGGTAATATCATCTCCGCTGAAAATCAAGCCATCAAACACGCTTGTAGTGAGGACTTCAGTCCGCATCAGGCTTGTAGTGAGGACTTCAGTCCGCATCAGGCTTGTAGTGAGGACTTCAGTCCGCATCAGGCTTGTAGTGAGGACTT
>NZ_JAUBUN010000001.1:154746-154842 GCF_036702665.1 Microcoleus sp. Aus8_D2
CAGTCCGCATCAACATCAGAGGACTGAAGTCCTCACTACGAACCTCAGGAATGAAGAAGGACTGAAGTCCTCACTACGAACCTCAGGAATGAAGAA
>NZ_JAUBUN010000001.1:154942-172215 GCF_036702665.1 Microcoleus sp. Aus8_D2
TGAAGAAGGACTGAAGTCCTCACTACGAACCTCAGGAATGAAGAAGGACTGAAGTCCTCACTACGAACCTCAGGAATTAAGAAGGACTGAAGTCCTCACTACGAACCTCAGGAATGAAGAAGGACTGAAGTCCTCGCTACGAACCTCAGGAATGAAGAAGGACTGAAGTCCTCACTACGAACCTCAGGAATGAAGAAGGACTGAAGTCCTCACTACGAACCTATTGAGTGAAAACTTCTACTTTTAAGCTGACTCTGGTTTTGGTAGCGAAGATGGCAGCACCAACAATTCCGCAGTCGATCGCTTCTCAACCATTTCCTTAGTAATCGTACACCGCGTCACATCCTTCCGCGACGGCAACTCGTACATCACATCTAACATTAATTCTTCGACAATTCCCCGCAGCGCCCGCGCTCCTGTTTTGCGGCGGTATGCTTCCTGGGCGATCGCCCGAATCGCATCCGACTGAAAATCCAACTGTACATTATCCATTTTTAGCAGCTTTTGATACTGCTTCACCAAAGCATTGCGCGGCTCAGTCAAAATCGCCATCAGCGTCGCCTCATCCAGGGGATCTAACACAGCGGCCACCGGCACCCGCCCGATAAACTCTGGAATCATCCCATATTTTACCAAATCGTCTGGTTCCAGTTGCCTGAGCACATCGGCGGCCCGCTTTTCCTTCGGCACAGCTTCTCCCGGCTGAATAAAACCCATTGACTTTTTACCAGTTCTCTGCTCGATCACTTTGTCCAGGCCGACAAAAGCGCCACCGCAAATAAACATAATATTGCTGGTATCAATTTGGATACAATCTTGATACGGGTGCTTGCGGCCGCCTTGAGGTGGTACATTGGCGATCGTCCCCTCCAGCATTTTCAGCAAAGCCTGCTGGACTCCTTCCCCAGAGACATCCCGCGTAATTGAAGGATTTTCGCTCTTGCGGGCAATTTTGTCAATTTCATCAATATAAATAATTCCGCGCTGCGCCTCTTCCACGTCCATATCTGCCACTTGCAGCAGCCGCAGCAAAATATTTTCCACATCTTCCCCGACATAGCCCGCTTCCGTCAGCGTCGTCGCGTCAGCCACCGCAAACGGCACGTCCAGCATATCAGCCAGCGTCTGAGCCAAGAGAGTTTTGCCGCAGCCTGTCGGCCCGATTAACAAAATATTCGATTTTTGTAGTTCTACTTCTTCCGGCGGGTGCTTGCCACTATTTTTGGCATGAATAAAGCTGAGGCGCTTGTAGTGGTTGTAAACTGCTACCGAGAGGACTTTTTTCGCTTCCTCTTGACCGATCGCATTTTCGTCGAGATAATTTTTTATTTCCCTCGGCTTGGGAATTTGGCTCATCGACATACTTTTGCCGGAGGTAGCGCGGCGCTTCTGGGTCGTTTCCTGCTTCGCAACCGCCGCCGCCGCCGGCACAGAACTCGAATCGAACAACTCCTCATCTAAAATTTCATTGCACAAATCAACGCATTCGTCGCAGATGTAGACCCCTGGGCCTGCGATTAGCTTGCGTACTTGCTCTTGAGACTTGCCACAAAACGAACATTTTAGATGGGAGTCGTACTTAGACATAACAGCCTCTTATTTCAGTGCAGTGACGTTTTCTCCCGCAGCCGGAAGGTTTTCTTTTTCGATAACTCGATCGACCAATCCGTAATCTTTGGCTTCATCGGCTGACATAAAAAAGTCGCGCTCAGTATCAGCCTCTAATTTGTCGATCTGTTGACCCGTGTGATGCGCTAACAATTGATTCAGCTTACGCTTATGATAAAGGATTTCTTTGGCTTGAATCTCAATATCTACTGCTTGACCTTGAGCGCCTCCAAGCGGCTGGTGGATCATAATCCGGGAACTAGGAAGAGACATCCGTTTACCGTGAGCTCCGGCTGTCAGCAGAAATGCGCCCATACTCGCAGCCAAACCGTAACAAATCGTCACCACATCCGGGCGAATTTGTTGCATTGTGTCATAAATTGCCATACCCGCCGTTACCGAGCCGCCGGGGGAATTGATGTACATTTGAACATCTTTTTCTGGATCTTCGGCATCTAGATACAATAGCTGAGCTACGATCGAATCAGCCACTTCGTCAGTTACGGGAGTTCCTAAAAACACAATGCGCTCCCGCAGCAAGCGCGAGTAAATGTCAAATGCCCGCTCGCCCATCCCCGACTGTTCTAGTACCATCGGCACTACATTGCTGGGGCTAGAGCTGACATCAAAATCGTTATAGCTTGTAATTAGGTAATTGGAAGATTGAGATACCACCATAAGACACCAGTCAAGGATTCTAGACAATTTACTGCTGATGAAAGCTTGAAATTAAGCCGCCAGCTTTTAACTATTATGCCTCTTCTGAACCGACATGGGGGGGAATTGGGAGTTTTGAGTCCGTGAGATTGCTTTCTTTGCTTTGCGCAAAGCTGGCGGAGTGGATGAGTGAGTTAAAAGACTTACTTGCAAATCATGGCTCGTTTCTAGTGCGCGCGAACGGAAACCCGGTTTCAGGGCACAATCTTGGTTTGGCGGCGAGACATCTACATAAAAACCAGGTTTCTAGCCCCTGCGCGCGGGCCCTGTTGTAGCAAGCATCAGGTGCGCGGCATTCGTGTCAATTTCAGCTGAAGAGTTGATAAATATGGTTTACCCCCTAGGCTAGATCCCCCGCGCATCCCCCTGGTGGGAGGGGGACTTTGAGTGCTTCTTGTCCCCCCCTGGTTGTAGGGGGGCTAGGGGGGATCTGAGTCAGACCATCTAACAACAGTCTCTGACTACGTTTGACGTTAATTAGGCACAAATCTGTGCGCGCGGTGCGCACCCTTCTCCTTGTAGTTTCTAGAAGCAAGCAAAACTAGAAGGTTTTAGTCTTGGCCTACTACTTCCACGTCGATGACGCTCGTGGCTGCTTCAGCAGACTCTTCAGCGTCTGATGCTGGAGCTGCTTCGTCTGCTGCTGGAGCCAGAGAGCCTTCAGGTACCAGTTCGATTGTGCCTTTTTCTTCCAACCATTTCAGAGTTTTTTGTTTCAGCAAGTCTTCTGCTACAAATTCGCGCAACTTTTCAGGGTCAAAATCTCCTTTGGGAAACTGCTTTCTGACTTTTGCTACTTCTGCTGCTACTTCTGCGGGTTCAACAGACAAAGATTCCAGCTTGGCTACTTCTGCCAGAGCTAGAGTCTGCTTCAGCCTTTCTACTGCTTCGGGACGAGAGCGTTCTCGCATCGGCCCGATATTTTCTTCGGTAAACAGTTGGTTGATATCTATGCCATAATTTTTCAACTGCATGGCTTGTTGGTTCAGCAAATAATCAATTTCGCGAGCGAGCATTGTTTCGGGAATTTCCACATCTATTAGCTGCACCAGTGCTGCTGATATGGCTTTTTCCTTGTTAGCTGATAACTTGTTTTCTTGCTCTGTTTTAAACCGAGTTTCCAGGGATTCGCGCAGTTCTGCTAAAGTTTCAAACTCGCTGACTTCTTGGGCGAAGTCGTCGTCCAACTCCGGCAATTCTTTTTCCTTAAGTTCTTTCAGGGTAATCGTAAAGACTGCTGGTTTTCCCGCTAATTCTTCACTGCTGTACTCCGGAGGGAACTGCACGGAAACTTCTCTAGTTTCTCCCGGATTCATCCCGATCATGCCTTGGATAAAGCCTGGTACAAACTGATTTTCCGACAATTCTACTTGAAAGTCTTCGGCATCGCCGCCGGGAATTTCTGCGGGAGTTTCGCCTTCGGCTGCTTCTGCAAATCTACCCGCGAAATCTACCAAAGCCACGTCTCCCAACTGAGCCTGCCGGCCTTCTACGGGGATTAAAGTAGCTTTGTCCGATCGATATTTTGCCAGTACCTCATCCACCTGAGCCTCATCATACTTAACTTCTTCTGCTTGAAGCTGCAAGCCGGTGTACTCGCCCATTTTTACTTCGGGTTCTACATCAACCTTAGCCGAAAAAGTCAGAGCCTGTTCGGGATCGAACTTCTCTAGTAATTCTTCAAACTCGGTGCGCAGTTCAAAACTGCCAATTGCCGCAATTTTTTCTTGTTCGAGGGCTTTTTGCAGCGAGTCGTTAATCAAATTTTCCAAAGCTGTAGCTTTCAAACGAGTCTGGCCCAGGCGCTGTAGCAAAACTTGGCGGGGAACTTTGCCTTTGCGGAACCCAGGAATATTGACTTCGCGAGCGAATTGTTTAATTACCTGCTCGTAAGCTTGTTTTGACTTGGATGATGGGACTTCGATTTCCAAACCAATTTGACTGGCTGGAAGTTTTTCCTGGGTTACTTTCATCGGCTTTTTTGATATTTAACAATAGTCTAATAAAATACATACAAATCTGACTTTGCCTGCATTTTAAGTTTGTACGTTTTGAATTGTAGCGCCACAACTACCAACACCTCTACCGGATGAGACTGCAAGTCGTTTCCGGCTACGTTTTTCGCTCTTGCCAAATAGTTTTGGTTTGAGGATACTAGGTATTGTTGCTAGGAATCTGGAGGTTAAGTCCACTAATTGCCGATGCACCTTAGCACATATCGCCCTGTGATGTCAATGCAGCCGGCATAAGTGGCACGTCAAGTCAATGGATGCGTCTGCTAAAATGCAGATATATCCCAAAACCTAACCCGATGCGGATAGAGTGCCCGACGATCCTCTGCGAGGGCTTCGCTAACGGCAAAAGATGCTAAACTAGGATTGGTGGCGATCGCCCGCTCCGGTTAACCGCACCCTTGCCATCAAGTGACTGTCCTGAGCATCGCATCACATTAATTAAGTTTAATATTGAGTATTGCAGTATTTAAATTTGAGATTTCGATCGTTGAGAGTCTAATTTGTGGAGGAAAGTAATTTGTCTCAATCCTATCGAGTTGCCATTTTAGGAGCCACCGGCGCTGTCGGTGCCGAGTTAAGCGAGCTTTTGCACAGCCGGAGTTTTCCGATTTCAGAGCTGAAGCTGCTGGCTTCGGAACGTTCAGCAGGCACAACTTTGCCTTTTGGCGGCGAGATGCTGCCGGTCGAAGCAGTCAAAGAGCGATCGTTCGATAATGTAGATCTAGTGCTCGCCTCCGCCGGCGGCTCTATCTCTAAACTCTGGGCTCCGCAAGCAGTGGCCGCCGGTGCCGTGGTAATCGACAATTCCAGCGCTTTCCGCATGGATGCGACGGTACCGCTAGTGGTTCCCGAAGTCAATCCCCAAGCGGCGGCAACTCACCGAGGTATCATTGCTAATCCTAACTGCACGACAATTTTGATGGCAGTTGCCGTTTGGCCACTGCACAAAGTTAAACCAGTCAAGCGCATAGTTGTAGCAACTTACCAGTCTGCCAGCGGCGCGGGCGCTAGGGCAATGGAGGAAATGAAAGATCAAGCCAGAGCAATTTTGGCAGGGGAAACTCCCAAAACAGATATCTTTCCCTACCCCTTGGCTTTTAATTTGTTTCCGCACAATACGCCGATTAACGATTTGGGGTATTGTGAGGAAGAGATGAAAATGGTCAACGAAACTCGGAAGATATTTGGTACGGACGAGATGAGAATTTCTGCAACTTGCGTGCGGGTTCCTGTACTGCGCGCCCATTCGGAGGCGATAAATCTGGAGTTTGCAGAGCCTTTTAGCCCGATCGAGGCCAGGGAAATCTTAAAAGAGGCGATCGGAGTTAAGCTAGTAGAAGACTGGCAAGCTAATTATTTCCCGATGCCCGTCGAAGCCAGCGGTAAGGATGAGGTGCTAGTAGGCAGGATTCGCCAAGATATTTCTCACCCCTGCGGGTTGGAGATGTGGCTGAGCGGCGATCAAATTCGCAAAGGGGCGGCTTTAAATGCGGTGCAGATAGCCGAGTTGCTCGCCGACAAAGATTTGCTGCGAATCCCAGCAGCGGCTGCTTCTATTTAGGGGCGACTCAGCCCAAAAAACGGATACAAATCCCCTACTTAAGTCGTGGAGATCCCAAAATTTTAGACTAAGAGTTCAAAGTCCCAGATTGCATCTGTGGAGTAAATCTCAAATCTCAAATCTCAAATCTCAAATAGACTGAAGTTGGGAATTTGGGAAGGGAAATGAAGATTTTAGATAAACCTTTCATCTGAAATCAAAAATTTAAAATCAAAAATCAACAGTCTAAAATCGGAGAAAGTGTGGTAAAGTTTGGACGGGTTCTGACTGCAATGATTACGCCGTTTAAGGAAGACGGCAGCGTTAACTATGCGGTAGCAGAACGGTTGGCAGTTCATTTAGCCGATCGCGGTACGGATAGCTTGGTACTATGCGGAACTACGGGCGAGTCTCCCACACTGAGCTGGGATGAAGAGTACCAATTATTTCAGGTGGTACAAAAGGCAGTAGCCGGTAAAGCTTTGGTAATCGCAGGAGCCGGATCGAATTCTACCTCAGAAGCAGTCGAAGCTACGCAAAAAGCAGCTAAACTCGGGTTAGACGGCTGTTTGCAGGTGGTTCCTTATTACAACAAGCCGCCGCAAGAAGGTTTGTACAATCATTTTCGGGCGATCGCGCAATCTGCTCCAGAATTGCCTATAATGTTATATAACATCCCCGGTCGCACAGGCCAAAATATGTTGCCGGAGACAGTAGCTCGATTGGCAGAAATCCCCAACATTGCGGCCGTAAAAGAAGCAAGTGGCAACTTGGATCAAGCAAGTCAAATTCGACGCTTGACATCCCCGGAATTTGCCATCTATGCTGGAGATGATTCCCTAACTTTGCCGATGTTGGCGGTAGGAGGATCTGGTGTAGTTAGCGTAGCCAGCCATCTGGTAGGAGAGCAACTGCAACAGATGATCGAAGCTTTCGAGACTGGTCAAGTTCAAGTCGCTACCCAGATTCACTTGCAACTTTTTGACCTGTTTAAAGCTCTTTTTCTCACCACAAATCCCATTCCCGTCAAGGCAGCTCTTAAACTTCAAGGCTGGGATGTAGGTTCCACCCGTCCGCCCCTGTGCGATCCGCCCGTTGAGGTAACTCAAAAGTTAAAGGACGTACTGAGTCAGCTAGCCGCAGTATCAGCTATCAAGACAGGTGAGAACGAGTTTTCAGACAACTGAATATTAGTTGCGGTCAGTAGTGCTGTCCCCGCTCGCGAACGTCATCAGTCATTAATTATTAACTGTTAGCTACTTACTAACAGTCAATAATTAATGATTGGGGATTAAAGAGTGAACGCAGAAGACAACTGACTGCACGGGATAGTAAAACCAGTCTGGGAGTTTTCCATAAATATTTGGAAAAGATCGCCCTACCAAGGAGCAGCAGACGACAGACGACAGACGACAGACGACAGACAAGAAACAAATAACAAAATAACTAACAAAGGATACGCATGATCAAAAATACAACTGCATCGGCTCTAAAAGTTATTCCCCTCGGCGGACTCCACGAAATCGGTAAAAACACCTGTGTGTTCGAGTACGGCGACGAAATAATTCTTTTAGATGCAGGTTTAGCGTTCCCGACAGATGGAATGCACGGTGTCAATATTGTCCTCCCAGACATGACTTACCTGCGGGAAAACAGCCACAAAATTAAAGGTATGATCGTGACTCACGGTCACGAAGACCACATCGGCGGCATCCCTTATCACCTCAAACAATTTGAAATTCCAGTGATCTACGGCCCGCGTTTGGCGATGGCTTTGCTTGCGGGAAAATTGGAAGAAGCCGGAGTATCTCACCGCACTGAATTGAGGACAGTTCGACCTCGGGATACGGTCAGAATTGGCAAGAATTTCTTAGTCGAATACATTCGCAACACTCACTCGATGGCCGACAGTTTCACTGTGGCTATTCACACTCCTGTCGGAATTGTGATTCACACCGGAGACTTTAAAATTGACCACACTCCTGTAGACGGCGAGCATTTTGATTTGCAAAAGCTGGCGGAGTACGGCGAAAGAGGCGTGCTGTGCTTGATCAGCGATTCTACTAACTCAGAAGTTCCTGGTTTTACCGCTTCAGAACGTTCTGTCGCTCCGAATTTAGACAGAATTATCGCTCAAGCAACGGGAAGAGTGATGCTGACGACTTTTGCTTCGTCGGTACACCGATTGCAAATTGTTTTGGACTTGGCTAAGAAAAACAATCGGTATGTCGGAGTAGTTGGCCGCTCGATGCTTAACGTGATCGCTCACTGCCGCAATCTCGGCTACATCAAATGCGAAGATAGTATTTTCAAACCGTTGAAAGAAATCCGCAACTTACCTGACGACAAGGTTTTGATTTTAACGACGGGTTCCCAAGGGGAACCGATGGCGGCGATGACTCGCATTGCTAACGGCGAACATCACGAACTGAAAATCAGAAAAGGCGATACAGTCATTTTCTCAGCTAACCCGATTCCTGGAAATACGATCGCAGTGGTAAACACGATCGACAAACTGATGATGCTGGGAGCAAACGTGGTTTACGGGCGCGACAAAGGCATTCACGTTTCCGGGCACGGCTGTCAGGAAGACCAAAAGTTAATGATTAACATGACTCGTCCCAAGTTCTTCTTGCCGGTACACGGGGAACACCGGATGCTGGTTCAGCACTCCAAAACAGCTCAAAGCATGGGCATTCCCGCTAGCAATATGGTGATTATCGACAATGGCGATGTCGTAGAGTTGACCGAAAATTCGATGCGAGTTAGCGGTAAAGTGCCTTCAGGAATTGAATTGGTAGACTCTTCGAGATCGGGAGTAGTCAAAGCAAACGTCCTCAAGGAACGCCAGCAATTGGCCGGAGATGGCGCGGTAACGGTAGCGGCAGCTTTGAACTGGGAAGGCAAGTTAGTTGCCAAACCAGAAGTACACTTAAAAGGTGTAGTGACATCCGCCGATCGCGCCGAAACGATCGGACTAATCAATCAAACCATTGAAACAGTTTTGAGCGATCGCTGGTCGGAATTTGTCCTACCTGCTACTGCTGACTCGCCAGTTAATGTTGACTGGGTAGGAGTACAAACCCAAATCGAAAAAGCAATTGGGCGAGTGCTGCGCCGCCAATTGCAAAGCAATCCGATGTTAGTATTCCTGATGCAAATTCCTGAAGAAGCCGTGCGATCGGAAACCGTACAAAAATCTCAACTTTCCATCGAAGCACCCAAGTTAGCATCATCAGCAGCACCATCCCCAGTACCCGCCCCTGTGAATAAAGTAACAGGCCGCCGCCGTCCTCGGACTGCTGCAAAAGTAGCCTCCGTAGCTTCCTAGTATCAGCAATCCCTGGCGCAAAGCGCCAGGGATTTGTTTTTCAACAGCAGATAGTATCACATCCGGTAGCATCGGAATTATGCAGTGCCGGAATGACAAGCGAGGAGACGGCAGTGTCGTCTCCCTACCCCCGTATCCCTACCCGGATTAATTGTGGGGACACGAAACTGCCGTGTCCTAATTGTTTTTAGTATTAATTCCGATGCTACCACATTTGATATTATTCCGATGCCACCCGAAACTAAATCCGATCGGCAATAAAACGATCGCCGTCACACAAGCTCTCATGACAGAGCCAGTATCACGATCATGAGAATTTGTGCGATCGAGGTGTAATAAATATGACCGTAGCGTTGTTGGGTGATCGGATTGGGCAAGCCATTTACACGGGGACTAGAACCCTAGTCTATCGAGGACAGCGAGAATCTGACAACCAACCCGTGGTCATCAAATTCCTCGCCAACGCCTACCCAACTTTCAGCGAATTGTTACAATTTCGCAATCAGTACGCGAGCGCCAAAAATCTCGATATTCCTGGAATTGTTCGCCCCTACAGCTTAGAATCCTCTGGCAATAGTTATGCCTTGGTGATGGAAGACGGCGGCGATATTTCCTTAAATGATTCTCAATTCCAACTCAAACCTTTGACCGTTGAAGATATCCTCTCTCTTGCTATTCAAATAGCAGATATTCTGCACCAATTACATCAAAACCGAGTCATTCATAAAGATATTAAACCCGCTAATATTCTGATTAATCCAGGAAGCAAAAAAGTCAAGCTAATAGACTTTAGCATCGCCTCATTATTGCCAAAAGAAACCCAAGAGATCAAAAACCCCAATGGACTGGAAGGAACATTAGCATATTTAGCCCCAGAACAAACGGGACGAATGAACCGGGGGATTGACTATCGGGCAGATTTCTATACCTTGGGGGTAACGTTATTTGAATTATTAGCCGGACAATTGCCTTTCCAATCCGACGATCCGATGGAGTTGGTACATTGTCACATCGCCCAGCAACCGCCGTCTCTGACTCAATTCAATATTCCAGAAGTGCTAGCAGATATTGTACTGAAACTGATGGCGAAGAATGCAGAAGATCGCTATCAGAGTGCTTTAGGTTTGAAACATGACTTGGAGATTTGTCTAGATCGACGATCGAAAACCGGTGAGATTGAACCATTTGAAATTGGCACGCGGGATCTGTGCGATCGATTCAATATTCCCGAAAAACTGTACGGACGAGCAACCGAAGTTCAAACTTTACTCAAAGCTTTCGATCGCGTAGCTGGCGGCACATCAGAATTGATGCTAGTTGCGGGTTTTTATGGCATTGGAAAAACAGCCGTCGTCAATGAAGTTCACAAGCCGATCGTTCGACAGCGAGGCTACTTCATCAAAGGCAAATTCGACCAATTCAATCGCAACATTCCCCTGTCAGCATTCGTGCAAGCCTTGCGCGATTTTATGGGACAATTACTCTGCGAATCCGACAGACAACTAGCTGCGTGGAAAGCCCAGATTCTGTCAGCCGTAGGCGAAAACGGGCAGGTTATAATTGATGTCATTCCCGAACTCGAACAAATTATCAGCGCACAGCCTAATGTTGTCGAATTATCCGGAACGGCGGCCCAGAATCGGTTTAATTTACTGTTTCAAAATTTCCTGGAAGTATTCACCACAGCCGAACATCCGTTAGTGCTGTTTTTGGATGACTTGCAGTGGGCAGATTTGGCTTCCCTCCAGATGCTCAAACTGCTGATGGATAGCAATGCTTATCTGCTAGTTTTGGGCGCTTATCGCGATAATGAAGTATCGCCAGCTCACCCATTTATCCTGACTGTAGAAGAACTCAAAAAAGCGGGGGCGATCGTCAATACAATTACCCTGGCACCGCTGGCTTTTGCAGATACCAATCATCTGATTGCAGATACCTTAAATTGTTCGAGGGAACTCGCCCAAACCCTGACGCAATTAGTCGAGCGCAAAACTCAAGGCAATCCATTTTTTACGACACAGTTTCTCAAAGCATTATATGAAGACGGCTATATTCGCTTCGATCGCGATCGCGGCTATTGGGAATGCGATATTGCCCAAGTCAATGCGCTATCTCTGACTGACGATGTAGTCGAGTTTATGGCATTGCAATTGCAGAAACTGCCAGCAGCAACGCAACAAGTGTTGAAATTAGCGGCTTGTGTGGGCGATCGCTTCGATTTAACCACTTTAGCAATTGTTTCCCAACAAACACCTACCGACGCAGCAACTGCATTGTGGAAAGCGTTGCAAGAAGGTTTAATTTTGCCTACCAGCCAAGTCTATAAATTCTTTCAAGACGCGGAACAAGCTAATACAGCAAATAGCGTTAATCCAACATATCGCTTTTTACACGAGCGAGTCCAACAAGCCGCCTATTCCTTGATCCCAGACTACCAAAAACAAGCCACTCATCTCAAAATTGGACAATTAATTCAGGAAAACTCTTCAAAGATAGAACAAGAAGAAAAACTGTTTGATATTGTGGGACATTTAAATCTAGAACAATCATTAATTAATCAACAGCAGGAACGGGAAGCCTTAGCTAAACTCAACTTAAAAGCTGGACGTAAGGCAAGAAGTTCTACAGCTTATGTCGCGGCAACTATTTATATACAAACAGGGATTGAATTATTGACTGACAACAGTTGGAAAAGTCAATATGAATTGACCTTGAATCTCTATGTTTCTGCTACGGAAGCCGCCTATTTGAATGGGGATATCGACCGCATGGAACAGATGGCACAAGTTGTGTTGCAGAATGCCCAGACGATTTTAGATAAGGTTAAAATTTACGAGATTCAAATCACTTCCCTTACCACACATTGCCATCTGTTGGAGGCGATCGCAGTAGGCAGAGATGTTTTGAAACAATTGGGGGTTGAACTTCCCACAGAACCAGATGAAGCTTTTATTGGCAAAGGGCTACAAGCCTTGGCAAAGCAACTCCAAGGTAGACAGATTGAAGAATTAGCCGATCTGCCAGTCATGACTGATTTCCAAACACAGGCTGCCATGCAACTATTAGCCCGTTTGTTTGCTCCGATTTCGGCGGGAATGCCCGGTTTAATGCCAATACTTAGCTTGACAATGGTGAGCCGATCAATTAAGTTTGGAAATGCACCTGCATCCACAATTGGTTATACAGCTCATGGTATGGTAATGTGTGCTTTTTTAGGAGAGGTAAAACAGGGTTATAACTTTGGTAAGTTGGCAATAAATTTGCTCTATCGATCCAATATACCGGAAGTAAAAGCTATTGTTCTATGTTTATTTGGATCGTTCATTCAGCATCAACAAGAGCTATTGAGTGCTACATTACCTACACTAAAAGCTGGCTATGTAGCAGGCATAGAAACTGGGAATTTTTTATTTGCTGGTTACAACTGTTCGGCCTATGGCTATGCCATTTATTTTGGTGGACAAGAACTGAGTAGTGTTGACTCAGAGATGATAGATTTGAGTGTTGCCTTGGGTCGGATAAATCAATATTCTGCCCAGAGATACCTGGATATAACCAGGCAGATGGTACAAAATTTGATGGAAACGATGAGTCAACCAGATGCTCTGATTGGAGTTGCTTATGATGAGATAGTCATGGCTCCCAAGCACCATCAGGATAATGACGTAGGTTCACTTGCCCTAGTCTATATTTACAAAATGCTGCTTGCCTATGTCTTTGGTAATTATCCGGCTGCTCTAGATCACACGATAAAATCCAAAGAGTATTTAATCGCACTATCAGGATTAGTGATTTTTCCAATTTTCTATTTCTATGCTGCTCTGACACAATTGGCAGTGTTCCCCACAGAGTCAGAAACTAAGCAAGCCGAAATTATACTGGTTGTCGAAACTCATCAAATTACATTGCACCAGTGTGCGAAAAATGCTCCGATGAATTATCTGCACAAATGGTATTTAGTCGAAGCAGAAAAGCATCGAGTTTTGGGAAACAAAGCAGATGCAATTGAAATGTACGAGCGCGCTATTGCTGGAGCCAAAGAAAACGGTTTTATCCAAGAAGAAGCGCTTGGCAATGAACTGGCAGCCAAATTCTACCTAGATTGGGGTAAGGAAAAAGTTGCTGCTGGATATATGCAAGAAGCTTACTATTGTTACGCCCTAGGGGGAGCTAAAGCCAAAACTGACGATTTAGAAAAACGCTATCCCCAACTCCTCCAACCCATCCTGCAACAAGCTGCTCAACCTCTGATGGTTTTAGAAACCTTAGCCAGTATTTCGACCTCTTCTTACTCGCTCCACTCTACTCGCAGCCAAATTTCCTCCAGCACCAGCATCAATAACACGCTAGATTTCGCTGCACTCCTGAAAGTTTCTCAGGCAATCTCTCGCACGATTCAACTCGACGATCTAATCCAAACCCTGACTCAAACCATGCTGGAAAATTCGGGTGCAGATCGATGTGCATTGCTGCTGTGTCAGGACGAACAATGGCAAGTTCGGGCAATGTCCGATTTGAAAGAAACGACACTGCAAACTGTACCGCTAGAAGACAATCCCACACTTCCAGTTCAACTGATTTACTACGTCAAAAATACTTTAGAAACGCTCATTCTAGACAACCTAAAAACCGATCTGCCGGTGGCGATCGACCATTATCTACAACAACATCAGCCTAAAAGTGTCCTGTGTTTGCCGATTCTAAATCAAGGAAATTTAACGGGAATTTTATATCTCGAAAATCGGGGAACGAGGGGTGTATTTACGAGCGATCGCCTAGTCGTCCTCAACTTCCTCTGTACTCAAGCTGCTATTTCTCTAGAAAATGCTCGCCTCTATCGCCAAGTTCAACAAACTTTAGAAGAACTTCAGCAAGCCCAATTACAACTGGTGCAAAGCGAAAAAATGTCTGCGTTAGGGAACTTAGTAGCTGGTGTTGCCCACGAAATCAATAATCCGATCGGTTGTATTGTGGGCAATGTAGGTGCAGCCCAAGATTACATCAATGACTTGTTAGGTGTCATCGATCTTTACGGCGAGAAATTCCCTCAACCGGGTGCGGACATTGAAGACGAACTGGAAGCGATCGATCTCGATTACGTCCGGGAAGATTTGCCGAAGTTAATTCGGGCGATGCAAGATGGGGGCGCTCGCATCACCGCCATCAGCAAAAGTCTCCGCACTTTCTCCCGCGCCGACAGCGATACTAAGCAAAAATTCAACCTGCACGAAGGCATCGATAGCACCGTACTGATTCTGCGCCATCGTCTCAAAGCGAACGACAATCGTCCCGCTATTGAAGTTGTTACAGATTACGGCTATCTTCCAGAAATTGCCTGTTTTCCCGGACAGCTCAATCAGGTGTTTATGAATATTCTGGCGAATGCGATCGATGCCTTAGAAGAATCAAATATTGGACGTAAGTTTAATGAAATCAAGGCAAATCCTAACCGGATAGCGATTCAAACTTTAGTGGTAGACAACCAAGTCAAAATCATGATTACTGATAATGGAATGGGGATGAGTGAGTCAGTGAAACAGAAGATTTTTGACCATTTGTTTACTACAAAGGGTGTCGGAAAAGGAACGGGATTGGGATTGGCGATCGCCCGTCAAATAGTTGTCGAAAAACATGGAGGGGCGATCGAGGTTAATTCTCAACTGGGAACAGGAACAGAGTTTGTATTGACTTTGCCACTCAGTGAGAAAAAATAACCTATTCATAAATCGGCTTTTTTAGCGTCAAATTTTATCAAAAAAAATCACTCGATTTTAACCTAAAATAAACGCAGATAGATTTAACAAATATCTGCGTTCATCTGCGTTCATCTGCCCCAATCTGCGGTTAAAAATCAACCACCAGCAACCGCCGGCACAATACTCACTTCATCACCATCTTTAAGAGCAGTTTCCGTACCTTCCAAAAACCGGATATCTTCGCTGTTGACGTAGAAATTCAAAAATCTGCGAGGTGCTCCTTGTTCGTCGCACAGGCTTTTTTTGATGCCGGGACAATTTGTTTCTAGCGCTTCAATCAGTTCGGAAATGTTTGCACCACCGCATTCTATTGTCGCTTGATTGTTAGTGAATTTTTGCAGGGGAGTGGGAATTAAAACTTTAACGGTCATGGTTAGTTGTTAGTTGTTAGTTGTTAGTTGTTAGTTGTTAGTCATTGGCTATTAGCTATGTGTTGGTGATGATAACCAATAACCAATAACCAATAACCAATAACCAATAACTATTAAACCGAAGCTGGTTGCCATTCTAAGCGTTCGAGGGTGCGGGCGCGTTCGAGGGCGCGCTCGAAGGCTTCTAGTTTTGGTTCGAGGGTGATGGGTTCGCCGATGTAGCCTTGAACTGCTTCTTGGGTTTTCAAGCCGTTGCCGGTGATGTAGGCGACGGTTGTTTCGTCGGGATTGATTTTACCTGCTTCTACGAGTTTCTTCAAGACTGCGATCGTGGTGCCGCCTGCGGTTTCTGTGAAGATGCCTTCGGTTTCTGCTAGCAGTTTCATGCCTTCGATGATTTCGGTGTCGCTGACGGATTCGATGTTCCCGTTGGTTTTGCGGGCGATTTCTAAGGCGTACATACCGTCTGCTGGATTGCCGATCGCGATCGATTTAGCAATTGTATTCGGTTTGACTGGTGTCACGAAATCGCGACCTTCGCGGTATGCGCTCGCGATCGGGGAACAACCGTCAGCTTGAGCACCGCTGAATCGAACTTTCTTCTCATCCACTAAACCGACTTCGATGAATTCATTAAAGCCTTTGTAGATTTTTGTGAACAAAGAGCCGGAGGCAAGGGGGGCGACGATATGATCGGGCAATTGCCAGCCTAGCTGTTCGGCAACTTCGTAGCCGAGGGTTTTCGAGCCTTCGGAATAGTAGGGACGCAAATTGATGTTGACAAATCCCCAACCGTGTGTATTGGCGACTTCGCAGCAGAGGCGGTTAACTTGGTCGTAGTTGCCGTGAACTGCCATCACAGTTGGATTGTAAATCAGAGTGCCGAGGACTTTGCCTGCTTCTAAGTCGGAGGGGATGAAGACTACGCAGTCGAGACCGGCGTGGGCGGCGATCGCAGCGGTGGAGTTTGCTAAGTTGCCAGTGCTGGCACATGATACTGTTGTGAAACCCAATTCTCTCGCTCGGCTGAGGGCGACTGACACCACTCTGTCTTTAAAGCTGAGAGTGGGCATATTCACGGCATCGTTTTTAATATAAAGATTTTTTAGACCGAGGCGGCGGGCCAAGCGGTGGGATTTTAATAGAGGAGTCATCCCTGTGCCGACATCGATGACGTTATCTGTAGCGACTGGTAAAAATTCGCGGTAGCGCCAGATTGAATTGGGGCCGGCTTGGATGGTTTGGCGAGTGACGCGGCGGCGGATAGCTTCGTAGTCGTACTTGACTTCTAGCGGGCCAAAACAGCAATCGCAGACGTGCTTGGCTTGGAGTTCGTACTCTTCGCCGCATTCTTTACATTTGAGGGCTGTGAAGGTTGCTGCTGTGGATTGGGTTCTGGTCGCCTGGGTCATAGCTCAACTCTCTAGTTTTGCGATGTTTTCTAAGTCTTAGGAAAGATTAGCACGGTCTATCTACCCCGTCAACCATACCCGATTTTTTTAGTCGGGATTGATTTGGCAGCAGTATTTTGTCCGAAATGGGAGGTGGCTGGAGCGGACTCAATCTCTTTCTCTGACTGGTTTCCAGGCTCTGCCGGAGAAGGGTGGTTGAGAGGAAATTTATCTCGATTAACCGAACTCAAAAATAATTGGGCTGCAAAACTAATTTCAAAACTTTATAAAGTTTTTTTTGCTTGTCCACTCACAACTCAAAACTACAGGGTTGACACACGGGGCCGAGAAACCGGGTTTCTACGAGATTTTGCGGACAGGAAGCAGAAATATAGCAAGAAACCCGGTTTCTGATGTGACGACGGGGCCGAGAAACCGGGTTTCTACGAGATTTTGCGGACAGGAACCAGAAATATAGCAAGAAACCCGGTTTCTGATGTGACGACGGGGCCGAGAAACCGGGTTTCTACGAGATTTTGCGGAC
>NZ_JAUBUN010000001.1:172315-183401 GCF_036702665.1 Microcoleus sp. Aus8_D2
AGGAACCAGAAATATAGCAAGAAACCCGGTTTCTGATGTGACGACGGGGCCGAGAAACCGGGTTTCTGATTTCCGCGGGCGATCGTTCTCAATTCTTCAATCGAAAATCCCAAATCGTATTATCCACCGCTGACGGGGGGGATGAGTACAACTTCGTCGCCGTCTTGGAGGATGGTGTCAGGGGAGACGAATTCTAGGTTGATGGCGAAACGGGTGCGATCGCGCCACTGTTCTAATTGAGGATGTTGGGCGATCGAGCTTTCGAGAACTTGAGACACTGGGGTTTCGGGAGGAAGTTCTACTGTAAGGAACGAAACGCCGTAGGCTTCACCGAAGGCGGCGAATAGTTTAACGGTGACGGTAATTGAAGAGTTAGACACGGCTGTTTAGTGCGATCGACAGTTTGGCAATTATTAACTAAACCATACAATTAATTGAGAATTAGGCGCGCCCAGGCTTAGAATAGAAAGCGGCAATCTCTAGTTAAGTTTTACCCGCTCTGGTAAAAATGACACTTGATTGCAGCAAAAAATCCGAACAGCCTTGTATGCCGATCGCTCTCACCAACCAGCGGTTAGAAGCAGTTTGCATCCGCTTAGCTCCAGCTAGCTAAGGTCGAGTTTGCTGCTGTTGATGCTCCTGCAAAACTATTTTTTGAGGATGCGGTATAGATACTTTACGGTAATTGTGGGAGAGTACAAAAACATCGCACTAAATTTAGCGGGCCACAACGCATATAATGCCCTGCTCAACGGCTGATTTTCGACTCAAAATCAGGTTTTAAAGTCGATATTTAAATTCCCGAACTTCTGTCATGCTTAGCAAGCGTGCCGTTCTATCTAAGAAGAATAGTCAAGTTAACGCGATCGAGATATTTATGGCAAATAACGATTTTAAAGTGCTGCAAATTATTGAAGCTAAAGGCTGGTATGCCTTTGGGAGTACGAAGCAAAGCCAGCACGTTGAGAGGTGGGTCAGACCTGTGGTGTGTTGGGTGTTAATAGAAGATAAAAAAAAGCGGCGGATTGTGACTGCTACCGCTAGCTATCAGATCCAGATTGACGATAAAGAAGTCGAGTTTTTTGCCCACGAAAGCGAAATTAAAGATCTGGAGAGCCTCCCCAAGTCTGTCTCGGTATCAGAATTTCTGAAGACAGAAGATTGAGAGCGGGGTACAAGGAGATCGTTTAACAAGTTATTAATTATTCCTTAGTGATTCCTTAAACTTGCTGTCGGATGCTATTTCAATTAGAGGCAGAACCTCTCTAATTGCGGAGAGGGGTAGATGGGGACACGAGGGAAAATTTATACTTTTGCCTTGCCTTCTGCATCAGAAAGCCCAAGGCCTCAAATACCCCAAAAAATAAAGAGGCCGGAAGATTGCAGGCAATGCCAACGCGCTTCCGACCTTGCTGAATAACAGGGTATGCATATGTTTCTCAAGTATGGCAGGCAGGCTTTCTAGATATCAAGAGGGCTATTGCAATCACCCACTTTTGCTTTTGGGCTGTGTTTGCAAGGCTTCTACTATTTTAGACAGAAAATTGGAAATTTGAAAGCGGGCGATGGTTACAGGTGAAGGATTATAGCTATTTTTCTGTAGCGGGTGCTACCAAAAATGGAGGCGAGGGCGGTCGATCGCACATTCTGCCTAAATTGTTTGCACTCAAAGCCGAAAGTGCGATCGTCCGCCCCCCTGCGGCTGCGACATCAAACCCCACTAGCAACAGCTTCAGGTATCTGCTGCCGCATCCGCCGCCCCAGCATCACCATCCGCACGCCGCCCGCTGGCCCTAAAGTCACCCCTCGGCGTTTGGCCTGTACGGGCTGTTTCTCGGCTAATTGAAGGTCGAAATCGCGCAAAATGGTTGCCAGCACCAATTTCATCTCCAACTGCGCCAGGGCCATGCCGATGCAGCGGCGACTACCACCTCCAAAGGGCAAATACTCGTAAGGCGAGAATTGCCTCTCCAAAAACCGTTCTGGTTTAAATTGCAACGGTTCTGGATACAAATCCTCCCGCCGGTGGGTTAAATAAATCGAGCCGACAACAACCGTACCAGGTTCGAGTTGATGTCCCATCAGTTCCACAGGCTCGCGCACTTCTCGTGGAAACGTCAGCATTCCCACGGGGTAAATTCGCAGCGTCTCCTGACAAACGGCACTCAGGTAAGGTAAGCGGAAAATCGTCATCGGGTCTGGATTTTCCCCCAAACTGTCCAATTCTGCCAGCAACTTCTGGCGCACAGAGGGTAAGTGGTGAATCCAGTAAAATGCCCAAGCTAGGGCCGTTGCTGTGGTTTCGTGGCCTGCAAACAGCAGGGTCATCAACTCGTCGCGCAATTCTTCATTGGTCATTGGTTCGCCGTTTTCGTCGCGGGCGGCCATCATTAAGCTGAGAATGTCGGTGCGGTTGGCGTCTGGTTGCAGCCTGCGTTCTTCAATTTCGGCATAGATCAGATCGTCAACTTTCCGCTGCCGCTGTTTCATGCGTCCCCAAGGACTCCAGGGCCCCCAATCTTGCTGCATCCAATTCAGAAACAACATACTCGATCGCAGGGGAGAGTCGGTCATATTGACGACTGAGGCAAGTAGAGGCTTGAGTTCTTGCAACCGCGGCCCGTCATCAAAGCCGAAAACAGCCTGCAAGATCACCCGCATCGTGACTTCCTGCATGGCGCTGCGGGCCACAAAAGGTCGATCGACAGTCCACTTGCTAGCAACATCTCGAGCGATATCGCAAATTAGTTGGCCGTAATTCCGCATCCGTTCCCCGTGAAAGGGTGGCATCAATAATTGGCGCTGCCGTTTGTGCCTTTCTCCCGAGAGGATAATCATGGATTGTTCTCCCACCATGGGTTTTAGGATGCTGTTCAGCCTGCCTGGAGCGTGAAGCGCGTTGCTGTTGAGCATCTCCTGTATAGCTTGCGGGTGGTCGATCATCACGAATGGTTCGAGGTTGCCCCATCGCGTGGTGAAAATGTCGCCGTATTGCTTGGCACATCGATCCATGTATGTCAGCGGATCGCCGATCCACTGAATTAGCTGCACAAAGGGTGGAGTTTTGGGGCCGTTAGGTAGTGTCATAGGAATTGCCTCGGTTGTGGTAACAGGAGTTAGGCTGCATCAACAGATATCAAAAGGTTTGAAGGTTTATTCAATCCCTGTCAAGCTTTTTTTAAGGGGAAAAGTGTATCAGCCCCATCTCCAATAATTTTAATAGGTTATTCTCGAACGGTACTCAAAATGTCCTGTCCGAGCTCTGTAAAACGGACTGTTTTGATTTGCCAAGGGGCATAACTGGTTAAGGTTTGGCGCACGCCTCCGAACAAACCTAACATCTGACAACTCGACAGATTCTGCAATTTCTGCCGGGAATTCCCGGAGGCCCGCAGATCGACGGTAGCTATTCCGAGGTGGCGATCGATCTTCAGCCGATAACCAACTAAACCCAGACTACTGAAAACCTGCTGGTTTAACACTTCATTCATAGCCGATGACATTAACTGGCTGTCTGGGCCTTTGACACTCCCCGGTGTAAAGACGCGGGGATTCTTGGTTCAGCGATCGCGATCGGGCCCGCGACAGGTTTTCACCAACCTCAGTAGCGGTCCGATCTCGTAGAAACGAGTTATTGCAGCCCATGCTCTTTCTGCACGAGCCTGTCTAGCCATTGAGTTCAACTTATTTGCCAAGTCAAATTCCTTGGCCCGCGACAGCGCAATTTCTTGACATCTCCACCCAAGACTTAGCTTCACCATCCATCCACAGTCCAATCGACTTATTCCGAATAAACTGCGTTACTCGGATAGCCTCGTCTACTGCAACAAACTGTTTAACTTTGCCCTAGGCTTTGAACTCAAGAACTAGCATGGTTGTTCCTGCTATTCTTATAGTAGCACATCTACTATAATAATGGCTTGAGATGCTTCAATAGATTTGAAAGTCCCCCTAAAAGGGGGAGGCTTTAGACCCAATTATTCGGTAAACAATCAGAAAGCGATTTGCACCAGCAGCCGGATTAACGGGCCGTGCGAAGGTTTGATATACAGGTGGCGCCGCGATCGATATCCGGCTCCTGCACTTAGCAGTTTCTTTGTTTTGCTGGCGAATCAAAAGGCTAAACCTTCTCTTTTTGAAAGCGGCACTGCGATTTATATTAATGTTGGGGAACGGCTGGGTTTAGATGTTACCGAACCATAAACAAAGAAGGAATTCGTCAGTAGTCAGTAGTCGGGCCGTCAGTAGTCAGTAGTCGGGCCGTCAGCAGTCGGGCCGTCAGTAGTCAATAGTCATCAGGAAGAAGGAAGAAGGAAGAGGGAAGAGGTAAGAAGATCAGACTGCGGTTCAAACCGCTCGATATTCTTATGCAAAGCGTATTACGTTCTAACCGTCTTGGCGGTTGCTATGAAAATTTTAGATATTTGACTGATTTATGATTCGACTTAGCAGAAGTGATGATTTTTTGCAACACAGAAGCTATAAAATTACTGTTACATGAATTCAAGTCAAATTTTTCAGGTATCAAGCATGACTGCAACTACGCCGAAGGCAACGTCAGCAATTCCCAGTTTTTGCGAAGGAATCCAGTATTTCTCCGAGACAGTGCCGGGTTTTGAGACTTACGGGAAAGCACCTGCGATCGCCCAAGGAAGCAATTCGATCGCCGATGCAGCCGATCCCGCCGCCGTCTTTCAAACGATGCTCGGAGCAGACGCCCTGCGCTACCTGACGCTGCAAGTGACAGCCAGCAAGGCATCGGGACATCCGGGGGGTTTTGCCAGCCAAGCTGAGGCCTACGCTGCGTTGGTGATGCTGGGACACAAGAACATTGTCACCGAAGTCGGGCACCACGCGCCAGGATTTTATAGTGCCATGTTTCTCGATCGATCTTTGGAAGACATGGGAATTTTCAACGTGCAGCAAGTGCGCGATAAATTCCGAGAAAAAGACGGTTTATTAGGACATCTTTCCGGCTTCATTCCCGGTCTTTTAGCACCAGCAGGCCCCCTCGGACAAGGGCAGCATTTCGCAATGGCTGGCGCGCTTTTACACCCCGACAAACTGTTTGCTTTCACAATGGGCGACGGCGGCATGGGCGAACCCTATCCGATGAGCAGCATGGCGCATTTCCACACTGCTTATCCGAAGGCTACTAACTTTTTGCCAGTGTTAGTTTGGAACGGATATTCTCAAGAACATCACAGCATGGTTTCGACTAAAACTAATGCTGAAATGATTGCTTATTGGCAAGGAAACGGTTTTGAAGAAGTCATCTTAGTTGATGCTAAGGAATTTGACGATAAAAATCAACCGGAAGCTTATGTTGACAGCACTGCTTTTTCCCTCGAACAGCGCATGGCATTTACCAAAGCTGTGTTACAAGGAGTTGACAAAGCGGCAAAATCTGCTCTCGGCGGCAAATTGACTGTGTTTATTATTAAACAGTTGAAAGGTGCGGGCGTACACGCGCGCGGAGCAAAATCTCACAACCTTTATCCAAAAGATACCCTCGATGCACCGCACATTATCAGCGCTTTAAAAGAGCGCGCTTTGACTGCTGATGCTTGGCAGTTGGTGCGAACAAATTGCGAGCGCGCGGGTGGCGGGCCTGCTGCGAAAACCGTTGTTACTGAGTTTACATTGCCACTGGCAGATTTGGGCGAATTGCCTTTGGAAGAATTTGCGGTTGGGGGAGAAGCGAAAATTTCGACAACTGCAATGGGGCTTTTGGTGGGAACAGTCGGCCAGCGCGATCGCACTTTTCTGGTCACCAACGCCGATGGAAACGAAGCATCGGCAATTGCCAACATCAACCAAGCTCTCAAAATCATTCACCCGACGACAGATGACTTGTACAATCAATCGCCAAACGGTCAAGTTTACGAACCTTTGAGCGAAGATGCTTGCGCGGGTTTAGCAGTAGGATTGTCGCTATTCGGCGCGCGGAGTTTGTGGTGTTCCTACGAATCTTTTGCCATTAACGGTTTACCAATTTGGCAAACTGTCACCCAAGCAATGGCAGAATTGCGCCGTGCAACTCCGGCGACTGTCACCTTATTTACAGCAGGTGCTTTAGAACAAGGCCGCAACGGTTGGACGCACCAACGCCCGGAAATTGAGGCTTATTTTGCGGCGATGATGCGCAATGGAAATGTGTTTCCTTTGTTCCCACCCGATGCTAACAGCATTCAAGTCTGTTACGATTGGGCTTTGACTGCCAGAAATAAGGGAGTTGTGATTACTGCGAGCAAGTCGCCACTGCCAATTCGCACTACTTTTGAACAGACTCGCCAAGGTTTGGAATACGGTGCAATTGTGCTGCATGAAGTCGCTTCTCCCCA
Source organism: Microcoleus sp. Aus8_D2 (assembly GCF_036702665.1). Lineage (NCBI taxonomy): Bacteria > Bacillati > Cyanobacteriota > Cyanophyceae > Oscillatoriales > Microcoleaceae > Microcoleus > Microcoleus sp. Aus8_D2. Next base: position 178,660 of record NZ_JAUBUN010000001.1, read on the forward strand.
AGCTCCCCACAATCAAGGGGAGAGCAAGAAAGTTGTGTTTGCTGTTGTGGGCGACATGACTTTAATGCCAGTGTTTGAAGCGGCGGCATTTTTGGAAACAGAAGGCATTGGAGTGCGGATTGTTTCTGTTGTGAATCCCCGCCGTTTGTACCGTCAAGGCGATGTTGCTTGGGATACTTGTTCGGAAGCTGACGGCGGCTTTTTGAGCGATGAGAAATTTGCCGAAATGTTTGGCGGAGATGCCTTAATTGGCGTGACAGGCGGTGCTTCTGGGATGTTGGAACCGGTGATGCTACGCAGCAATTGTCCGCGCGATACTTTCGCTTGGAAGCGGGGCGAAACGACTGCTAGCGCTGGTCAGTTGATGGCGTTTAATGGGTTGACGGCTGAGGCGTTGACGAAAAGGGCGATCTCGCTAGTTCACTAAGTTAGAATTCAATACGGTTCAGTTAAGGCAGATCCCCCCTAACCCCCCTTAACAAGGCTACGGTGTACACACAAGTCATGAGATCCCCCCTTAGCTTGCCCCCTACTCCCCCTTAAAAAAGGGGGGAACGGGAGTCAAAGTCAACCCCTACTCCCCTTGTTAAGGGGGATGCGAGGGGATCTCCGAGGATTTTGGTTCTACACAGAGATGTGTGTACAGGGTAGCCTTAACAAAGGGGGGGGACAAGAGTATTCTCAAAGTCCTTCGACTATCGGGGGGATGCGAGGGGAATCTCCGGGGAATAAACAGCGCTAACTTAACTGTATTGAGATAAGCTGTTGTGGCATTTAACTGGTGTGTCAACAATCAATTAAACAATGAGTGGGACGTTACTATGAGCAGCGTCCCGAATATATAATTTAAATGCGCAACAGCTTATAACCTTAATGATTAGATACTCCCATTATTGTGGCAAAGACTGCCCCGACGACAATCGTTTAATGCCATCCATCGCTGTGGTTTCTCCAACTTGGTCTCCGCCCTCGCGGGCAATTTTCAAAGCTCGGTCATAGGAGTCGAGAGCTTTAGCGGATTGACGGAGACTTTCATAAATCGCGCCCATATTATTGAACAAGCGTCCGATACTTGTCTTGTCGCCGATGGCTTCAAACATTGGTATTGCTTGCTGAAAATAGATTAGGGCTTGAGTATCTTTACCTTGTTTGCGACAGGTAAGTGCCATGTTGTTGAGGAGGCGGGCGACGCCAGCCCTGTCTCCGATTTCCCGGCGAATTGCTAAAGCTTGATGGTAAAATTCCATTGCTCTGTTAAAGTCGCCGATGTTGTAATAGACGCCACCCATGTTATTGAGGGTACGGCCTAAATCGCGCCGATCGCCTTCTTTGGTGCGAATCGTCCGCGCTTGCTGGTAAAATTCGATCGCCTTAGCGTAATTTACCTGTTCCGCGTACACCGCCGCGATGTTGTGAAAAGATTCTGCTATTTCAACTTGGTCATTGGCAGTTTTGGCGAGATCCAAAGCTTCTTGGTGCAGTTTCATCGCTTCGGCAAAATTGTTCGTAACCCGGTTGACGAAACCGATGAGATTGAGAGTGCGCGCGATGCGGGGCCCTTCGCCGATTTCGCGGTGAATGGCTAAAGCTTGCCGCAAAATTTCCAAAGCTTTGGGGCGCAAACCCATTTCTGTGTAAACTTCCCCGATATTGTTGAGGGTGTCTCCGATTCCCGGTTTGTCGCCTAGTTGCTTGCGAATTGCCAAAACTTGCTCAAAAGTCTGGATTGCTGCTTGAAACAAACCCTCGCGGTGCTGTTTGACTCCTGTTTCAAAGAGTTTGTCTGCTTCCGTTTTGGGGTCTGTTGCTTGGGCGCGATCGCCCGAACGAGCCTGTCTGGCATTTATAATAGGGGCAAATGCCCGAGCGTCTGAGATTGCCAGCAAGCTGAGTGCGGGCGATAAGACAATACTTATAGCTGCGAGATAGCTGAAGTGGTAAGAGCGGCAGTACACCGATCGAGTCCTCCAAAAGCCAATTTATAACTAAGATAGACCTCTTTAGGGTGTTCCGCCAGATTTTTTTCTCAGTCCCTAGCGAAGGATACCAGTTTAAACAAAGAATGCAACTGTAAGCCCGTGCTGCAAACCCATACACAATAAGTAATTCCCAATTCTTCAATCCAAAATCTCAAAGCTCAAATCGCATGGCTGGGCTGTTGTCTTACCAGACTGCTAGAATCAGCGGCATATTGTTGAGAGCGGAGACGACAGCAAAGTTTTTGCTCGGCGGAAGCGATATTTTTTCTGGGCTGTGCAAGATGATGTCCTGTTTGTCAAGTGTGATCCAAGCAATTCCTGACAAAACTTGAATTTCTCGATGAGTTTGAGGCAACCTGTACACCTCGTTTTTCATGAGGATTATACGATCGGGCGCTGCACATTCGGAGTATCTTTGAAGCATAGCATCTCCTGGGAAATTAAGAATCAAAAATCCACAAATTTTTCCCAAGTATCCTAGGGGCGGGTTCAGCAAAAATCTTGGGAAACCTCAAACAATCTCTAATATCATGTCCGGTCGATTACCATAATAAAAAAGGTTTGTAGTGCGTCCTGGTGTCCGCAGATTTTTGCGGACACCAGGACGCACGCGCGAACCAATCTTATGGCGGTTAATCATCGGACACGATCTAAAACCCGCCCCCACACAACCAACAATCTCAATCAACCTTTGCCGTAACTATTCGCAATAACGCCGATCGATCCAAGCGCGCATTTCATCATCCGTCGCCGCCCAGGTAGAGCGACCTGTCGCCCGATCGCAACCGTGCCACCAAGTGTTACCATAGCGATCGCAAGTCTGCCAGATTCTGACCTCGTTCTCGCCAGATGCAGCGGTGAGCAAACCTTGCCACAGTTGATTGATAGTTGAAAAGAGCGATCGCCCTTTGTGTCTTTTGGCATATTTAGCTCGCTCCTTAATCGAAACAACAGTTTTTTCGGGAGCCAGCCGATTTTCGTAAGTAGACATAACAAACACCTTCAAATCCTCAATTAAACACAAATTGCATCATGAAAAATAACAGCTAAAAAGCAGCAATAACTTGCTCGCTACAGCACCTTTTTATCCTTATGCAATTCCTGTCAAACTAAATCTATTGCCTGATAAATTAACCCTAACTCTTGGCAAAACAACAATCAAATCATTACTTGCATAGGTTGTATGAATAAAATCGATAGATAAATATACCAACCGCGCCCAACGGTTAGGACGTTATTAATTACTCCAACCCTTGCGTTCGAGTCCTTCTTCCTAATGACCGATGACCGATGACCGATGACCACCCTTCGACTTCGCTCTGGGTAAAATGACCGATGACCGATGACCGATGACCGATGACCGATGACCGATGACCGATGACTAATGACCGATGACTTCTTCCTTCTAGGAAACGCTATGAACGAAATCAACACACGGCGGATGAAACTCTCTCAGATTCAGGCTTTGATAGCAGTAGCCGACTGTGAAAACTTTAGCGAAGCGGCTTTACAAATGGAACTGTCACAATCAGCAGTCAGCCACGCCATCGCCTCTTTAGAAACAGAATTGGGAGTGCAATTGTTCCATCGGGGGCGACACGGCGCTCAACTGACGCCGGTGGGGGAAAGGGTGGTGCTTCACGGGCGTCAAATTGTGCGATCGTTAGAAATGATGGTGAAAGAAGCTGATTTAGACAAAGGTTTGCAGGGCGGCGTGGTGCGGATAGTCACGTTTCGGAGTGTCGCAACTCATATCCTACCGGGTATTATCGCCCAATTTCGCGATCGCTTTCCCAAGATTGCCGTCAGCATTACCGAAGTGTATTATACCCAGGCTGTGGAAGAAGCTTTGCGATCGGGCAAAGCAGACATCGGCTTTGTTTCTCTTCCCATCTCCGATGAATTTGAAACTAGAGAAATTTTGCGGGATAAATATGTGGTGTTGCTGCCGCCAACTGCCAAGTTATCATGTGCTAAAATTACCTGGGAAGTATTAGCAAATTATTCGCTGATTTTGCAGCCGCCGGAAACAGCTTGTTCCGTACCGCTGCGCAAATATTTAGCAACTTCGGAGTTTCCCTTAAATATCGCTTACGAACTCAGCGAAGATTCAACTATTGTCAGTATGGTAATGCAAGGTTTGGGTGCCGCAATTATGCCACGTTTGGCGGCGGAACCGATACCTGCTGAGGTAAAAATTTGCAGTTTACCAGCGGCTTTTGAAAGGGTAATTGGGGTGGCTGTTTTGAGGGATGCGCTGTTAATTCCGGCCGTGTTTGCGTTTTTGGATTTAGTTACTAAAAATGCGGGCGAGGTTGAGATGGATACCGATTTTCCACTCAATCCTTCATGAGTATAAAAAATATTGGTAGGGTGCGTCGCCATCAACCATCCCCAAAAAAGACGAAAAATAGAAGAGCGACGCACCAAGCAATAATATTTGATCAAACAACCCTCAGTAATATTGGTAGGGTGCGTCGCCATCAACCATCCCCAAAAAAGACGAAAAATAGAAGAGCGACGCACCAAGCAATAATATTTGATCAAACAACCCTCAGTAATATTGGTAGGGTGCGTCGCCATCAACCATCCCCAAAAAAGACGAAAAATAGAAGAGCGACGCACCAAGCAATAATATTTGATCAAACAACCCTCAGTAATATTGGTAGGGTGCGTCGCCATCAACCATCCCCAAAAAAGACGAAAAATAGAAGAGCGACGCACCAAGCAATAATATTTGATCAAACAACCCTCAGTAATATT
>NZ_JAUBUN010000001.1:183501-187283 GCF_036702665.1 Microcoleus sp. Aus8_D2
GTAGGGTGCGTCGCCATCAACCATCCCCAAAAAAGACGAAAAATAGAAGAGCGACGCACCAAGCAATAATATTTGATAAAACAACCCTCAGTTTCAATCGATCGCAAAACTTGTTTTGTAGCCAGAATTTTGAAACTTGATATAATACCAATTTAAAAAATCCTTGCTACAATACTCTTAGTAGAGTTTGTTTACTCAAGTATTGTAGCTGGTGCGGAGCTGTAAGATTTTCTGTCTTTTTTAGGTATGGTTGATAGCGACGCACCCTACCAATATTGTAGCTGGTGCGGAGCTGTAAGATTTTCTGTCTTTTTTGGGATACTATCGATGGCTCCACACCCTACCAATATTGTTGTCTATATTTTTCCAATTGATGGAATTTCGTACTGATTGCGATCGCATATTAACTACTCAATGCGTTCGTTCAGCGACCAGACCATAACTGTCACCTTGGTGAAATTTAATTACACCTTCTAGTGAGTTTTGAACGTTTAATTTGAGCCAACCACTACCAGAGGCCTCATCACATTCATCATTGCCTTCCCATGTAAACTCGAAGGGCTGATCCTCTCGATTTTTCACGACTTCGCCGTCAATTTGACCGAATACTAAACCAAATTGAAATTCTCCTGAACCTTTGGAATCAATCTCGATATACGCTTCAACTTCCATGTCCAGGTAGTCACTATCCCACTCGTCCATTTCGGTGATGCGCCATTTACCCTGATCTTGCATTGCTTTCGTCCTCAACTATTAATATTGAGGTGAGATTTATCCTAGTAATATCGTTAGATAAATTACCAGAAACAATTGGCTTAAAGCCGGAACCCTTTTAGGCATAGATTAAAAGAAGACTATTCATTACTCCAATCCTCTTCTTTCTTTTGTCAAGTGCCCTCAAGCGGTCAACTGTCAACTATCAACTAAGAGGGCCCGCACGCACCATCCACCGCCCCTACCACAGGTCAACTATCAACTGTCAACTATTTCCCGTATCTCTGGCGTAAAATGAATTCAGCGACACTCAAATCAACGGGCGTTGTGACTTTCAAATTAGTCTCTTCCCCCTCCACAATTTGCACTGGTAAACCGCATTTTTCAAACAAAGCTGCATCGTCTGTAACCTCCCAACCCTTCTCCCGCCCTTGTTGGTGACACTGCTTTAACAATTTCACTTCAAATCCTTGGGGAGTCTGGGCCGCCCACAAATTGCTTCTGTCCGGCGTGTCTCGCACGATTCTAGACTCGTCCACCACCTTAATCGTATCCTTGACCGGGACGGCGACAATCAAGCCTGGACAGCTTAAGAGAGCCTCGGAAGATCGATCGAACAATTCAGGAGTTGCCAAACACCTCGCGCCGTCGTGAATCAACACTCGATCGGCATTTGGGGGCAAAGCCTGCAAGCCGTTGTAAACTGACTCTTGCCTGGTAGCGCCCCCTTGAATCAGTTCCACGGGCTTCACCAAAGCTAAATCGCTGATAATTTCCTTAAAATCAGGAAAATCCCCCGGTTGGCCGATAATGCCGATCCAGCTAATCTGCTGCGAAGCTTCAGCAGCGGCCAAAGTCCAACTCAGCAAAGGTTTTTCCAGCAAAGTCAGCAGCAGTTTGTTCCGCTGACTACCCATCCGTCGCCCCGAACCCGCCGCAGGAATTAATAAGTGCATTAACTAACCCTTCTTCACCCAACAAGGTATATATTAAGAGCGTCCTGTAATTTTCAGTCAGTTGTTTTGCTGTCAGCCAGTAGCTTTTAACGTCTTAAAATACTATAAGCTGATAGCTGAAAGCCGATCGCTGAGAGCTACCTTGATAGATAATAGCCCGATCGTTTATGATGCGAATACTAGCACTTGTCCCAGGCGGGATTGGCGACCAAATTTTATTTTTCCCCACCCTCGATGACCTCAAGCAGTCTTATCCAGACGCTCAGATTGATGTCATCGTGGAACCGAGGGCGAAGGGCGCTTACCGAGTCTGCAAGTCCGTCAAAGAAGTCTTGACGTACAATTTCAAAGACCGCAACGCGCTGGCAGATTGGGGCAATTTACTGGGCGTAATTCGCGATCGCGAATACGAAGCAGTTGTTTCCCTCGGCCAGCGGTGGACTGTCGGACTTCTGCTGTGGCTGACCGGCATTCCCCAGAGAGTGGGCTATTCGGGAACCAACGGCGCTCGATTTCTCACCGATTCCGTACCTCTGAAAACTGACCAGTACGCAGCTTCAATGTACCACGATTTGCTGCAAGGATTCAACATTAACAATCCAAGTCCTGCGATCGCAATTAATGTACCAAAACAAGACATTCAGTGGGCGGAAGCCGAACAGCAGCGGTTGGGAATCAAAGAAAGCGGTTACATTCTAATTCACGGCGGTTCCAGTCAATTAGCTGTGTCTAAAGGTATTGACAAAATTTACCCTATAGACAACTGGAGACAAATCATCGAAGACTGTCAGCAGCGACAGCCGAATTTACCCGTTGTTGTGGTAAAAGGCCCCGAAGATCAAGCTTTGGTGAAAAAGTTAGTCGAACTCTGTCCAAGTATAAAAGTTATCTCGCCGGATGATGTCGGCAAGTTGGCAGCTACCATTGCTGCTGCTAATTTGATGATGTGTACTGACAGCGCGCCGATGCACTTGGCTGTAGCGGTTCAAACTTATACAATAGCTTTGTTCGGCCCGACTGACCCGGCAAAATTGCTGCCAAAGAGCGATCGCTTTTTGGGAATTAAATCTCCTACTGGCAAAATGGCTGACATTTCTCCTCAAGAGGTTTTGAAGAAAGTTTGGGGCGGCTAACATTGTTAAAAAAAAGGGCGGGTTTTGTACAAAAATTATGTATCATTTGCAAATTTTTAAAGCCTTACCCGCCCCGACAATCTCAGGATTTACGCACGGGTGGTCAGAAACCGGGTTTTTTCACCAAAATACTTGGTTATAACCAGCAGATTCGATGAAAAACCAGGTTTTTTTGGTCAGAAAGGCGTAAGTCCTAAATCTGATAAATTACAATTCTATGAAACGAGCAGTATTTCTCGATCGCGATGGCGTCCTCAATATCGAAGCAGGTTACATTCACCAACTAGAAGATTTGCATTTAATTCCCGGAATAGCTAAAGCTGTACGCCGTTTAAATGACAGACAAATATTTTGCTGTTTGGTTTCCAATCAATCCGGCCCGGCGAGGGGTTATTATCCAGTCAGCCACGTTGAAGATTTGCACAAACGCTTGTGTTTGTTACTAGAAAAAGAAGCCGGAGCAAGATTAGATGCTCTTTATTACTGCCCTTATTTGAGCGAATCAGAAGGCGGAACCAACCCAGAATTTACGCGATATACGACTTGGCGAAAACCGAATACGGGGATGTTGGTAGCGGCGGCTTGGGAACACGATTTGGATTTGCCGAATAGTTTTATGGTGGGGGATAAAGCGACTGATGTCGATCTGGCTCACAATGCCGGTTGTACTGGTATTTTGGTGCAGACTGGTTACGGTGAAAGCGTGTTGAGCGGTGAGTATCAGCACCATACTAAACCGGATTTTATTGCTGCAAATTTAGCTGCGGGGGTTGAGTGGATTTTGCAACACTTTGATGATTAGATGCAGACGGCGGTTGAAACCGCGTCTACACAAAAGAAGATCGCGTAATTTTAAGCAAATACAGTTCAGTTACGGTTTCAAGCGCCGTCTGCTCTTATTCTTCAACCTGCTCCCGTCAGGTGAGAGTTTGACGCTTACGCGGTTTCAACCGCCGTCTGCTCAGTTACGGTTTCAACC
>NZ_JAUBUN010000001.1:187383-232536 GCF_036702665.1 Microcoleus sp. Aus8_D2
GCCGTCTGCATCTGTTATTCTTCAACCTGCTCCCGTCAGGTGAGAGTTTGACGCTTACGCGGTTTCAACCGCCGTCTGCATCTGTTATTCTTCAACCTGCTCCCGTCAGGTGAGAGTTTGACGCTTACGCGGTTTCAACCGCCGTCTTATCTCTGATTTTTGCAGGGAAGAGCCACATAAGGAAGCGCGACTGTAAAGGTAGTGCCAACGCCGATTTGGCTTTCGCAGGCGATCGCACCTCCTTGCAAATCCACAGCTTTTTTAACAATAGTTAAGCCCAAACCGTTACCTTTAATCTTTCCAGTATTCTTGCAGCGGTAAAACATTTCAAATATTTTCCCTACTTCAGTTTCTGGGATGCCCATACCTTCGTCTCGGATGCGCATAATTAGTAAGGGAGAGTTCATATTTGTAAATTTGGAATTGGGAAACAAACACTGAGGAGACAAACAGAATATAGGTTCTTTGCCTCCCTCACCTGCTTGACTGTATTCCAATTCTAAGGTGACTTTCCCGCCGTTTGGGGAATATTTGATAGCGTTGACAATTAAGTTAGAAATAATGCAGTGCAGCAATTGTTGATCTAACATCGCGCTGGTAACGCCTGACGGGATTAATGTTAGTTTGTGCTTTGCTTCATTTCCTAACTGCAATTGAGCCAGCAAGTCTTGACAAAATTCAACTAAATTTATCGGTAATGGATGGCATTTGAGTTTGCCTGCTTCTGCTCGCCCCATGAACAGCATATCGTCTATTAGCTGGTTCATCTTTTGGGTAGCTGAGTGCACTAAGCGCAGGGTTTTGACTTGGGATTCGTCACTGCTGCGAGTGCGATCGAACTCTAGGATCTCCGCAGAGATTAAAATCGCATTCAGCGGGTTGCGCAATTCGTGGGCAGCCATTGATATATACTGGTTTTGGCGCTGCGATTTTTCTTCCACCGACTCTCTGGCTGCTTCCTCAGCTTTGAGAGCTGCTCGCATTTTGGCCTCGATTTCGTGTCTGTGCAGAGCAATCTCGATCGCCACCCGCAAATCATTTTGTTGAAATGGTTTGATAATGTAACCGAAGGGATCTGTAAGTTTCGCTCTTTGCAGAGTTTTCTCGTCGGCATAAGCTGTTAAAAATACTGTTGGTACATCAATTTTGGTTCTGATTTGTTCGGCTGCTGTTACGCCGTCCATGTCACCTTTAAGCACGATATCCATCAGCACTATGTCTGGCGGATTTTCGGCTACTTTTTCAATAGCTTCTTCCCCTGAAGCAACTGTAGCTGTTACTGCATAACCCAGTCTTTTTAATCTACCTGCTATGTCCTGGGCCACAATAATTTCGTCTTCTACAACCAAAACTTTTATAGGGTTCATATTTTTTTCTTAAATGCGACGCCGATAATTTAACTCAAGGAAAGTAATATGGTAACAAGTTCCGCACTCACTGTCAATTACAAGAGTTCCCTCTAATTGCTGAGTCAACATCCGCACTAATCGCAATCCTAATGTTTCGGTAGTTTCCACATCAAAGTCCGCCGGAAATCCGCTGCCGTTGTCTTGAATAGTTAAGTGAAACTGCTGAGGAATTACTTCATGAAAATTAATATTAATTTCACCTGCTAAACTTTGGTCAAAAGCATATTTTAAGGAATTAGAAACCAGTTCGTTAATAATTAAACCGCAAGGAATTGCTGTTTCTATGTTTAAATAAATGGGGTCAAGATTTAAATTAAATTGAATGGAAGTGTTGCCGCAACCAAAAGATTGATACAAATTAGCAACCAAGTTTTCGACGTAGGGAGGGAGGTCGATCCGATCGAGATGTTCGGATTGATAAAGTTGCTCGTGAATCAGAGCCATTGAATGGATGCGTGTCTGGCTTTCTTCAAATAAAGCTAGTGTCGGTTCGTCTTCAATGTATTGAGATTGAAGTTGCAGCAGGCTGGAAACAACCTGCATATTATTTTTAACTCGGTGGTGAATTTCTTTGAGCAATACTTCTTTTTCGCGGAGTGCTGCTTGGATGCGGGCCTCGGTCAATTTGCGATCGCTAATATCTTCGCAAATACCCGCGAGCCTGTAAATTTTGCCCGATTCGTCGTAAATAGGAAAAGCTCGATCGCACAGCCAGCGAATTGTGCCGTCTGGCAGAAAAATCCGATATTCGGTGCTGGTAGACTCGCCCTGCAATACTCGCGGAATTGCCTCTTGCAAAAGGTATTTATCTTCTGGATGCACCAACTCCATCCATCTTAATGGATCGGCATACAATTCTTCGCGACTGCGCCCCCAGATTTGTTCGTAAGCTGGACTTATGTAAAGTACATCGGTCAATTCAACAGAAAGTAGCCAGAAGGAATCTTGGATATTTTCTGCTAGCTGGCGGAAGCGTTCTTCACTTTCACGGATCGCTTTTTCTGCCTGTTTGCGATCGCTGATATCTTCTGCAATACCAACAACACGATAAACTTCACCAGCTTGATTTCTAATCGGAAAAGCCCGATCGCGAATCCAGCGAGTTTCACCATCCGGCCTGACAATTCGATATTCTATCTCGTTTTCAGCTAAATTTTTTTGAGTGAAGGTAGCCATCACGCGAGTTCGGTCTTCCGGATGGATAGAATCTGCACAAAAGCGCCCGGAAGCATACAAATCATCGCAGCTTCTCCCCCAGATTTTTGCGTAACCCGGACTGATATAAACCATTTTCTGCGGTTGAACGTCTACCATCCAAAACACGCTTTCAATATTTTCGGCTAGCTGTCGGAACCTTTCTTCGCTTTCCTTGAGTGCTGCTTCGGCTTGTTTGCGATCGCTGATATCTTCGATGACTGCTATGTTGTAAACTGCTCCGCTCAACGGTTCTTCGACTAGGGAAACAGTGATATTTACCCAAATTAAAGAACCGTCTTGACAAACCAAGCGTTTTTCCATATTGAAACAATCAACTTCCCTAGCAAACAACCTGTGATTTTTTGCCAAGTCTGAATCTAGATCTTCACGGTAAGTGACATCCATCCAAGTTCGGCCCAGCAATTCTTCGGCAGTATACCCTAAAATATTGCAAAACTTTTGGTTGACTCGCAAATAGCGGCCATTTTTGTCGCAGTGGGTAATGCCGACTGCTGCTTGTTCGACGGTTGCGCGAAAACGTTCTTCGCTATCTCTAAGGGCAGCTTCTGCTTTTTTGCGATCGCTAATATCGCGCTGCACGCCAAAATACCCGACAATTCTGCCCTGGGAATCGTCAATGCAAATATAATCGCCTTCCACCCAAATTAGCTCACCATCAAACTTGCGATTGTCATTTTCGATGTGAATTCTGCCAGCATCAAAAAATTGCCTGATAATTTCTCTGCCACCAGCCAAGTTGTGGGACAATAAAGAGTTAAGCGTCACGCCAATAAACTCTTCCCTAGTAGCTCCGTATTGAGATATCAAAGCATCGTTTGCCTTCGTTACCCGCCCGCTAGCAAATACGTAATCCAAGACTTTTTCTTTGTCAGCGGTATCGTCCCAGTGCACTGGCTCCTCCAGCATCATAAAGAAAAAACCATTTAAAGATTGAGAGAAAAACAATTCTAGCTGTTGCTGGCTTTCCCGTAAAAATTCTTCGGTGCGCCAGCGGTCGATAATTTCTTCCCGCAATTGTTGGTTAGCTATTCTTAAATCTTCACTACGTTTGTGATATTTTATTTCTAGTTCATTTTTCAGCCGTCGCAGCGCGAATTCTGCCTGCTTTCTTTCGCTAATATCTTGAGTAACTACCATGCCTGCAAAAATTTCTTCTCGGTCGTTTTTGACCGGAGAAATTGTTGTTGAATAAAATCGATCGCGGTATTTATATTCAAAATTATTCTCTTCTCCTGCTAAAGCCGCGCGATATTTGGTCTCAAAAAGTTGCAAATCTTCTGGGGGCGATACTTCCCACAATGTTTGGCCTTCCAACAATTCTTTGGACAAACCAACTACTGCCAAACCTTGACCGTCAACCAGAGTATAGCGCAAATCGCGATCGAACAAAAATACCGAGCCATTCGGATAATGTTTGATCAGAGTTCGGTACATTTCCTGGCTTTTTTCCAGAGATGCGATTAACTGAGCGCGATCGTCGTCGGCGATCTGCAATTCAGTTGCGGAACCCGAAAAGCCGGCCTTCTCGACTGCTTTGAGTTGTGCTGCTAATTTCTGGCACAATTCTCTCTGCTGCTGCAAATCCTGTTCGAGTTGCAGAATTTTTGCGCTTTGCTCTGCGACTAATGCTTCGCAGCTTTCGAGAGGTCGATCGATCTTTGTGGGATCAATACACATATAGTAATACTCAAATGAGTGAGGTACAAAGTGCTAATTGGTAATGGGTAATGGGTAATGGATAAGACAACTGGGGAGCACCTTATACCAGTTCCCAAACAAATGCAACTGTAGGCCAGCTCTCAACCCATACAAAATAAGTCATTCTCAATTATTTAATCTCAAATGATATGGCTCTTTTTTTTTGCAGTTGCGGACTTGAGTTTTGTCCAGCTTAGCATTAATACGACTAACGCCAAAAAAAGGTAGGAATCGCGAATTATAGCAGTGCGCAGTGCGCACCCTACACAACGCCGGTTATGAGTCCAAGAGTGTGATTACTTTCCTTCTTCCTGATGACTGCTGACTGCTGACTACTGACTGCTGACTGCTGACTGCTGACTACTAACTACTGACTGCTGACTACTAACTACTGACTACTGACTACTGACGAATTCCTTCATTTAGGAACTCCCGCCGTCAAGACTTCATGACTGTCAAATGTCACCAAAACATCATCTTCAATTCTCACACCAATACCGCGCCATTTTTCAGGAACCTCCGGCTGTCCTTCAACGGGTTTAATATAAGGAGAAATATAAATCCCCGGTTCCACCGTCAGCACCTGTCCTGCCTGCAAAAGTTGCGGATTTTCGCCGTACTGATAAACGCCGACATCGTGCACGTCCAATCCCAGCCAGTGACCAGTGCGGTGCATATAAAACGGCTTGTATTTCTCCTCTTTAATTATCTCTTCAATGTCACCGACCAAAAGTTTTAAATCCATTAAACCTTCTACCAAAACGCGCACGGCTGTTTCGTGAATTTTGCTGTAAGGATTTCCCGGATATACTTGACTAATTGCCTGCAATTGTGCTTGCAAAACTAAGTCGTAAATTATCTGTTGTTCGGCGGTGAATTTGCCGTTGACGGGAAAGGTGCGAGTAATATCGGCGTTGTAGTAGCTGCAAGCACAACCGGCATCTATTAGCAGCAAGTCGTTTTCCTGCATTTGGCGGTTGTTTTCGATGTAGTGGAGGACGCAGGCATTGTTACCGGATGCCACAATTGAAGGATAAGCGGGAGTGCCGCCATTCATGCCAAAAATATGTTCTATTTCTGCTTGAATTTCGTATTCGTACCTGCCCGGTTTGGCGAATTCTCGGGCGCGGTTGTGGGCGGTCACTGAGATATTAGCTGCTTTGCGCATTAATGCTAATTCTGTTTGGCTTTTCACCAGCCGCATCGGGTGTAATATGATGTTGGAATCTTCGATCGCAGTGGGGCCTGTACCGCGTTTGGGGTAAGTGCGCATCAAGCTTTGCCAGTGGTTGAGGACTGTTTGGTCGAATGTGCGATCGCGCCCGAAGTGATAGTATATGCGATCGGCTTTTTCTAAATATTTCGGCAGTTTTTCGGCAAGTTCGGCGATAGGAAACGCTTCATCGGCACCGTACAACTCCTTAGCACCTTCAACTCCAGCGCGATAACCGTGCCAAGTTTCTTTTTCCAAGTCTTTTGGCTGCACGAACAACACAAATTTGTGTTCTTCGTGGTGCGGGGCGAGCACTGCTACCGCCGCAGCTTCGTTGAAACCGGTTAAATAGAAAAAATCGCTATCTTGTCGGTAGGCGTATTCAACATCGTTGTGCATGACGGCTGCGGGCGCGCTGCGAAATATCGCCGTCCCGCTGCCAATTTTAGCCATTAATTGTTCGCGCCTTTGCCGGTATTCGCTGGGGTGGGTCATTCGATTTTAGATTTTAGATTTTAGATTTTAGATTGAGATTTTAGATTGAGGATCTCTTCAGGGGGGGATTGCGCCTACAAGTGCGCGGTTAACTAACCGTAGGGTGCGTCAGGGGGGATAATTTTTGAGTAGGTTGTCAAAATATTCAGCCCCTGAGGCACCCTACAATAATTACAATAACTCGATCGCCATTTTAAGCTTATTCGATCGCCAATTTACAAGTATAGTCAACCAGCCTTGAAAAAGGGGAGTTAGGAGTAATTAAAGTCCATCTCGGATCAAAATCCGACCAATTTCGGCCATATTTGATAGCCCTGACAATTCTAAACTGTCGCTGCTTGCAGTTGAATTCCATTTGCACGAACATTTTCTGGTAACTAGACTGCTGAGTTCCTAAAATAGTTCTAACGGGATAATAGGGAACACCGGGAATATCAGATTTGCTTAATTTTACGCTGCTGGGATCGATGCAAATATATGCAAAACATCTTAATTTTTCGGGGTCGATGCAAATATCTACAAAACATCTTAATTTTTCGGCGCGGGCGCTCAAAGTATTGACGGAAACAAAAATCCAAGTAGCTAGAAAAAAGCTTGACAAGTTATTAATTTTATGTTCTGTAAATCGAGTTTTCATCTGCGTTAATTTGCGTTCATCTGCGGTTGCTCTCTCAAAAATCAACTCAGCGGTTAAAATCGCACACCAAACAGACAAAACCCGCTGTAAGGCAGGTTGAATTTCTTCAGTCCGCCGGAGGTGTTCGGCGAGCGAAGTGCGCGCTTAACTAACCGTAGGGTGCGTCAGGGGGGATAATTTTTGAGTAGGTTGTCAAAATATTCAGCCCCTGACGCACCCTACAATAATTACAATAACTCGATCGACATTTTAAGCTTATTCGATCGCCAATTTACAAGTATAGTCAACCATCCGAGACAAAGATGAGTTGCGATCGACCAAAGTCCATCTGGGATCGAAATTCGACCAATTTTCGCCATCTTGGCTAACTCGGACAGTTCTAAACTCTCGCTGTCGGCAGTTAACTTCCATCTGCGCCAGCATTTTCTCGTTACTAAATTGCTGAGTCCCTAAAATAGTTCTAACTGGATAAGACGGAGCACCGGGAAAATCCGATTTACTTGATTTAACGCTGCTGGGTTCGATGCAAATATCTACAAAACATCTTAATTTTTCGGCGCGGGCGCTCAAAGTATTCACGGAAACAAAAATCAAACTAGCTAGAAAAAAACTTGACAAATTATTGATTTTATGTATGGCAATCTTTGTCTTCATCTGCGTTAATTGGAGTCGATCTGCGGTGGCTATTTCATAGCATGGCCGTTCGATTACCATAACAAAAAAGGGTTCGTAGTGCGTCCTGGCGGCCGCTCTCAAATCGCGGACGCCAGGACGCACTACAAACGAATCTTATCGCGATCGATCAACCGGACACGATATCGAAATAAATTCGGCGGTTGAAACCGCTTCTACACAGACAAAACCCGCTGTCAGGCGGGTTGATTTTCTTCAGTCCGCGGAGGCGGACTTTGTTTGTGTAGTCGCGAATTCTATTCGCCCTAAATATTCGCTGAATATTCGCTGAATATTCGCCCTGACTTTTTAAAGCTGAGGAACGTATTGTTCTTTTTCAGGAACAAAAGTGTATTCAGAGACGATTAGGCGCAACTCTTCGCCGTCGATGGTTTCTTTTTCGATCAGCAAATCGACTAAACGATCGACCACGGTACGATTTTCGCGAATAATTCGGCGCGCATCTTCGTAACAACGATCGACAATCGATCGAACTTGTCCGTCAATGCGAGAGGCGATTTCTTCGGAATATTCCGATCGCGCGGTGTAGTCGCGGCCGAGGAAAATTTCGCTTTGTTGAGCTTCCAGGGCGATCGGGCCCAAGGTAGACATCCCGTAGCGAGTTACCATTTGGCGCGCCATACCGCTGACTTGCTGTAAGTCGTTGCCGGCACCGGTGGTTACTTCAGCATCGCCGAAAACTACTTCTTCGGCTGCGCGGCCGCCCAAAGCACCGCTAATCCGTGCTAAAATTTGCGATCTTGAAATCAAACCTTGGTCTTCGCTGGGCATGAACCAAGTCAAGCCGCGGGCTTGTCCGCGAGGAACTAAGGTAACTTTTTGCACGGGATCGTGGGCTTGAATGACTGTACCGACGATCGCGTGGCCGATTTCGTGGTAAGCAATCAAGCGTTTGCTCTTGCTGTCCACCAGCGGTGTGCCTTCCATACCTGCGACGACGCGATCGACTGCATCGTCAATTTCGAGCATCGTAATCGCTTCTTTGCGGCGTCTTGCTGTTAAAATAGCAGCTTCATTGAGCAAGTTAGCCAAATCCGCGCCGGTAAAACCAGGAGTGCGGCGGGCGATCGCATCCAAAGAAATCTCCTCAGACAGCTTCTTGTTGCGCGCGTGAACTTCAAGAATGGACAATCTGCCTTTGATATCCGGCGTATCTACGCTAACTTGGCGGTCAAAACGACCCGGACGCAGCAAAGCCGAGTCGAGAACGTCAGGGCGGTTTGTGGCAGCAATGATGATGATGCCAGTATTGCCTTCAAAACCGTCCATTTCGGTCAGCAACTGGTTCAGGGTTTGTTCCCGTTCGTCGTTACCGCCGCCGATACCGGCGCCGCGCTGGCGGCCGACTGCATCGATTTCATCAATAAAGATGATACAAGGAGCATTTTCTTTAGCTTTCTTGAACAAGTCGCGGACGCGGGATGCGCCGACACCGACGAACATTTCCACAAATTCGGAACCGGAGATGCTGAAGAAAGGGACGGCGGCTTCGCCTGCGATCGCTTTTGCCAGCATGGTTTTGCCTGTTCCCGGAGGGCCCACTAGCAGTACGCCTTTGGGAATCTTGGCCCCGACTGCGGTGAAGCGTTCGGGTTTTTTGAGGAAAGTCACGACTTCGGCGAGTTCTTCTTTGGCTTCTTCCACGCCTGCTACGTCGTCGAACAGTACGCCTGTTTTAGCTTCCATTTGAAAGCGTGCTTTGGATTTGCCAAAATTCATGGCTTGGCCTGGGCCTCCTGGCACGTTGCCGCCGCGGCGGAACAGGAAGAACAGCCCTCCTACTAACAGTAGGGGAAATACTAGATTGCCTAAAACTCCCCAGATAGCGCCGTCGTTGCGCAGGGGGTGAGTGTCGAAGCTGATTTTGGAGTCTCTGAGTCGAGAAACCAGTTCCGGGGCATTTGAGGGCAAGTCCACGCGCCACCGCTGCACGTGATTGTCCAGTTCGGGATCGATTGCTTCGACAATCGCCGTCCGACCTCCGTCGTAAAGGTCAACGCTGGTGACTCGATCGGCGTTTAAGTAATCTAAGAATCTACCGTAGCTCAGGCGGGTGCTGGCGGTGTTCTTGGTCATTTCTGCTGGGGATGGGGCAAAGGCCCCCTGCCACAAGAAAAAGCCGATGACTAGGGCGGGTAAAGTCCAAAGTAGTATAGTTCGCCAAGAAATTTTCATAAATGCGGGTGCCTTGAATTGGGGACTGATCGGGTAAGATCGCGGTGTCGGAGGAGTGTGACAAAAGTTTACACTCAGAATCTTAACTAAATTTAACTTAACAATGCACGATCGGGCAACAGGGCCGATCGCGGCGATTGAGAAAAAGTTAGGTTAGTTACGGTAAGGGCGATCGTCCCGAATATAATGTTTGGTGCTGATTTCAATACCGATCTAGGTAGAGTTAGAAGCATCGCCGCTTTCACCCACTGTCTTTAAGCGCGGCAGTGTCAAGGGATAAGGCATGATAATGGTGAGGCTCAGTGAGGTAACACATTTCAATGACAACTAGACAGCTTGTTCCTAATTCGGCTATGCTGACGCAGCAGACTAAGATCGCTTCTCACAAATCGATTATTAGTGCTGATTTGGGTCGTACAGCAACTAAAGCTTGCGTGAGTCGCAACCCGAGCGGTGTTGTTTTTATCCCTGCCAACGTGGCTGCTATGCCCGTGGAAAAGGTGCGGGGCGGCAGCTTTGAGTCAAAAGCAACAGACCCTCTGTTGGATATGTGGCTGGAGCACCAGGGCAAGGGGTACGCCATCGGCCAACTGGCTGCGGACTTTGGCGCTAATCTCGGCGGTGCTGACCAGTCGAAAGTAGTAGATGCTTTGGTTAAGGTTTTTTCCTGTGCAGGATATTTCCAGATGAAGGGCGAAATGGCAGTAGTGCTGGGTTTGCCTTTTTATTCGCAGGATCAGTTTGAGAAAGAAAAGGAAGAGATTATCAGCCAACTCCGCTCTCCCCACGTTGTGGTGTACCGCGGCGAGCGTTTGGAAATTGACATTCGCCACGTTTGGGTGATGCCGGAAGGATTCGGCAGCCTGATTTGGTGCGAAGCTCAAGACAACAAGGAGTTTACGCCGGATTTACCGGAACTGTCGGTGGCTGTTGTCGATATCGGACACCAAACTACTGATTTGTTAATGGTCGATCGTTTCCGGTTCGCCCGGGCCGCTTCTAAGAGCGATTCCTTCGCCATGAACAAATTCTACGAACAAGTTGCCTCAAAAATTCCGGGGGCAGACCCTCAATCCCTGTCTTTACTGGAAGGGGTGAATAAACCGGAAGGCCAGCGTTTCTACCGTCCTAGAGGAGCGACTAAGCCGACTAATTTAGATCCGATTATTAAGGATTTGCGGGAGGCTTTCGCTAACGAACTATCCGAACGTTTGGTACAGTGGCTGCCGGAACGGGTGACGGACGTAGTTCTGACTGGCGGTGGCGGCGAATTTTTCTGGGAGGTACTCCAACCTTTGCTGAAAGACGCCAATCTTAAGGCTCACTTGGCTCAGCCTTCTCGGAAAGCTAATGCTTTGGGACAGTTTATTTATGCTGAGGCTCAGCTAGCCACGATAAAGTAACGCATTAAGGCTTGAACCCTATGGCACTGTGGGCAAAAAATAAGGCGAATTTCTCGGTGGCGTTTACAGAAGATGCTGCCGATCAAACTTTGCTGGCCGCTATTGAAAAAGAGTTGGCTTTTACGAAGTATCAGACTTTCAGCAATCTCTGCAAGCAAGCTTTGTGGCAGTTTTTGTCTGTATCTGAGTCTGCTAGCTCTACAGATAGCTCTCAGCGGTTGGAACAGGGTATTGCTGAACTTACGGTCAGATTTGCTGAGTTCGAGCGCAAAGTTTCTGCTGAGGAATTAAGCCGTTTGGAAGGACTGGAACATCACCTGAGTCAATTGGGCGCGCAGTTGGATCAGTTGCAGGGGAGTGTTAACAGTAAGTTTGCTCAAGTTTCTTTTGCCCAAGTTTCAAAAGTAGTAGAGCCTCACCCGATCGAGTCTGAGTCTGTAGCGGACGATCGTGTAGTTTCTGATGCTGAGGTTGCTCCTCGTCGGGAGTCCGATCCTTTATTGGAGCGTTTAAGTTCTTTGTTACCGCAAGATTTCTAGAATGAGGTAGGCCAAGGCTAAAAAGCCTTGAGATTTGATGTTAGTGGCCCGCTGTTGGCAGCGGGTACTGAATAAATAAATAAAGCGATCGCTCTTTTGAAAAAAAGGGCGATCGCTTTTTTATTGGGCATGGGGCATGGGGCATGGGGCATGGGGCATCGGGGATGGGGCATCTTGCCCGCTCGCGAAGTCGAAGGGTGGGCATCGGGCATGGGGCATCGGGCATCGGGGATGGGGCATCGGGCATCGGGCATCGGGCATTGGTCTATCAACTGTCCACTGTCCACTGTCCACTGCCAACTGTCCACTGCCAACTGTCAACTGCCAACTGTCAACTGTCAACTGCCAACTGCCAACTGCCAACTGCCAACTGCCAACTGCCAACTGTCCACTGTCCACTGTCAACTGTCCACTGAATCCATCAATCCTAATTTTTGCAAGCGCGAACGAATAGCAACAGGTTGTCGCTGAAATTTCTGAGCTAATTCACCAATTTCTTGGCAGTTTGCATATTCTTTCTGCAAATTCTCGTCTTCCTCCCGACTCCACTTTACGTAAGCTCTGGGATATTTCTGGCGAATTTTATCATTCTGGGCTTTAGATCGATCGGCATTTTTTTGCTCGGCATTCAAACCAGAACCCAACTGTTGGTTAATTTCCCCGCCGCGACTAGCTACAGCCTCCTCAACCCGGCTGGGAATCACAGCAATTTCTTGAGTAAGCTGAGCCAAAGCATTATCCACTTGTTGCTGAAGTTCTGTTAGCTGCCGCTGCTGCAAATTTCCCCACTGCGGCAGTTCGTTGATAAATTCCTGCAAATCCAGAATGATTGTTGTCAAAGTTTCGACTTGTTGCAACTCCGGCCGTTGTTTGAATTGGCGGCTGGTGATTTCGATCTCGCTTTGAATCATTTTAATAGTTTTTTCTAAAATTATGATCCGCTGGCGCAGGTTCTCAATTGCTGAAATTAGAGAGTGTGCATTTTCTCCCGGCGCAACATTGAGATTTTCGCGAGATGTTTGAGCAAGAGCTTCGTCTACAGCATTGACAGCAAGTTGCAATTGCTCGATCGCGCGATCGCTAGTAGCGGCTTGTTGGTTTACGCGATCGAACACTGCCGCCGTACTTGTTTTAACTTGGCCGCGCAACTTCTGGCGGTTCACAAAATTCAACACCAGCGAAATCACCACAGGTACTTCGACATAAATGCTCTGCTGCAAAACCAAACTAGCAGCCAATCCCACAGCCGAGGCAGCAAGAGATACCAATTCAGCAGTTTCTAACAAATTGCTCGAGTTGGAATTTTGGATTTTGGTTGGTGAATTAGATGATGACATAGGTTAATACGATTTTAGATTTTAGATTTTAGATTTTAGATTTTAGATTGA
This sequence comes from Microcoleus sp. Aus8_D2, assembly GCF_036702665.1. Classification (NCBI taxonomy): domain Bacteria; kingdom Bacillati; phylum Cyanobacteriota; class Cyanophyceae; order Oscillatoriales; family Microcoleaceae; genus Microcoleus; species Microcoleus sp. Aus8_D2. The sequence continues at coordinate 200,252 of NZ_JAUBUN010000001.1, forward strand.
AGAATGGGGAATGACTGATTTCAGAAGGGTTTGGATCGCGGGTCTAAAGTTGCATTATTTTTTTAAACTGGTATAAGTGTGTGAGTAAAAATAAAGTGTGAGCGCTTTGGCCCCCGAATTGAGCATTGGTGAACAACAAATTAAGTTTTTTATTGACACTCATCTAATTAAATATATTATATTTGCAAAATTAGTCGAGCTAAAGTGAAATAAATTAAGACTCCCAGGACATCAACTGCGGTGGTAATAAAAGGAGCTGACATTAAAGCGGGGTCTAAACCCAAAGAACGAAAGAGAAACGGCAGAGCTGAACCGGCAAGAGAAGCTAAAATTGCGATCGCCAGCAAACTCACCCCCACCGCGATTGCCACGGCTAAATTCCCTTGCAGAGTGTAAGCCCAGCCCGTCGCTACCGTCCCCAATATAGCTCCTAGCAGCGCTCCTGCCATCCCCTCGCGGACAATTACTTGCAAGGGGCCCATGGCTGTAATTTCGTCAGTGTTCAACCCGCGAATTACCACAGTTGAGGACTGAGCTCCGACATTGCCTCCAGTGCCCGTCAGCAGCGGAATAAAGGCTGCTAGGGCAACTACTTGGTGCAAAATATCTTCTTGAGCCCTAATAATTGTGCCAGTGACAGTATTGGTTAACAGCAGAACAAACAGCCACACCACCCTTTTGCGAGCAACGGTGATTAAATCTGTCTGAAAATAATTGTCGCCGCCGGACTGGACGCCGCCCAATGTATAAATATCTTTATCAGCTTCTTGTTCTAAAATGTCGATCGCGTCGTCCACTGTAATTATCCCCACCAGACGCTGTTCGCGGTCTACAACGGGCACGGCTAAAAAATCGTAACGCTGGATCAGCCTAGCTACTTCTTCTCGATCCGTTCCAGTTTGAACAGAAACTACCTCGCGAGTCATAATTTCGCCGACAGTTTTGTCGAGGGGAGAAGTGACCAAATCCCGCAAGGATAAAATGCCACTCAACCGTCGCGCCGCATCGGTGACGTAAAGAGAATAAATAGTTTCGGTAGTTTTAGCCAAAGAGCGAATTCTGTCTAAAGCTTGGGCGACGGTAAAGCTTTCTTTGAGAGAAATGTATTCCGGGGTCATGATCCGGCCGGCGGTACTGGCTTCGTAACCCAAAAGTTGGGCCGTAGCTTCGCGTTCCGTTGGGCTCAATTCACCTAAGAGGCGGCGGACTAAGATGGCCGGCAGTTCGTCAAATAGTTTAGCTCGATCGTCCGGGGACATTTTGTCTACAATATCGATGACTTCTTGGCGTTTGAATTTTTCGCAGAGGGACTGCTGAACGGTAGAGTCGAGATATTCGTAAACTGCGATCGCTTCGTCTTTAGAAAGCAACCGGAAAGCTATTACTTGCATGGTTTCCGGCAGGCCTTCGATAGCTTCAGCGATGTCTGCTTCCTGCACCGGCTGCAAAATTGCTTTTGCTCCTTGAAAGTCTCCTTGTTCCAACAAAGCCTTTAACTGCGATCGAACTAATTCCCGCAGTTCTTTTCGCGCGTAGGTGGGTTGAGAAGACGATTGATAATTGTTTTCTGTCACTGATGACCCTCCTCATGCAATTTTAGATTTTAGATTTTAGATTTTAGATTTGGGATTTGGGATTAAAGAATTGCGAATGACTTACTAAGTCAGCAGATTTGGACTTGACCTACAGTTGCATTTTTGTGGTAACTGGTATCAACCTGTGCTGCACGCCTTCCTGAATCCAGTTTATAGCCTATTGACACCACTGGTTGCAGTTATTACGATTTCCACGGGCGGCGCGAGCAACCCAATTTTTTGGCAGATGCGGCACCACCAAAACCAAGATGTATTGTCGAAACCAAGTTTTTTGGTATTATGTTTTCGGTCTAGTACAACAGAGTGTGAGTTCTGAACAACGCGCTCGATCACCAATTACCAATTACCAATTATCAATTAAGCTGTGTTGCATCTAGATTGCCTATGGTATTAGAGAGGGAGAAGGGGAGAGGGCGAGAGCGTCCGATGGGGAGAGGATTTTTGATCGGGACTCGAAATATACAATTTAAATGCACAACAGCTTACCAATTACCGATTACCAATTACTAATTACTAATTCCCAATTACTAATTACCTTTGAGAATGGGTATACTCTCAACCCTTCGGCTTCGCTCACAGCTAGCTGTCAACTATCAACTGTCAACCTGTTTGCTGTCAACTGTCCACTATCAACCTGTTTGCTGTCAACTGTCAACTGTCAACTGTCAACTGTCAACCGACTTAAACCAATAACTGGTATTTTTCTTGTGCCAAACGGTAAAGCGGGCGCCACACCAAACGGTTAGTCAATACAACCAACAGCGACATCACAGAAGTAGCCGCTAACAGTAAAGGAAAATTACCCGATGCCGTTGCTTCAGAAATTGTCTCGCCCAAACCGCTCGTTCTAATTATTTCACCTTTAAACTGCACGTATTCGCTGACAATACTTGCATTCCAAGCTCCGCCAACCGCCGTAATAATTCCTGTGATTAAATAAGGGAATATTCCCGGCAAAATTAAAGTTTTCCAGCGCTGAATTAGGGAAAGTTTGTAAACTTGCGCCGCTTCAAACAACTCCGAAGGTATGGCTTGAGCGCCCGCAATCACATTAAACAGCAAATACCACATTGTACCCAACATCATCAGCGCTACAGAACCAATTTGCAACCCGCCTCCAGCGTGAATTAGAGCTAGTAGCAATACGGGAAATAAAGCCGTTGCTGGTACAGAAGCGGCTATTTGCACTAAGGGCTGCAAAATCTGAGCTAAACGCGGATTTCGACCGATCGCCACTCCGACAGGTACAGTCCACAACAGCGATAAAAATAGGGCGCAAATGACTCGCAAAGCTGTGAAAAACGCACCTCCCACGACTTTTTGCCAGTCAGACACACTCAGGAACCGCAACAGCAGCACTGCTTCCCAGGTTCCCCAAAGGACGATCGCAGCAAACCCGCTGACAAACAGCCAATTGATCCAATTTCCGAGGCGGCTTTCTGGGCGAGGACTGGTTGGTAAATTAGCGGGTGCAAAACCTCTTGCCAGCGCGCGATCGAAACTGTCACCTACGGGCGATATTCGCGACTTCAACACCCGCAGCGTCGCCGATCGCCTTAAAAAATCCAACACCTTGGACTGCGGTACATTGGTCGCTTCTACGGCTTGATATTTAAACTTTTCCACCCAAGCAATCAAAGGCTGCCAGATCGAAAAGTCGATCGCCACAATCACACCTATTAATACTGCTAAACCCCAGCCGATCGCCCCAAAGTTCCCTTCATTGGCTGCCTTGCCCAAATAGGAACCGAGTCCGGGTAGATGAAAATTTTTAGCACCCAAGGTAAAAGATTCGATCGCAATCAAAAAGAACCAGCCACCAGCCACTGACATGACGCTGTTCCACACCAGCCCGATCGCACCAGCGGGCAATTCTAACGTCCAAAATTGTTGCCAAGCATTCAGCCGATAAACTTTAGCAGCTTCTTTCAGTTCTTGCGGAATGCCGGAAAGCGACTGATAGAAACTAAAGGTCATATTCCAAGTCATTCCAGTAAATATTAAGATGATCGATGCGAGTTCTACGCCGATTCTTTGACCGGGAAATAACGTAACTAGCGCTAAAACTACTCCGGGCAAAAAGGATAAAACCGGAATTGATTGCAAAATATCTAGTAAGGGAATTAAGATTTTAGCTGCGAGAGGAAAGCGGTAAGCTGAATAAGCATAAACTAGGGTAAATAGGAAGGATAAAATATAAGCCGCTGTCATGCGTAAAAGAGTCTGGGCTGTATAGGCTGGCAAGACATTTAGCGTAGTCTCTATTTTAAAGTTTGGGTTGTAGTCACTGTTGAATTGAGAAGCTGTTTGGACTATTACTAAAATGAGAGAGAAGATTGCTAGAATCAGCAAGCCGTCTTGCCATGTCCAAGCCGATCTTTCTAATGTTTTATTGGCTGGTGTTAGGGGTCTTGTCATAATAATTAGTTATTGGGAATGGGGCATTGGGAATGGGGCATTGGGAATGGGGCATTGGGAATGGGGCATTGGGAATGGGGCATTGGGCATTGCTAACAGTCAACATTTAACAGTCAAATAACAAATAACCAATGACTAATGACGGCAGGACTAATGACTAATAACCAATAACCAATGACTAATGACGGCAGGACTAATGACCAGCCTTCGGCTTCGCTCTTCGGCTAAAATGACTAATGACGGCAGGACTAATGACCAGCCTTCGGCTTCGCTCTTCGGCTAAAATGACTAATGACGGCAGGACTAATGACCAGCCTTCGGCTTCGCTCTTCGGCTAAAAAGACTAATGACGGCAGGACTAATGACTAATGACTACTCATCTTTAGTTTCTGATTCTAAGAAAATTTCGCCCCCTGGTTCGTCGTAGCTGTACAACTCTGCATACCGACCCCAATCAATCGCAGTTTTCAATTGCCGCATTGCTTCTTGGGGGCTAAAGTGGGCTTCGAGAATGTCCAGAATTAACTCTTCTGAAATGCGGTGATTGCGCTTAGACTGAAGCATTCGAGAAATTTGCTGTACGAGGCGAATGTTGCTGAGAATTTGGGTGCGAACAATTTGTTTGCGCTGGTCGATTCCGCCGGCAATGAATTGAATACCAACTGGTGTTAACAGGAGGTCGCCTTCTTGAATTACTAGGAATTCCATTAATTTGGCGGCTTCGACGATCGGCAAAATGTCGTCAACCTCTAACATTAATTCTTGACCGAGGCGGTAAAGGTCTTTCTCCTTGCGATCTTCCAAGAGTTCTAACAAACCTGCGATCGCACCTGTACGCACCTGCGGCAGAGATTGGTATTTAGGCGCAGCGGGCGGGGGCTCGGGTTGAGACACAGTAGTGGCACTTTTAGTCGGTGCAGCAACTGTTTCGCAGCTTAACTCTGGATTGGTGAGAATTTTGTATACTTGGTCTACGAGGGCTTGGAATTCTGCTGTTTTGCGATCGCGGTAGTGCGGCAAAGTCACCGTCAGTTCGGCGCGAATTCGCCCGGGATTGCGGCCGAGGACTACAATGCGATCGGCTAAAATTACCGCTTCCTCAATCCCGTGAGTTACGATTAATACAGATTTAGTCGGAATCTTTTTTTCCAGCCACAAATCTAATAACTCAAACCGCAAGTTTTCTGCTGTCAGCACGTCTAAAGCTGAAAACGGTTCATCCATGCAAAGCAATTCGGGTTCCACCGCCAAAGCCCTAGCAAATCCCACTCGCTGCCGCATTCCGCCGGAAAGTTCTTTCGGATAAGCATTTTCAAATCCATCCAAACCGATAATGTCAATCATCCGCAAGGCTTTTTGGCGGCGCGGTTCTGGCAATTCTCCTTTAGCTTTTAAGCCTAATTCTACATTTTCTAGTACCGTCAGCCAGGGATAAAGGGCAAAGTTTTGAAATACAATGGCTATCCCAGGATTTAAGCCAACTAAAGGACGATTGTGGTAAAAAACTTGACCGTCGCTGGGTGGGATCAGTCCGGCAATCATCCGCATTAATGTTGATTTTCCGGAACCGGAAGGGCCTAGCAAAGCTACTATTTCGCCCGATCGCAGTTCTAAATTTATTGGCTCTAAAATAGATATTTGTTGACCGTTGGGCTGCTGGTAAGCCTTGCTGACACCTTCTAAGGTAATGAGGCACTCTGTTGCTGTTTTAACTATCACAACTAAACCTCCTTGCTTGTTGTTTAACTTTAGTTATTAGTCCTGCCGTCATTAGTCCTGCCGTCATTAGTCCTGCCGTCATTGGTCATTTTAGCCGAAGAGCGAAGCCGAAGGCTGGTCATTAGTTATTAGTCATTGGTCATTTTAGCCGAAGAGCGAAGCCGAAGGCTGGTCATTGGTCATTAGTTATTGGTCATTAGTTATTGGTCATTGGTCATTGGTCATTAGTCCTGCCGTCATTAGTCCTGCCGTCATTAGTCATTAGTCCTGCCGTCATTAGTCCTGCCGTCAAAAACTCTCACAAACTGACAACTGATATTTGTCGGCAGACCGGAGTTTGCGTCCGTTGGTCTTAAAATTGATTCTTGGGTTTCCATACGTATACCTCATAAACTCATTTTTAGCAAGACCTGCTGGCAGGAATGCGTAAAATCTGCGAGATATCAATTAAAGCTGAAATAAGGAGCGATCGCCAAAACCAGGTCGATCTGAAAAAACTTGATTTTTAGATTGATTTTCAAATTTATTGCTACAATTACTGATTTTATATAAATTATCTTTCATTTGACGAGCCGCAAGCCGGACACGGCATTGCTGTTTCCCTACAGATGCTCGATTCTATCTAATGAAAGATGTAAACGGTATTTTATCTATTTGCCAATTCGTGCTAAAATGCTGCCTAACTGAACGGCAATTACTCCGATTATAGCGCTGCCAGCCCAGTAAAAAGTGGCCAAGCTGTAAAAGCGATCGCGCAACAAGACATTTGTATCTAAACCGTAAGTCGAAAAAGTAGTATAAGCTCCCAAAAAGCCCGTTGCTACCATTAACCGCACCTCCGAGGGAACAGCAGGCACCCGTTCAAAAACCAGAGTGATAAAAAATCCCATAGCCAAGCAACCGGTGATGTTGATAAAAAAAGTTCCGTAGGGAAAAGCCGTGCCGAAACGGTTGGCAAACCACAAGGTGATATAATACCGGCTCAATGCGCCGGCAACGGCACCTAAACTAATTGCGATCGGATGGCCCAGATTCTGGTCTTGCAGCATACAGCTATTGAAGATTTGTGAGTTGAAATTAAGATAAATTTTAGATTTAGCGGACTCATGTAATGTATTGTATGATTAAATTGGCGATCGCTCTGGCGGTGCCTAATTAAAAATTATAGAGAGTCTGTATGCAAATTGTGCTGGCTGCGGTAGACGATGACTTAGTTAGAGCCTGGGAAAGCACTTGCGGTAATATGGAGAATGTTAAAATACACCGCGGCTCAATCTTTGATGTGAAATGTGATGCGATTGTCAGTCCGGCAAATAGTTTTGGCTTTATGGACGGCGGCTTAGATTTAGAGATTGCCAAATATTTTGGAAGTCACGTTCAAGAACGCCTGCAAAAACTAATTCAAAGTCGCCATCACGGCGAACTATTAGTAGGATTAGCCGAAGTTGTAGATACCGATCATGCAGAAATTCCCTATTTAATAGCTGCCCCAACAATGCGCGTTCCCACAATTTTAACAGAGACAGTCAATGTCTATCTCGCAACCCGGGCTATTTTAACTCTCGTAAAATTTGGCACGGTTCCAGACGGAACGCCGGTCAAACATATCATTGAAACGATCGCAATTCCCGGCATGGGTACGGGCACAGGCAAAGTGCCGCCCGATATCTGCGCGCATCAGATGCAAGTCGCGCTTCAAGATATCCTCCTATCTCAATACGAATTTCCTAAATCTTGGCGGGACGCCCAAAAATCTCACCATTTATTATATGCGAACAATGCTGGAGAGTTGCCGCTGGAAACTAGAAAGGCTTAAATCTCAAATTTCTACAGTGTTTAGCAACCGGGTTTCTTGGTAGTGTGTATTTTGAGGTGGAGCGATTTATCAGAAATTAAAGTACGCTAAACCGTACCTGCAAGTTGGCGGTATCCTACACGCGAGCTCAACTTGGCTAGATAGAATGTAGGAGAACAGAGGCAAAAGCCCACAACCAAAATTTATCTGTGATGTCATATCCCACGGTTTGTAGTGCGGACTTCAGTCCGCAAAATGCTGCGGACTGAAGTCCGCACTACGAACCAATCTTATTGGGTTAGTCGATCGCAATTGAAGGTCGATCGAGATTATTGCTTAATTTAGTGCTTCGAGGGAGAGTCCCGAAATGAATCAAATTAAAACTGCTGCTTTGTTAGGCTTGTTAAGCGCCCTGTTAATTACCGTTAGCTATTGGGTAATCGGCGGTTCGGGCGGTGCAATTATCGGCATTGGTTTGGCCGCCGCGATGAACTTAGGTTCTTGGTTTTACTCGGATAAAATCGCTTTGGCGGCTTACGGGGCTGTGCCGGTAACTGCTAACCAAGCGCCGGGACTTTATACAATGGTGGAAAGACTGGCTCAGCGCGCTAATTTACCCATGCCGGGAGTTTACATTATTCCCACTCAGTCTGCTAACGCTTTTGCTACTGGGCGCGATCCCGAACACGCGGCGGTTGCAGTCACTGAAGGTATTATGAATATGCTGTCAGACGACGAACTCGAAGGGGTACTGGCGCACGAACTTACTCACATCAACAACCGCGACACGCTGACGCAAGCGGTGGCGGCGACGGTGGCGGGGGCGATTTCGTGGTTGGCGCAAATGGCGAGTTATAGTATGTGGTTTGGTGGTAGGGACGATCGCGACAGCCCGAATCCTTTAGGGTTGCTGCTGACGATTATCCTCGCTCCGGTGGCTGCTTCGGTGATTCAGCTAGCCATTTCGCGCACGCGGGAGTTTTCGGCGGATGCGGGGGCTGCCCGGTTAACGGGCAATCCAAGGGCTTTGGCGAGGGCTTTGCAGCGGTTGGAAAGTGGGGCGCGCCAAATGCCTTTAGATGGTAATCCAGCTTTTGCGCCGCTGTTGATTGTGAATTCGTCTGCTGGTGATTGGTTTAGAAGTCTGTTTTCGACTCATCCAACTACGGAATCGCGGATTGAAAATTTGATGAAGCTGGAACAAGAATTGACTGGTTCTTATTAAGTGTTAGGATTGATTCTGGCGCTACACATCGAAAGTTTTAACAGCTAGCATGAGTTATGGTGCTATGGGTAGAAAGTCTTAAGGGCCAGAATGAATTCTGGCGCTACACATACAAAGTCCACTCCAAGCGGACTACCAAAGGAGATGATTGATATGACAGATCCAAATTTGACTGAAGTAACAATTGTAGAGGTATCTCCCGAAACGACGGCGATCGTTAAAAAGGAGATGCCCGACGCGACTGATGAGACGATCGCAGAAACTGCTGCTTTGTTTGAAGCAATTAAAAAACGCGCCGCCGCCGAAGTCCAAGCAGCGGGCGATCTCACCCGCGAAGCTTATTTGAAAGCTGTGACTAAAGCTTCTAAGGCGATCGAACAAAATAAGTCGATCGCCAAAGAGAGAATGACAGAAGCAGTCAGCCTACTCAAAAAGGAATCTGAGAAAAATTGGCTGGTGGTTGATGCGATTAAAACCCGGGCGCAAGCGCAGGTGCAAGATGCCGGCGAAGTCAGTCGCGAAGCTTATTTGAAAGCGGTTCGACAAGCGCGGGAAGCGTTGGAACAAAATAAGTTTATCGAACGCGATCGCATTGACCAAGCTGTTGACCACATTCACAAGGAAACTGAAAAGAATTGGCACGTTGTGGTTGGGGAAATTGAGTCGATCGGCACTCGTTTGAAAGAGACGGCTAAGTCTGCGTGGAACGCGCTGACGGCGTTTTTTGACAAGTCCGATCGCGGTGATTCGCAGAAGTAAAGTATCAAAATACTGGTTTTGTAGTGGCGGTACCAGCCTGGTTTCATAGCTAGTCATTGATGCGGACTGAAGTCCGAACGATCGAACCTGGTTTGTAGTGAGGACTTCAGTCCTTTGATGGATGCGGACTAAAGTCCGAACGATCGAACCAATTAAAAAGGTTTGTAGTGAGGACTTTAGTCCGCATAATTAGAGGACTAAAGTCCTCACTACAAACGAATCTTATTCTGTTCGTGCGAGTGGCTTCAGGACTACCCTTCAGTTGTTTCTAGGCCGAATACGCGATCGAATACTTTAGTCACTTTATAGCCGGAATCTATTGATTCCAGCGGGTCTTTCCGCAATCGGTGCCGCAAACAGAGAGTCATCACTTTGCGAATATCGTCCACAGTGACCTCTGTGCGACATTCTAGGGCGGTAAAAGCTTTCGCTGCCCGATTTGTGACCAAATCGCCGCGCAGCCCGTCTACGTCCAATTCCGCGCAGACTTGGGAAATTTTTACTCGCAAATCGCGATCGAGGGTTACGGATTTCAGCCTTTCCTGGGCTTCTACCAATTTCTGCTGCATATCGTCTTGTTGGTGCTGATATTTAGCGAGAAATTCGGGCGGATTTTGGTCAAAGCTCGATCGTTGTTCGACAATTTCTACTCTCAGATTAGGATCTTTGACAGTCCGAATTTCGGCGTGCATTCCGAATCTGTCGAGCAATTGCGGCCGCAATTCTCCTTCTTCTGGATTCCCGGAACCGATTAAAATAAATTTAGCCGGGTGGCGGATGGAAATGCCTTCTCTTTCAACAGTATTCCAACCGCTGGCGGCGGAGTCAAGCAAAACATCGACTAAGTGATCGTCGAGCAAATTGACTTCATCGACGTAAAGAATGCCGCGGTTAGCTTTAGCTAACAGGCCTGGTTCAAAAGCTTTCACACCTTCGGACAAAGCTTTCTCAATGTCGATCGTACCGCACACTCGGTCTTCGGTAGCGCCGAGTGGTAAGTCTACCATTTGTACTTTTTTGAGGGCGATCGGCATTGTACCGTGATGCAAAGTGCGATCGCGCACCTCATCGCTCATCAAATCCGGATCGGTGGGATGACTGTTAAAAGGATCGTCAGCCACCACTTCAATTTCTGGTAGTAAATCAGTGAGAGCGCGGATTGTGGTAGATTTGCCAGTACCGCGATCGCCCATAATCATCACACCACCAATTTTGGGATCGATGACATTCAACAGCAGCGCCAGTTTCATCTCCTCCTGGCCAACAATCGCAGTGAAGGGAAAAACAGCGCGGCGGGCTGCGGTGGCGGTAACGCTTGGTATAGCGCCCGCATTTACGTTATTGCTGACTTCGGCAGTAGGACTCACAGGATAACTCAAAATATAATAATTGCCTGTTTATTGTAAGGGATAAGGGATTTTAGATTTTAGATTTTAGATTTTGGATTTTAGATCGTGACAGGCTTCAGCGCCCAAGGGAAATTGTGCGTAAGGGCGATCGAGCAGACACAACTATCAGAGATATAGTCAAGATGTAGCGTGCTGAGCACAGAGGGAATCAGCGCCTAAGGGACACCGGAAGGGCGATCGTGCCAAATTGTAAAGAAATGTAACAATTCTGCCCGATTCGCATAAAAACCTCAGGTTGCTCCAGATAGGTAATTAAGAGCAAAGTCAAGCAACTATTTTTTTTGAAGGGTGCAAATGTCTGAAACTAACATCGGTGCATTAACTGGCAGCAAAACCTACACAGGCACAGTTGACAGTAAAAATATCTTTGACCTTTACCAATTTAACATCAAAAATACCGGAAGTTTCCAAATTTCCGTTAACGGTTTAACCAGCAATGCTGACGTATTCGTACTCAACAGCAGCGGTGCAACACTGCACGCTTCTGCCAACGTGGGAACCAGCGCAGAAACAATTAGCGTTGACAACTTAATTGCTGGAGACTATACAGTCAAAGTTTTGCAAATCGGCGGCAACACTAATTACAGCCTAAGTTTAACAGCAGCACTCCAAACCGAAAAGGCGATCGGCATCGATAGCCTCACAGGTGCAAAATCAGAAGCGACACTTTCCGCCAAAGATTCCACAATCTTACCAGTCACCAGCACTTCTGAAAAATCCACAGCAACCAAAGATCCGATCACAGGAACTATAGCTGAGGAGAAGACAGCCGCACCTACAAATAACAGTCAAGTTGCGGCTGGGGATAAAACAGCTATTCCCACTGCTAAAACAACTACCAAAACCGAATCAGAAAAAACTTTATCCGACACTGAATCGGCAATTGCCGCATCCGAAAAACCAACCGCACCTGCAACTTTAACGACCCAAAAGTCTGAGGAAACTGCTAAAACCACAAATCCAGCGAACACGGCAGCCTCGACAACTACGAGTTCAAAAGATGCAGTTACAGGCGAGACAATTGCCAGTAAAGAACCCAAAACCGACGCTGCTTTAACCACACCCTCCGACAAAACAACCGCACCTGCAACTTTAACCACAGAAAAGTCTGAGGAAGCTGCTAAAACCACAAATCCAGCGAACACGGGTGCCGAAACAACTACTTCAAAAGATGCAGTTACAGGCGAGACAGTTACCAGCAAACCAAAAACCAGCGATGCTTTAGCCACAGATACTAACAAAACCACCGACAAATCAACTACTGCCGACAGCAGTGCAGAAGACAAGCAAAAAGAGACTCCCACCACCGCCCTACCGATTTCTGACACTAAAAAAGAACCCGAACCCACTCCCGCAAAACAACTGACATCTCCCTTTACATCGGGAATATTTACTGTTGATGCAACAGGCAAAGTCGGCATAGATTACCTATTAGATGGTGGCTTGTATCGCGGTCAGTTAGCGATTATCAGCCTCAAAGGGATGGAGAAGTTTGTTCCCGGTTCGGAAGAGTTTATCAAAGAAGCGGCTTCGAGGGCGCTTAGCAACTCTGAAAAAGGTCACATAGTTATCAATGATTTGACGGAAGGTGCGAGATTTTCCGGTAATTTACCAGAAGGTAATTTCAACGAAGGGCCGTATTTAGGAGTCAAGACTTTTGCGATGACTCCAGGGGATGAATTTGGCATCATGATCGTACCGAACGACACTGTAAAGTTCGTGTACGACTATCCCGGTTTTGGCGGCGATAAACGTCCGTTGTTCTCGATGGTGACAGCCAATCCTAACGAGGCATTTCATTTGGGTCAAATTGCTGATATCACGGGAGAAGGCAATACCTTTGCGATGGAGGATCTGCGGTTCGATTTAGGGACTGACAGGGATTACAATGATATTACTTTCCAAGTGCGGGGCGCTAAGGGTAAAGCGGCCTTGATGGATAGTGTAGTCAACCCGGATAAAGATTGGCGGAAAACGGATTTAGGCAAGGCTGTAATTGCCTATGCCAAACCTTACATTACACCGGAATCGCAACCAAAACCGAAGTTAGAAGCGGAAGTATCCGGCTTGATTGATGATTTGGAAAAGGAGATTGCAAATCCATCAACTCCTGGGAAAGAAACTCCCAAATCCCCAGAACAGAAGGCTGGCACAGACAAAAATACTACTGAACCCAGCAAGGTTTTACCAACTGATAAGGTAGATGCAAATCCGGCAATTCCAGCGGTAACAACTGAGGAAAAGGTCAAAGATACTGCGGCGGTTGATTCGACGAAAACTACTGAACCGAGGAAGGTTGTACCAACTGATAAGGTAGATGCAAATCCGGCAATTCCAGCGGTAACAACTGAGGAAAAAGTCAAAGATATTGCGGCGGATACTACGGACAAAACGACTACCGAACCGACGAAGGTTGTACCAACGGATAAGGTAGATGCAAATCCGACAATTCCAGCGGTAACAACTGAGGAAAAAGTCAAAGATATTGCCCGGGTTGATTCGACGGAAAAATTACCAGTTGAAAAAACGACTGTTCCCACAGCAGCGACTGAGAAAAAAGATAAAGCTGCTGAAACTCCACCACCGACAACTTTTCCTGCTAAATCTACCTCTGAGACGGAAACTGAAGTTTTGCCAGTGGAAAGTAAGAGGGAAACTGAAGTTGCTAAACCTGCTGCAACGGAAGTTGCAAAAGCTGAGACTCCGAAAGTTGCTGCACCTGGAAATAGTGTCGAGACTCTAGAAACTAAATTACAAGTTGAAAAAACGTCTGTTCCGACAGTAACGAGTGAGGAAAAAGATAAAGTTGTTGAAACTGCACCAGCGACAACTTTGCCTGCTAAATCTACGGCTGAAACGGAAACAGTAGCAAATCCAACTCCGAAGGTAGAGGCGAAACCTGAAGTTTTACCAGCGGAAATTAAGACGGAAGCTGAAGTTGCTAAACCTGCTATAACGGTAGTTGCAAAAGCTGATACTCCGAAAGTTGGTTTACCTGGAAATAGTGTCGATTCTGCGGTGAAGGACAATCTGCCAATACCTATTGGGCGCAAGGAAACTACTGAGGTTAAGCCGGAGTTGCCTGTTGCCATAACAGCACCGGCTCAGGAGGCAGTAGCACAAAACAATCATGATGTCAATGCTGATTGGATAGCGCGATTGGAAAGCGTTAAACAACGTTTGAGTAATTTGGGTAGTGCAGATGTTGTTGCTGAAAATGCGATCGATCGCACTTTGATCGATCGTTTGCAAACCATGACTGAGAAGTTGAGGGAGCAAACAAAAGCGGCTCCTATCTCGGATAATACGGGGGCGTTGATTTCGCGGCTGGAAGATATGGTGGTGAAAGTTGCACTACCTGCGATCGAACCTATTCAGCCAGTACAGTTTGAGTTTCCTGTAGCAAATCAACCATTAATCGCTATCATCGATACAGACTTCAGTGCCAATAACCCGGACATTGACTATTCTCGTATTACTTGGGGAACTGACTTAGTAGACGGCGATGTTGACCCCACAGCACCAGCAGATCGAGTCAACGGACACGGAGATCATGTTTTAGGAATTATTGCTGCTAAACCTGATAACGGCATTGGTATTGACGGCATTAATCCCAACGCACCAATTTTAGCAGTTCGCGCGATCGGTTCAGGTAAATGGGCCGAAGCATTGATTTCGTCTGTTGATAAAATGGTGGCATCTGGACAGCCAAACGGCATCGTCAACCTGAGTTTTGACTTAACTCAACTTAATCCCGATGGCAGCGTCACAACTCGCTATGAATTGACACCGCCAGAAAGAAAAGCAATTGAATATGCACGTCAAAAAGGAGTAATGATTGTAGCTGCTGCTGGCAACGACGGTGGAGTAATGTCAGCTTTGGCTCAAGCTTCCCAAGAATTTGACAATATTATTACCGTCGGTGCTGCTGAACGAGTTAATCAAGAAATCGCACTTTCCAAAGCTTTCGACTATGCTGGCTATTCAAGTTACGGTCAAGGATTAGATATTGTTGCTGACGGCGGCACAGCAGATAATCCCGTACTTTCCACAGTTGGCGACGGCTTGGGTACAATGGCTGGAACTTCTGTTGCTACTGCCAAAGTAACCGGTGCAGTCTCGCAAGTATGGGCGGCAAATCCCGATCTAAACTATCGCCAAGTCATCGAGATTCTCAAGTCTACAGCTACCGATTTAAAACTGCCAAATTGGGATTCTGAAACTGGTGCAGGATTGTTGAATATCTCAGCAGCAGTGCATTTAGCAAAAACAACTGTACCCGAAACATATTACCCGCCAGTTGTGTTAATTCCCGATACTTGGAGCGGCGAAGGTAAAGTTATACCGGGAGAGCGAGCAGTTGCTACTGCTTTCTTGGGCAAATACTACGATTGGGTTCCCTACACAATTCGCTCTGGGGATACATTGAGTGGAATTGCATCGAGAACAATGGGCAATGGTTCTGCACCTTATTTCAATTTGATCGCTCAGCAGAATGGTATTGCTAATCCAGATCGTATTTTTGCAGGCCGCACAATTTCAGTTCCACGAGAAGTATCGCCGCCTGTTGTACAACAGCAACCCCCCGTACAATCACAACCCGCAGCACAATCCATAACTCCAGCAAAACCAGCCCAACAGCAACCTCGTTCTTCGGTGAGTGAATTTGAGGGTCAATATTACGAATGGGTTTCTTATACCATTCGCTCTGGAGATACATTGAGCGGGATTGCATCGAGAACAATGGGCAATGGTTCTGTACCTTATTTCAACTTTATTGCTCAGAAAAATGGCATTGCCAATCCTAATTTAATCCAAACGGGACGCACAATTTTGATTCCGCGACGGGTATCGGGATTAGCACTGCAACCGCAACCGCAACCCCAACCTCAACCGCAACCCCAACCAACTAATAGGACTCTATATCTGTCTACGAGTGGAGGACAAGTATTAGCAGTTAACACGGCAACCGGCGAACAAAGTCTGATTTATCAAGGAATAGCTTTCACGGATTTAGCTGTTTCTTCTGATGGCCGATTGTTCGGTTCTACCTTTAATGAACTGTATGAGATTAATCCTGCTAGCGGTCAAGCCAGAACCATTGGCAACTTTGGGGGTGCTTGGATTAATTCACTTACTTTTTCTCCTGATGGCAGACTTTACGGTGCAGATACCAACAATGGCAATTTGTACCAAATTTCTCCGCAGACAGCTCAAGTTAGCCAAATCGGTTCTTTAGGCGGGCCAAGCAGCGGGGATATGGTCTTTAATGGTAATGAGATTTTTGCTACGGTCGGCTCTTTTTCTAGTGGCAGCGATCGCCTAGTTGCTGTCAATCCCTCTAATGGCAGCAGCCGGACAATTGGAGATTTAGGCTACCGCAAAGTTTACGGTTTAGCGCAAGTTAACGGACAGCTAACGGCTTATACTTCCACCGGGCAAAGATTGGCCGTTAATCCGCAAACCGCTGCTGTCAGTGTTACTGGCAGTGTATCTGGCAGCGGTGAAATCTGGGGGGCTGCTATTAATCCCAGCAATTCGATTTCTACTCCGACTCCGACTCCGACACCTACCCGTCGCGCTTACACGATTCGATCGGGAGATACTTTAAGCGCGATCGCCCAGCGAGAAATGGGCAACGGGAATCGCTGGGTAGAAATCCAGAAAGCAGATGGCAGCACGTTTTCGAGTGATGAAGCGCGTCGCTTGCAAATCGGTCAAGTAGTTTACCTGCCAGTTGGTAGTAGTTCCTCGCCTGCTGTACCGCCGCCAGCACAACCGGGACAGCAGCGACAGTACATCATCAAGCCCAATGATACGTTGTGGACAATTGCTTTCCGAGAATTGGGGAATGGCGATCGTTGGCGGGAAATTAAGAAAGCGGATGGCAGTACGTTTACCGAAGCAGAAGCACGGAATTTACAGGTGGGTCAATCTGTCTATCTACCAGTGAGTTATCAGACTGGGCCTGGTAAACCAGTTACGCAACCACCTGTGAACAATCCTGCACCAGTTCAATCGGCAGACTTTCGCCGAGCACTTGCTTTTGTGGGTCGCTGGGAAGGAGGGTATGTCAATCACCCTAGCGATCCAGGCGGTGCCACAAATAAAGGAATCACCCAGAATACTTACAACGCTTACCGAGGAAGCAAAGGACTAGCTGCACGGGATGTCCGGCTAATTTCAGACCAGGAAGTGGAAGATATCTACTTCACAAGGTATTGGAAAGCATCTGGTAGTGACCAGCTTACCTCCCGCTTGGCAACAGTTAATTTTGACACTGCTGTAAATATGGGGGTTGGTGCCGCAAGCGGGCTTTTACAGCAGGCGCGTCAGTCGGCTAACGGAGACGAAATGAGTGTAGTTCGGCGGTATCTCGATTTGCGAGAAGCTCGGTATCGGGTGATCGTTGCCAATAATCCAAGTATGGGGGTGTTTCTGCAAGGCTGGCTGAATCGATTGAATAGTTTGCGTGCAGAAGTGGGGGCAACGGGTGGCCGTGATGATTCTGCAACTGATGATGATTCGAGTAATAATCAAGTTGATGACGAATACTTTTACGATTATGTTGAAGATGACAGAGGTGAAAGCGTAAAAGATTGGTCACGCGAACGAAAGCTGAATGCAGTCGTTGACCACATCAAGGAATACGTTGTTGAGTACGTCAAAGGACTTGGCGAGGATGCGCTCAATGATATTGTGTCATCTTTCAACGAAATCATTGACGATATCAAAAAATTTCCGAATATTGATTGGCAAGCTCTCGGAATAAAGATATTTGATTTTGTTGCTGCCAAAGTGCTAGGGAGAACACCTTTAGGCCGAGCAGTTCTAGCAGTTGGGAGAGGTAAGTCCCCTAGCGAAATGCTATCAGAAATTGCGGGTTTCCTCCAAAATCTAGACTTGGGCAAGCTATGGGATGAAGCCAAGAAGCTTTTGGAAGATGGAACAAAAATTCTTGGGGATCTTTGGAATGGTATTAATAAATTGGTAGGAGATGCCCAAAACCTACCTAACAGCCTAGATAATGCTGAAACTGAGGCTGATTTAGATGAGAATGGAGAAAAATTTGTCCAAGCTAGCGCTAGTCCTCTATTGGGCTTACTTGCCAACTTAATCATTGGGAAAGTAGGTTCTAAGTTTGCTGGTTCGGGTTGGAGTCTGAACTTAAAAAATAAAAACAGCAAAAAACGCTCAGTCGTTAAATTCAAAGCTAGACGTAATGTACATCTAGCTGGCAAGAAGCATCCTGTGACTGGTGTACCTTTTGATAAAAATGGATATCCAGATTTCTCTCAATGGATCCTCAAAAGGGTTAAGATTGAATTCACAGGAAATCGCGGAAAAGACAAAGATTTAGCCAACAAAGCATCTGGCTATACAAGCACACCAATTGGGTACGTCTGGCATCATCATCAAGATGGAAAGACAATGGAATTAGTGAAGGGAGAAATTCATAGTAAAACAGGACATGATGGTGGCTTTTCTGGAAATTGACGTGGAGAAATAAAAAAATGTTGCACAGGATAAAGTCCCTTGAAAAAAACAATGGAATTTCTCAAGCAAATTCCGAGAAAGATTTGAGTAGTCTAGCAGATTATCTGGGTATTCGGCTTCCTGATGACTACAAGAGCTTTCTATTAAGTCACAATGGAGGTGTTCCAACGCCAAGTAATTTCCCTCTTTTAAACCATCCAGAAAATATTTTGCCAATTCAAGTATTTTTTGGAATAGAAACATTGATTGTTTCTGTTTCAATAACCTGGAACTTTCAAGCCTATAAAGATCGGATACCGGATAAATTTCTACCAATTGGGTGTAGCGATTTTGGTGATCTAATATGTCTGGTTTTTTCTGAAGATGACTACGGATGCGTAATGTTTTGGGATTTGACTGGTGAACGTGGCAAAGATAACGTTGATAACGTCTACAGAATTTGTGACTCTTTTTCAAAGTTTCTAGATATTCTGACTGATGAATCGTAGTTGTAAGTCGTTTTGGCTAGCTACCGCTGCGGTATGCTGCTGCAACAAGTCAGGAGAACAAGGCCTGATTCAGCTAGACATCACCCCCAGGGGCGATCGCGGGGGGATTGCTCCTACCAAAATTGCACCCGCACCGATGCCATTAGCTGAGTACACCTGGGATAATTCCTCTGCGGAAAAACTAGCTATTCTGCTGCAAGCTGTTCCCGAAATCCTGCAACAAAGTGCCGCAGAAATTGCGCCAAATTTGCTGATTTGCCACCTAGAAGCGATCGGCGATATTTGCCATCAGTGGATTAACAGTATTAGCCTGACACCGCAAGCTTGTGTTCTGCTACTGGCAACTCAACAAACTCTCTTTGACTTGCTGGAGAATGTTTTCTCAATTCAAACTCCAGAGTTGGTAGCAAAGGCAAATTAAGGAGTGCGATAAATGAAAGTGCGATCGCCCTTTACGACTTTTTCACGGGCGACGGGCGGAGCGAAGCGAAGGGGATCGCCCTCTTTCGATCGCTCTTTCCCAACGCTACCTACAGCATTTCGTAAAGTTTTATTAAGATTGAGCCGCGTTTCGCATAAAACTAGCCGATCGCACCTGATAGATAAATGACGGTTGGTTTCAAAAGTGCGATCGTGTGTGAGGGCTTCGCTTACGGGCGATCGACTTTTAACACTCGCCAACTGTAGTCCTGGGCGCATAAATACCAAAGAAACCGGGTTTTTCCCTGTTCAATCGCTGTTACCAAATATTCTTCAAAAAAACCCGGTTTCTGACCACCCGTGCGTCTAGGAATGTCAACTTTTAATCATTCACAAAAATTATCCTCATGTTTGCATCTACCTTTCGTAACAAATTCTACCCGTTTAGCTTGGGTTTAAGTTTGCTAAGCGCGATTCCCTTCGGGATAGCTTCGCTTCACGCCCTTTCTCTCCCCCAATCTGCTCAAGCCGTCAGCTTTGCTCCCGATCGAGAACAGGCGCTCAATACACAAGAAGAATTGATGACAATCCAAGAACAGGAATTATTACGTCGCCGACAAGAAGAAGAAGAATGGCGTCAAAGACAACAAAAGGAGGAACTATTAGAACCTGTCTCCCCGATTTTTCCTTGCATTAATGGTGCTGGATTTCCGTGCGCTCCTTGGCAACCTGAACGACCTGGTTCCTCTCAACAAAATCCCATTATGCCAACTATAACTCAACCAGGCTTCTGGACTTTTATTGATTTTATCAGCGGTGACTGGGGAGATCCGCCGACAGCTTACGGTTTTCGCTACGAGATGACTTCGGACTCTGTGTTTACCGAAATAATTGATTTTCCCACTGGTTTTTCTAAGCCTTTTACTGTGTTAGTAAAAGATGTGATTTTGGGTGAATTTACCCCCGGAAATAGCGTTAGCTTTAGCAATTATAGTCAGTTACTCGGCAACTTGCTAGTCGGTGGCAGCGGTGTTAAAGAATTTAGCGTTACCGGCCTCAATGTCGATCCGACTAATTCCACTGCATTTCCGCTGAAACTAGAATTCAATACAGATAAAGCCAACTTCAATATGCACGCACTGCTTAACGAAGCTGAAGCTGTTCCCGAACCTTCTGCAATGTTAGGTTTGTTTGCTTCCGGTTCTTTCCTTGTCGGTGTGGTGCGGAAACGCAAACAAAAATTATCTCGTTAATTTACAGTCAGGACACAACATTGTTGTGTCCCTACAAGATTAGGAATTGCGAGCGAGATCCTTTTACAACTTTTTCACGGGTGACGGGCGATCACTCTTTTTAGCATCTTGCAATAGTCGATCGCCCTTGACAACTTTTTCACACGCGACGGGCGATCGCTCTTTTGGCATCCAAAGGTCGATCGCCCTTTACTCCTATTTCACACGCGACGGGCGATCGCTCTTTTTGACATCGAAAGGTCGATCGCCCTTTACAACATAGTCAAACAGCATTTTGAACAGACTGAACGCTTAACTATACTATAGAGAATTACTGCTGAATAATTTCCACGATTTTAGCGATCGCCTCATTCAACTTCTCAGTTTTAAGCTTACCAGCTTTATAAAGTATAATTTCTCGATCTGCGGTAAACAAGCGATTAGGTCTAATGTTGCTAGTTTGGTTAAGTCCGCCCTCACTAAAATCGCTACTTTCAAGACTAATAGCATAGCGATCGGCGATTCTCTGGCTAGTAATCTGACAAAGAATTAGATCCTCTCCTGCCAAAGTTGCTATAACTAAAGCCGGTCGGCGCTTCGCTTGTGTTAAATCTGAAAATGGGAACGGCACAACTACCACATCACCTTTTACAAATTCTGCCATGCTTCATCCTCCTCTGACTTTAACCAGTCTTTTTGCAAAGCAGATTCACTCAGCAGGCTTGATTCTAACTTATCTCTATCATATTTTCCTTTTAAAAATTGCAAAAAATCCCAAACTTCTTCTAATATAAATTCTGGAATATTTTCCACTTCTTTAAGGAGCAATTCTTTAGCGTTCATGTCATTTACCTATAAAGACATAGTAACTATTAATCTATCATAGCATCTTTGAGATGAGCAGCGATCGGTCTTTTTGTCAGGGATGAAAAGGGCGAGCGGCTGCGATTGAGTAAAATGGGCGATTCATGCTCCCGAGAGCTTCGCTTCACGACTAGCCCACTCATTCAACGCCAGGGCGATCTCGCTCTTTTTGCATCCAAGGGGATCTCGCTCTTTTTGGTATCGAAAGGTCGAGATCCCTTGACTAATTTTTTACGGGCGACGGGCGATCGCACTTTTTGGTATCGAAAAGTCGAGATCCCTTTACTCCTGTTTCACGGGCGACGGGCGATCGCTCTTTTGGCATCCAAAGGTCGAGAGCCCGTTACGACTTTTTCACACGCGACGGGCGATCGCACTTTTTGACATCCAAAAGTCGAGATCCCTTTACGACTATATTCTCAGGGAAGGGATCTCGCTTTTTTGAGAATGAGAGTTTTTGGCAAGAAACGCGATCGCTTAATAATTATTCAATAATTTATCTAACCGTGACAGTCGTTTTTGTCGGTTAACTTCTTCCAATCTGGCATTAATTTCTGCTAGTTCTAAATTAAACTGTTCCATTTCTAAATGAGTCCGGCGCAGATTAGCCAAAAGTCTCTTAGCCGTTTCTGGATCGGGAATTCGTGGCTGCTTGCTCATGGTAAATTCCACTCTAACTTAACTTCTTCCAAACTTCGCTCCCACGCCGGAATCCTAGTTTGAGTACGGGCAATGGCTCGATTCATCAACTCTAGCATATCTGGCTGTGCATTAGGTTGAGAGCGAGCAATATTTAGCCCCAACCTCGATAACTGCATATAAGAAGCCTCAGCATCCTCCAACACCGTAGTCAACTCAGCAAAAAAAGGCAACGTCTGCTCTGTTTCGCCAAAAAGCTCAAATAAAGCTAATTCTGCTGCTGTCACTCCGTCAACTATATCCAAAGACTGTTGTTTAAGCCTATTAACTATTTCCGTAATATCTGGGGAAAATTTCGCCATAATTCAGGTTATTGAGATGCTCGCATTGATTTTATCATTTTAGGGAAGTACCATCGCGATAGGGAAAAGTCGAGATCCCTTTACTCCTTTTTCTCAGGGAAGGGATCTCGCACTTTTTGACATCGAAAGGTCGAGATCCCTTTACTGCTTTTATCGACGAATGGCGATCGCCCTCTTTCGATCGCTCCCTCCCAACACTACATGATTTCGTAAAGTTTTATTAAGATCAAGCCGCGTTTTGCATAAAACTAGCCGATCGCACCTGATAGATAAATGACGGTTGGTTTCAAAAGTGCGATCGGGCGATCGACTTTTAACACTCGCGAACCGCAGTCTTAGGTGCATAAATACCAAAGAAACCGGGTTTTTCCCTGTTCAATCGCTGTTACCAAATATTCTCCGAAAAAACCCGGTTTCTGACCACCCGTGCGTCCAGGAATGTCAACTTTTAATCATTCAGAAAAATTATCCTCATGTCTGCATCTACCTTTCGTAACAAATTCTGTCTGTTAAGTGCGATTCCCTTGGGGATAGCTTGGCTTCACGCCCTTTATCTACCCCGGAAATACGCTCGATTACCCTGGATAACGTGGTGGTAGATACCGGTGCTACTACATTATGCCTGCCTCCACGGGCGATCGCCCAACTCGGCCTCGAATTGCTTAAAGAAGTGGATGTGGCCACCGCAACGGGATTCAGCAAAGCAAGCATCTTTCAAGATGCTAAGATTTCACTTTGCGGTAGAGAAGGCACTTTTGAATGTCTGGAATTACCCGGAGGGCGAGATACTTTAATTGGCGTAATTCCTCTGGAAGCCCTCGGTTTAGAACCGGATCTGCGCCACCAAACTTTAAATGTTTTACCCTCCGAATCAGTCGATACTTATTTGACGATTATGTAGCTGATTTTTGAGAATATAAAATTATCAATTATTCCTAAAAAACCGAGCTGATGCACCATACTGATATTGACACTCCCTATCTTTCAGACAAAGAACGGGCAAACTCTAAAACTTGTTGCTGACGTTCGTCTGACAAACGTTCAATCATCCCAGCTAACTGCTCGGATACAGACAACCAACGACCCTCTTTCGCATTCCAAACCACTAAAATTTGCTCGGAAGACAGGGTACATAAAGCTATGGTTTCGCCAGAGCTATCGCTAAATTCAACCTCATAATTTCCATCAGCATAACAATCGACAATTGCCCCTCTAACACCTACGTGCAAATTAGATTCAGGCAAGGTCACTAACAATTCGACTACATCAAATAATTCTGGCACGATCGCGCTCACCTCCGAACGAATAGTGTTACCAGTCTTGCCTCATTACTGCCAGCTTCTACGATCCAACCTGTACGGACAATCTCCTGCTGTCCTTGTACCCCCATAATTTCCAAGTCTACGGTATAGCGCTGCCCGTGTTTGTCATTTAGTCCTAAAATTGCTTCAGCATCAAGAGTTTTAGTTGAAATCTGTGCTAACAGCAATTCATGATTGTCTCGGGTAAATCCCAAACGACGCTGAAATATTATAGCTTTATCCCTACCGACTGGATTATCTAAATTAAGAGCATACTCTGTTAATTTTTGAGGAGCGATAACGAGATGGCTGACAATTTCTTTCAGCTTCATGTTTGTTTACCCAGCACTAATTTTAGCACCCAATAGATTAAAGAGCTGCTTTGGAAGTTCGATCGACTTTCAATTTTTACTCTAACGTACTGCGATAGCATATGCCCAGTCTTGAGTCAGAAAATGACGAATGACTAATGATTACCACTGCGGTTCGGAAGCCATTAAAGCAGTCGCGTCTTCGCTGGGTAAGGGCTTAGCAAAAAAATAACCTTGGCCGTATTCGCAGCCGATCGCCCTTAACCTAGCTAATTGCGCCGCCGTCTCCACACCCTCAGCAATCACATCCATCCCCAAAGCGTGCGCCAGCGTCACAATCGTCCGCACGATCGCCACATTTTCTCCCTCACCCAACTCCATCAGCCCGACAAACGACTTATCAACCTTCAAAGTATCCGTAGGAAACCGACTCAAATAACTCAACGACGAATAACCAGTGCCAAAATCATCAATTCCCAATTTGACATTTAACGCTTTCATTTGCTTCAAAACCCCGATCGCCGACTCCACATCATCCATCACCACACTCTCAGTAATCTCCAACTTCAAACTCTCGGCACTCAAACCCGTTGCTGCCAAAATAGCCTTCAGGCGATCGACTAAATCCGGCTGAGCAAACTGTTTCCCAGATAAATTTACACTTATAATCAAAGGGCGATCGAAATCAAACATTCCCTCCCACAGCCGCAACTGCCGACAAGCCTCCTCCAGTACCCACTCACCAAGCGGAATAATTGCCCCCGTCTCCTCAGCCACCGGAATAAACTTGACCGGCGAAATCAAACCCCGCTGCGGGTGCTGCCAGCGCACCAAAGCCTCAAACCCAATAATCTTGCCGCTTACCAAACACACAAACGGCTGGTAGTGCAGCAAAAACTCCCGGCGCTTGAGGGCCATCCGTAAATCCGTCTCCAACTGCAACCTCTCCAACGCCAAATCGTGCATCGAAGCATTAAACACCTGATACCTTCCGGTTCCCAAAGCCTTCGCCCGGTACATCGCCGTGTGGGCATCCCGCAGCAAGTGTTCCGGCTGTTCCCGGGCGGCGGCAGCGGGTTCGCCCCCCAAGGCAATCCCGATGCTTGCGGTGACAAACACCTCCTGTTCTCTCAAGTCAAATGGCACAATTAAAGCTTGCTGAATGCGATCGGCCAAATCCACCGCACTCGCAACATCAACATTCCTCACCAAAATCGCAAAATCGTCGCCGCCCACCCGCGCCACAGTATCCGCGCGAGCAATACTTGCCCTCAACCGCAGCACCACCGCCATCAGCAGTTCATCCCCCACCAAATGACCCAAAGAATCATTAATCACCTTAAATCGGTCTAAATCCAAAAACAGCACCGCAAACAGATAGTTGCGGCGGCCCCTCCTATGGGCGATCGCCCGCCCCAAGCACTCGACAAACAAATCCCGGTTCGGCAAACCCGTCAGAGAGTCGTGAAAAGCATCGTAAAGCTTCTTGTAAGCGGTGACGCCCACACCAGTCACCACCAAACCCAAAGCGGGCGACACCAGTGGCACCCACCCACCCTCAATAAAAATCGCCAAACTAATCCCCAACAGCCCCATCAACGCCACACCCCCAACCAATCCCGCCCTCGCCGGGTGCACAATACGCCAAGCCACAACCCCGCCAAGCACCGCCCAAGCACCGTTCCATAAAATTTCCGCCCATTCGGGCCACATCCAAAACAGCGATCGCCCGTGCAACACTGCACTCAATATTTGGCTGAGCATTTGCGCGTGCAGCAATACCCCCGGCATTTTCGGACTTTGCTTTTTAACCGGACTGTAGGGCGTCAGAAACACGTCTCTGGTACTCGGTGCAGTCGTCCCGATCAGCACAATCTTGTTCTTTACCCAACTCGGATCTATTTCGCCGTTCAATACCTGCGTGATACTGACTTGTCGCGCCACCTTCTTCCCTGAACGGTATTTGAGCATAATTTGGTAGCCTCTGGTGTCAATATTTGCATAGCCGCCGCTGTCAGACTTTAAAGGCACAAATTCTGCTTTTCCCCAGTTGATTTGGTGGGGATTGACGGGGCTATCTGCCGGCTGCATTCTGTCTTTGAGATACAGCAAAGCCAGTTGCACAGAAAACGACGAAGCAGTAGTCTTGTCTGCTTGCGAGACTGAGATCAAATTGCGGCGCACCACGCCGTCAGCATCTAGCACAAAGTCGTTAAAACCGACCCGATCGGGCGGTATCCCCGGCGGCGCGGACACTCCCGGACGTTCTGAATCGCTCAATTCGGCGATCGCCACTAGATTTGGCGCTTTGATCTCTGCCAGCAATTCTCGGTGTCCCGGTTCTTGAGGCAAATCCCGATACAAGTCCAAACCGATGACTTTTGGCTGGTACTTTTGCAGTTTTGTCAAGGTTTGGGCGATCGCACCGTCGGAAATCGGAAATCTCCCGAGAGCTTGAATATCAGCTTCAGAAATTCCCACTATCAGCAGTCGCGGATCGGGGCCGGGATCGGGCTGCAACCGCACTAACGAGTCAAAACTCCCCAATTCCCAGCTTTGCAGCCATCCCAACCGCTGAACTCCCATATTCAGCAGCGTTACAGTCGCGCCCGCCAGCATGGCAGGCAAAATCCTGACGCGCCGGCCTGGATAACTCAGATCGAGGCGAGTGGCGACAGACAGTACAGAACGAAGATTTCGAGAGAATTTGGCAGTCACAGAAAAAATATATGGGTGCAAATTCCGGAGCACAAGTCTGTTCCCACAGAATTGAGCTTATTATGAGATTGAGTGTAATTTTTTCAGAATTTGTGCCCCAACCGAGTTTATTTAAGCTAATTACTCGATTTGGCAAAGTATTTCTGGGGTGAGAAACCGGGTTGCTGAAGATTGGCCGACAAGTCCTGTCTTTTATTCCCCCGGTTTCCCCAAATTCCCACAAGAGTTAAAATTTAGTCGCTCGAACTTTCTGGATATTTTTGAGATTATGGCGAATCAACTTCCGATTCCGGTGATTGTTAACGGTGCTGGCGGCAAGATGGGCCGCGAAGTAATTAAGGCGATCGCAAGTGCTAGTGACATGACTTTATTTGGGGCTGTAGACCGCTCTCCTGAGTGCCTCAACGCCGATGCGGGGGAATTAGCCGGATGCGGCCCGTTAGAAGTTCCCGTCACTGATGACTTGCAAGGAATGCTGGTATTAGCAGCTCAGGAAAAGCAGTTAGGCGTGATGGTAGATTTTACGCACCCTTCGTCTGTTTATGAAAACGTGCGATCGGCGATCGCTTACGGGATTCGCCCCGTAGTTGGAACTACCGGCTTGAGCACCGAGCAAATTCAAAACCTAAGTGAATTCGCGGATAAAGCCAGCATCGGCTGTTTGATTATACCCAATTTCTCGATCGGCATGGTTCTGCTCCAACAAGCGGCTGTCACAGCATCTCAGTATTTTGAACACGTAGAAATTATCGAGCTGCACCACAATCAAAAAGCCGATGCTCCCAGCGGCACGGCGATTCAAACTGCCCAAATGCTAGCAGAATTGGGAAAAACTTTCAATGTGCCCGAAGTTGAGGAAACTGAAAAAATAGCCGGAGCTCGCGGTTCGGTAGCCGATGAAGGGATTCGGATTCACAGCATCCGTTTACCCGGTTTAATTGCCCACCAAGAAGTAATTTTTGGCGGTGCAGGTCAAGTTTATACTTTACGACACGATACGAGCGATCGCGCTTGTTATATGCCGGGAGTTTTGTTGTCGGTGCGAAAAGTGCTGGAATTGCGATCGCTCGTTTACGGATTGGAAAAAATCTTGTAGTCATTGGTCATTGGTCATTGGTCATTGGTCATTGGTCATTGGTCATTGGTCATTGGTCATTGGTCATTGGTCATTAGTCATTAGTCATTAGTCATTAGTCATTAGTCATGGGTCATTCGGCTTTTTAACTGGTTAACTGGTTCCAAGGCAGAGCCTTGGAATCGATATAAGCGAGGCTCTGCCTCGGTCAAAAGGAGGCAGAGCCTCCGAATATGCGTTTCTAGGCAGAGCCTAAAAACGAGTAGGAAGCGATAACTTTCAACGATTTCATAATTAAGTTGACACCAATTCCTAATTCCCAATTCCCAATTCCCAATTCCCAATTCCCAATTCCCAATTCCCCATTCCCAATTCCCCATTCCCAATTCCCAATTCCCAATTCCCAATTCCCAATTCCCAATTCCCAATTCCCCATTCCCCATTCCCAATTCCCAATTCCCCATTATGCTAATTCCCTTAACTCGCGAAACCTTTCAGGAACTAATTCCCGCCGTGGCTACCGGAGCACAATACAAATACATTTGGGGGAAACCGCCCGATTTCTTAAGGCGAATGTTAATCTCTGCGGTAGCCGTAGTTTTCCTGCTTGTTATCTACAACTTCGCCGGTTCCGATGTCGGGCCGCTAGTTTTAATTACCGGATTGATAGCTGGCTTGTACTGGCTGTGGGGGCCGATTTTCTGGGCGAGTTTGCGGAATGCAGAATGCCGAAAATATCAATACTGCGGTTTTTGGCAAGGGCGAGTATTGGATATTTATATCACAGATGAAGTCACAAGTCAAGAAGAAACAGTCAATCAAAAAGGACAACTGGTAATTGTTGACAACCTAGAACCGCGCATTAACTTAGAAGTTGGCGACAAAACCGGATTTACTACCACACTGCGAGCTCCTTTGCAGAAAGAACACCAGGGAATTGTCCCCGGCCAAGCTGCTTTAATGTTAATCATGTCGAATCAAGAAGATTTGGGCAGAATTGCCAAAGTTTCGGATATTTACATTCCCAGCCGCGACGTGTGGGTGAGCGACTATCCTTATTTGCGCAAGGATTTGTTTGTGGAGATGAGCCAGCAGATTAAAAAAGGCAGACAGAAAAAAGGGCGAGATACTGATAATCAAAGCAGAGGTGCGAAAAGGCGCTCTTCCGCTGATTATTGAGCGACAAAATTAGGTTCGTAGTGAGGAATGCGAGTCCGCATCTAAATTCCAGGACTAAAGTCCTCACTACGAACCTATGTTAATTGCGGCTTGAAGGTCGAGTTTTTGGACGCAAAAATAATTCAGATAGCTTCATTTTGGGATTGCCTAACTGTTCTCTCCAGCCTTCCATATAAGTGTAAAATACGGGAGTCAAATACAGCGTTAAAATTTGCGAAAATAGCAATCCACCGACGATCGCAATTCCCAACGGGCGGCGCGATTCTGAACCGCTACCGACGCCTAGGGCGATGGGTAAGGTGCCGATTAATGCAGCCATAGTAGTCATCACAATCGGGCGGAAGCGGACGATACAGGCTTCGTAGATGGCATCGTAGGCGCTGCGGCTGCTATCTTGGCGCTGTTTGTCGATCGCAAAATCCACCAACATGATACCATTTTTCTTGACAATTCCCACCAGCAGAATAATCCCGATAAACGAATACAGGTTCAATTCAACTCCAAAGATTACCAGGGTTAGCAGCGCGCCAAATCCGGCTGAGGGTAAACCGGACAAAATTGTCAGCGGGTGAATAAAATCCTCGTACAGAATGCCCAGAATTAGATAAATCACTACAATCGAAACTACTAACAACCAGCCTAAATCGTTAAATGATTGGTTGAATACTTGGGCTGAACCTTGGAAACTGGTTGTCACTGATGGCGGTAAAATATCCTTGGCAACTTTCTCGATCGCAGCGGTGGCTTGACTCAGCGACGTACCGGGGAGAGTATCAAAGGAGATTGTAGCAGAAGGCAGTCCGCTGAGGTGATTGACTGTGAGCGGCCCGACGGTTTGGGTGATACTGGCGATCGCACTTAACGATATCATTTGTCCGGTAGTCGATCGCACGTACAGCATCGACAAAGCACTCGGATCGCGCTGAAACTCAGGCTTGAGTTCCATGACAACGGTATACTGATTGTTGGGAGTGTAAATCGTGGAAACCTGTCCGGAAGCGTAAGCAGCGCTGAGAGTTTTCTGCACTTGTTGCGCGCTGACGCCTACAATTGCTGCTTTGGCGCGATCGACTTTAACCTCAAGTTGAGGCGTGCTCAATTGCAAATCGCTATCCACACCGCGCAATCCCGGTAGAGTTTTAACTTTAGCTAACAATTCCGGTACAGATTGACGCAGCGCTTGCAAGTCTAAACTTTGCACCGTAAACTGATATTGTGAATTCGTTTGTTGACCGCCGATCGGAATCGCTGAAGGAGAGCGCAAAAAAGCTTGAATCCCAGGAATCCCGCGCAATTTCGGAGTCAGTTTTTGGATGATTTCATCCGCACTGAGGCGTCGCTGCGATCGGGGTTTGAGCCTAATTGTAATCCGTCCGTTGTTCGCCGATGCGTTCGGCCCGCTTGCGCCTACAGTGGAATTCAAAGCTGCGATATTGGGATCTTTCCGAATGATATCAACGATTTGTTGTTGGTGGCGCAGCATATCCTCAAAGGAAATATCTTGTGCACCTTTAGTGTTAACCATCAGTTGTCCGGTGTCTTCAGTTGGAATAAAGCCTTTCGGAACTAAAACGAACAGATAAGCCGTAAATCCCAGCAGCATTACCGAAACAATAACTGTCATGAAACGATATTTTAAAACAGGTTTTAGCGTCCATTCGTATGCTTGCAAAAGTAGCTCAAATCCCCGCTCCGAAATGCGGTACCAGCGGTTTTGTCGTTGGGGGTGGGACGATTTGAGAAATCGACTGCACAACATCGGTGTCAGGCTCAGAGAAACAAATCCTGAAACCAAAATAGCGACCGAAATAGTCACAGCAAATTCATGAAATAATCTACCGATCAACCCACTCATAAACATGAGTGGAATAAATACGGCGACTAAGGAAAGCGTCATTGAGAGAATTGTAAAACCAATTTCTCTGGATCCTTTTAATGCTGCTTCTAGCGGCGCTTCTCCCATTTCTTGATGGCGGACAATATTTTCCAAAACTACGATCGCATCATCGACAACAAAACCCACGGAAAGCGTCAGCGCCATCAGAGACAAGTTATCTAGCGAGTATCCCAACTGATACATCACCGCAAAGGTGCCGATAATCGCCACAGGTAAAGCTAAACTCGGAATTAGCGTGGCTGTGATGTTGCGTAAAAATATAAAAATTACTAAGACAACCAGACACACCGACAAGATTAAGGAGAATTTTACATCATCTACAGAAGCGCGGATTGATTGCGATCGATCGTACATAATGCCCATTTCGATCGATTGCGGAATCTGTTGTTTGAGGGCGGGTAACATTCGCGCGATCGCATCGACAATCTCGACAGTGTTTGCATCGGGTTGCGGCTGCACGGAAAGCAAAATTGCAGGTTGATTTTTGACTTGTTTATCGCTATACAAGTTCAAGACTTTATTGTTTTGTACATCGTCAACAACATTGCCTAAATCTTGAAGCCTTACTGCTGCGCCGTTTTTGTAAGACACGATTAGCGAGCGATATTCTGCTGCATTATTTAATTGACCGTTTACCTGAATTAAATAGCTTTTGTAATCGCCAGAAATGCTACCAGTTGGTAAGTTGACATTGCCTTGGGTAATGGCGGTTCTGACTTGGTCTAATCCAATACCTCTTGATGTCAATTCTCGCGGATCGAGTTGAATCCTGACTGCATATTGTTTCTGCCCAAAAATCTGGACTTGCGCCACACCTTCGATGGCAGAAATTGGTTGGGCGATTGTGATTTCGGCGGCTTCATTGACTGCTGAGATTTGCAGCGTTTTTGAGTACAAGTACAGGTAGAGAATTGGTGATACTGAAGGGTTGACTTTGCGGTAGCTGGGCGGTTTGGGCATTCCTGAGGGTAATGCACCTGCGGCTGCTGCGATCGCAGCTTGTACGTCTTTAGCGGCCGAATTGACGCTGCGGCTGAAGTCGAATTGCAGGGAAATGTTGGCGCTACCGGTGGAACTTGTGGAGTTAAATGAATTGAGGCCTGCTATTTCGGTAAACTGTCTTTCTAAGGGCGCGGCGACGGAGGATGACATGGTTTCTGGCGTGGCGCCCGGTAGGCTGGCGGAAACGCTGACAAAAGGATATTCTACGTGCGGTAAGGCGCTAATTGGTAGCAGGAAATAACTCATTAAACCGAAGATGAGAATGCCGGTGGTGACTAGGGTAGTCATTACGGGGCGGCGGATAAAGATTTCTGATATGTTCATAAATTTTGGTTTGTAGTGGGGACTTTAGTCCTCGGAAAATTCAGGACTAAAGTCCT
>NZ_JAUBUN010000001.1:232636-307244 GCF_036702665.1 Microcoleus sp. Aus8_D2
TACTACGAACGAACAACTTGGTTTGTAGTGGGGACTTTAGTCCTCGGAAAATGCCGGACTAAAGTCCTTACTACGAACGAATAACTTGGTTTGTAGTGGGGACTTTAGTCCTCGAAAAATTCAGGACTAAAGTCCTTACTACGAACGAACAACTTGGTTTGTAGTGGGGACTTTAGTCCTCGGAAAATGCCGGACTAAAGTCCTTACTACGAAGGAATAACTTGGTTTGTAGTGGGGACTTTAGTCCTCGGAAAATGCCGGACTAAAGTCCTTACTACGAAGGAATTTATAAATGTTATTTTACCGCCATCCTTTTACATAAAAAAGTTGCCCAAGTTTCACATCTTTAAGTCTGTTGCGCCACGATTCCATATAGATGTAAAAAACAGGCGTGAGATATAATGTCAATACTTGTGAAAACAAAAGTCCGCCGACAACCGCAATTCCTAACGGGCGCCGAGATTCCGAGCCCGCACCAACTCCTAGGGCGATCGGCAAAGTACCCATTAATGCGGCCATTGTAGTCATCATAATCGGTCGGAATCTTACTAAACACGCTTCATAAATTGCTGCTGCTGGTTGTTTCCCTTCCATCCGCTGGGATTCGATCGCAAAATCGACCATCATAATCCCGTTTTTCTTGACTATCCCTACTAGCAAGATGATACCGATGAATGAGTAAACGTTGAGCTCAACGCCAAATAATATTAGTGTTAGCAAGGCGCCAAAGCCCGCTGAAGGTAATCCTGACAGGATGGTAATCGGATGGATGAAATCTTCGTACAGAATTCCCAGGATGAGATAGATGACGAGAATTGCGATCGCCAACAAAAACCCCAAACTCGGTAGCGAACTCTGAAATACTTGACTGGCGCCCTGATAATTCGTCGTGATGCTGTCGGGAATCACGGATTTGACGATTTTGTCGATCGCGCTATTGGCACTTCCCAGGGCGACACCAGGGGCGAGATTGTAGGAAGTTGTCGCAGCATTCATCCGCCCGACGTGGTTGATAATTAACGGCGCGACTCCTTGGGAGATTGTCGCAAAGGTGGCTAGCGGTACTTGGGTTTGACTTCCAGAAGCATCAGTCGCAGTTGTCGCCATGTAAAGCTGCATTAAAGCATTCGGTTCTTTTTGATATTTCGGTTCTAGTTCCAAAATAACTTGATACTGGTTACTCGCGCCATAAATCGTGGAAACTTGGTAAGCGCCGTAGGCATTTCTTAGGGTATTTTCGATTTGACTGGCGGTGATTCCTAAAGCTGAGGCTTTGTCGCGATTGATATCTACTTTGATTTGAGAAGTCATCTGCAAATCGCTGTTTACATCCTGAATTTCTGACATTGCTTTCATTTTGTCTACCAGTTGCGGCACGTATTTTCGCAGCGGTAAAACATCGGAACTTTGCAGCG
Source organism: Microcoleus sp. Aus8_D2 (assembly GCF_036702665.1). Taxonomy (NCBI): domain Bacteria; kingdom Bacillati; phylum Cyanobacteriota; class Cyanophyceae; order Oscillatoriales; family Microcoleaceae; genus Microcoleus; species Microcoleus sp. Aus8_D2. The sequence continues at coordinate 234,052 of NZ_JAUBUN010000001.1, forward strand.
TTAGTTGGTACAATCCTGTGCTTTGTTGCGTACCAAGCGGAATGGCGGGAGGATTTTGCAAGAAGACTTGAATACCGGGAATTTCTGCTAATTGCGATCGCAAATTCTGCACAATTTCATCCGCACCCATCTCTCGCTGCGAGATCGGTTTCAGCCGCACGAACAAACTGCCGGAATTACCCGCAACCGCCGCCCCGCCTCCATTTGCACTCGCCCCCGCCCCGATGTTCGAGTTGACTGCTTCCACATTTGGATCTTGGCGAATGGTATTAACAACGGCTTGCTGGTGGCGCGCCAATTCATCAAAGGAGGCATCTTGCGCGGCTTGGGTAATCCCGGTAATTTGTCCGGTATCTTGGCTGGGAATAAAGCCTTTGGGAACTGCGATAAATAATCCAACTGTGGCGAACACCATAACTAATGATAAAATCATGGTAGTGCGGTGATATTTTAAGACTATTTTGAGACTCCAATCGTACAAATTCAAGAATTTATCGAACACGTACTCGGAAGCTTGATAAAGTTTGCTTTGATTGGCGTGATTGACAGGGCGCAAAAAACGACTGCACAACATCGGTGTCAAACTCAAAGACACAAAGCCGGAAACCAAGATGGAAACCGCAATCGTGACTGCAAATTCATGAAACAAGCGCCCCAGCAACTCGCTCATAAATAACATTGGAATAAACACCGCCACCAAGGAAAGCGTCATCGATAAAATCGTAAATCCGATTTCCCTAGAACCGTTTAGCGCTGCCTCTTTTGGGGTTTCTCCAGCTTCGATGTGGCGGACGATGTTTTCCAACATAACGATCGCATCATCGACTACAAAGCCCACCGATAGCGTTAGCGCCATCATTGATAAGTTATCCAACGAGTAGTCGAACAGGTGCATGACGGCAAAGGTGCCGATCAGCGACACCGGTAGCGCTAAGCTGGGAATGACTGTTGCTGACAGGTTGCGTAAAAATACGAAGATGACTAAGATGACAAGGGCGATCGTCAAAACCAGCGTAAACCGGACATCATCCACAGACTCGCGAATCGATTGAGACGCATCGTACATGACGCCAAGTGCGATCGAACTTGGCATCTGGGCTTGCAAACTCGGCAGCAATTTTTGAATCGTATCAACCACTTCGACGGTATTCGTCCCCGGCTGTCTCTGGATTGTGAGGATAATTGCGCGATCGTTATTATACCAGCTAGCAACCTTAGTATTTTCTACACTATCAACCACTCGCCCCAACTGTTCGAGATAAACAGGTTGACCGTTCTTATATGTTACAATCAAACGGCGGAAAGCCGCAGCATCTTTAAGCTGTCCGTTAGTTTGCACCGTAAAGTTTTTATGACTGCCAGAAAGGCTTCCTGTAGGTAAATTAACGTTGCCTTGTTCGATAGCAGTTTGCACTTTATCGATGCTAATTTGCCGTGTGGCTAACTGTTGCGGATCGAGTTGAATTCGGGCGGCATATTTTTGGGAACCGTAAATCTGTACTTGCGCCACACCGTTGATTGTCGAAAGCTTTTGCGCGAGATACGTTTGGGCGTAGCTATCAACTTCTGAAAGCGGCAAAGTTGGGGATGTGAGATAAAGGTAAAGAATCGGCCCATCGGCGGGATTGACTTTACTATAAGTCGGCGGATTTGGCAAATCGTTGGGTATTTGTCCCGCTGCTGAGGAAATTGCCGATTCCACATCCTGCGCCGCATCATCAATACTGTGACTGAGATTGAATTGCAGCGTAATTTGAGTTTTGCCGCTGGTACTGGTGGATGTTAGCGTATCGAGTCCAGCGATGCTGGAAAACTGCTTTTCTAACGGGCGCGCCACGGATGCAGCCATTGTTTCCGGGCTGGCGCCGGGGCGGGAAGCGCTAACTTGAATTGTGGGATAATCGACGTTGGGTAAGTCGCTAATCGGTAGCAATCGATAACTCATCCAACCAAAGATTAGAATCGCCGCCATCACCAGGGTGGTCATAATTGGACGGCGGATAAATGGTTCTGATAGATTCATTTAGTTATACCAGTTTAAGATGAGAATATAATTGCCGTCATTTGAGAATTTTCGGTTTTTCCTAAGTCTCGATCCCCCTAAATCCCCCTTAAGAAGGGGGACTTTGAACACTTCCGATCCCCCTAAATCCCCATCAAGCAGGAGGGACGTTGAACACTTCCGATTTCCCCTTGAAGCAGGAGGGACGTTGAACGCTTCCGATTTCCGCTTCCAGCAGGAGGGACGTTGAACACTTCCGATTTCCCCTTGAAGCAGGAGGGACGTTGAACACTTCCGATTTCCGCTTCCAGCAGGAGGGACTTTGAATGCTTCCGATTTCCGCTTCCAGCAGGGACGACTTTGAACACTTCCGATTTCCGCTTCCAGCAGGGACGACTTTGAACACTTCCGGTTCCCCCCTTCTTAAGGGGGGCTAGGGGGGATCTAGGCCTAATCATCACATCTAAAATCTCAAACAGATTATCCTAAGGATTTTTGCGCGATTTCCCTGATTTTTTCTCGGATGAATTGGAATCATCGCTCGATTTTGTATCCCCTAATGTATCTGACTTATCACCCTTCACTGAATCAGAATTATCTTTAGCATCCTCTGCGGTTTTAACGACTATTTTGCCACCATCAACCAGATTAGCTTGTCCGTCAATGACAACATCATCACCCGCCTTGAGACCTTTTTCGATCACAGTCAAACCATTGATTGTATTCCCGACAACCACGGGCACATTATCTACGGTATCGTCGAACTGTGCGACAAATACGAATTGTCCCTTCGGCCCGGTTTGTACTGCTTGGGATGGAACTACGATCGCATTTGGTTGTTGAGATAAGGTTAATGTAGTATTGACGAATTGACCGGGGAATAGTTTCCCGTCGGAATTATTGAAATCACCGATCAGTTGAATTGAACCTGTAGCGTTGTCAACCGTGTTGTTGACAAAGGACAAAGTTCCTGATATCGGTTTATTGTTTCCTGCAAAGGTGACATCAACTTTCAGCTTGCCGTTTTCTGCGTATTTTTGGATGTCTGGTAAGTTCGATTCAGGAACGGAAAAGGCAACTTGAATGGGATTAATTTTGGAGATGGTTACTAAGGGTTTGTCGGTGCTTGGTTGTACCACATTACCTTCTGTGACTAGGACGTTTCCGGCGCGTCCGTCGATCGGCGAAAACACCTTAGTATAGGATGATTGCACTTGAGCGTTTTGCAAAGTGCCGCCGTCAGCGCTAACACTAGCCTGAGCACCCTCGATCGCCGATCGATCGCCCTCCACGACAGACCGAGCATTCTCAATCCCTACTAAATCGCTCTTCACCGCCGTCTGAGCGTTCTCAATTCCGATTAAATCGCTCTTCAGGGCAGTTTCCGCATTTGCGATCGCCACCTCGTCACCTTTGACAGCAGCCTCCGCATTCGTGATGCCAATGCGATCGCTCTTCAGGGCAGTTTCCGCATTTGCGATCGCCTGTTTGTCAAGTTCAACCGTTGCCGCCGCCGCTCGACTGCTGGTAGCATATTGTTCCGCTTGATCTTGACTGACTACTCCTTGTTTGTAGAGCTCTGCGTAACGTTGACTTTGGGCTGCGGCATATTCGGCTTGCGCTCGATCTTTTGTTAAAGTGGCGATCGCCTGTTTGACTGCACCTTGGTCTTTTTCCAAAGTCATTTTCGCCTGTTCGACAATTCCCTTATCCTTCGCCAGAGTCATTCTCGCTTGTTCGACAACACCCTTATCTTTTTCCAGAGTCGCCTTAGCTTGTTCGACAATTCCCCTATCCTTATCCAGAGTCGCCCTAGCTTGTTCGACAATCCCTTGGTCTTTAGCAAGATTTGACATGGCTTGTTGCACCTGCGCTCGGTCTTTTGCTACAATGCCTTGAGCTTGTTGGATCGATGCAGTTTGAGAGCGATCGTCGATCGAGAACAGCAACTGTCCTTTCTTAACTTCTTGCCCTTTCTTGAAATAAACCCCAGTAATCCGCCCGCTAGCCTGTGCAGTCACCGAAACAGTAGCACCAGATTGCACGTTGCCGATCGCCTGTAGTTGAATCGGCACCGTTTTTTTAGTTACCGCCGCCACCATTACCGGAGTCACCTGCATTTTACCACTGCGGCGGCTTGCTTTTTCCGGTTTCGGAGCGATCGCCCGCTGCCAAACCAAAAAACCCAAACCTCCCACCAGCAACAATATCAATAAAAACAGTGCAATCCGCCCTTTCGCAAGCACTTTTTCAGGTTTGTTTTCGGCTGCGACAACACTATTTATAGGTTCGCTTTCCGGTAAGGTTTGAGCTTTTTCACAAAGTTCAGAAAAATTATTATTTTTGGGAGTTTCATCAACAATTTCAATCCGGTTTGTTGATTGTTCGTTTGGCTTCAGATTTTCCGCATCAACTTTAGGGCGAGTGCCATTTCGACTGTCATTAATAATTTCCTCAATCATCACCAACCTCCTATAAAAATAGATCTTACTTTTAATAACAGTTGTCAGACCTTTTATATAACTCGCTTTCCAATCTTGAATTTATCTGCGTCTATCTGCGTCTATCTGCCTTAAATCTGCGGTCAACCTCTCAATCTAAGATTTAGACAATACCAGTCTCTTGGAGGGTGCGTCAGACAAAGCAACCAGCAATGCAAAAAAAAAATCAACTTCCTGACGCACCCTACACAAATCCAAAAACTTTTCTCTGGGAGGGTGCGTCAGACAACACAACCAGCAATGCAAAAAAAATTAACTTCCTGACGCACCCTACACAAATCCAAAAACCTTATAATTGCGATCGCACAAAACGTGCTTTCACGGCATTACTGCGGCTTAGTTTCCGAGGATTTTTGAAGGTTTTGTGCGGCGCGAGGATAAGCCTCCTTAAGAATCGCCTTAACTTTTGGCTTCTGTTCAGCAGTGAGATTAATTTCAGTCAAAGCTTTACGCATTTTTTCACCAGACTTCAGCTTAGCGTTCAACTGTTTGTATTGCTCAGCCGTGAGTACCTTTGCGAGTTTTTCACTAACTTCCTTGCGCTTCTGTGCGCGTTCAGCATCAGAAAGCTTCGGTTTCTGGGAATTTGTGGGATTTGCAGCCACCACGTCAGGTTTAGCAGCATCGGAAGAAGCAGCATCCGCCTTCGTTTCCGATGAACTGACTTGAGTCGCCGCAGTCGCATCCGATTTAGCAGTATCGGAGGAAACAGCATCCGCCTTCGGTTTCGCTGAACTTACGGGATTTTCCTTAGCTGCATTAGATTCCGAAGCTTCCGGGGTGTTAGATGGGGCACAAGCCGACAAACCGCCAATTAACATGACACCGGCGAGAATAAATGCTGGTGCGATCGTACTTTTCATGATTCACGGCCTCAAATTAACCTTGTTCCACCAATGTTATAGCGTAAAATCGATCGGCGCATGACGCAATCCTCCTAACCTCACCAGTCAAAAAGCACATGGGGCTTGTGACTTTTTTCCTAGTCCCACACCTCAAAATCAGCCAAAAAGGCTCTAGCGCGATCGATCGCACGTTCGCTAAGCTGCTACACATATACCAAAAGGAATTCGTCAAGCGTGAAGTCGGAAAAAGGCTTTATTTATCGTCGCGATCTAAAATAAATCGACCGCATGGGGACTCGGACATTAAGAACGTCCTAAGCGTCGGGCGCGGTTGCTATATAAATTGTCTGTTATCGCAAAACCCAGAAGGGGAGAGTGGGAGAGTTAGAAAAATCTTCCCTCTTCCTTCTTCCTTCTTTCTTCTTCCTTCACCATAAGGGGGTAATATGTTTTTTGACTCCAAGATACCATCTATAATTAAGTCAGCGCCATTACTTGAATCGCTCCAGATATTGATGGGAAAAAGTTCTATGCTTCGCTTGACCTATCCATCCTTTCGTTTATTGCTGTATTTGGAGTGGCTGCTGCTGGCGACAGCAGCATTCATGGAAGTGCTGCACCCGTTTCGATCGTTTTGGTCGCCGCTGTTGCGTGTAGGCGCGATCGCACTTTTCTGCCTCATCGGGTTGCGTTTACCAACAGTGCGGCTGGGTAGAAAACTTTTATTTACCGCCCTCGAATTCAGCTTAATTTTACTGCCGATTGTGTGCGAAGGCTTATCTAGCCGATCGAGCTTTTTGCTATTTCTCGTGCTGCTGATGCGGAGTTGCCTGATTTTCCGGCAGCCCGGACAAGTCACAGTCTTGGGTTTAGCCCTAATCTCCTATAGCTGGCTGATTTTATCTAAACCAATTTTACGGGGAAAAGTCATCCCCACAGTTTGGGAATGGCGCCTGAGCAACGTGTTATTATTTGGATTGACCTTAGTATTTGCCTTACTATTAATAAATGCCTTAATTGCCGAACGCCAAAGCCGAGAGGAATTAGAAATTGCCCACGACAAATTAGCCATAACTAACGAGCAACTGCGCCACTATGCACTGCGCATAGAAGACCAAGCAACACTGCAAGAACGCAACCGCATTGCTCGCGAAATCCACGACGGACTCGGGCACACCCTGGCGGCTCAAACAATTCAGCTCAACAACGCCCTATTGTTCTGGAAATCCGAGGATGAGAAAGCGCTGGAGTTTCTGAAACAAGCCAAACAACTCGGATCGGAAGCATTCTTAGAAATTCGCAAATCAGTGTCGGTTTTGCGATCGAACCCTTTGCAGGGATTGTCGCTCGAAAGTGCGATCGACAAACTACTGCAAGATTTTCAGCGCCTGAGAGCGATCGAAGTATCCAAGTCAATCCGTTTACCAGTTCCGCTCTCTCAAGAAATGAATACCACACTGTACAGAATTGTGCAAGAATCCCTGACAAATATTCACAAACACGCCAATGCAACAATGGTAACAGTTGGATTGCAGCAACAGGCCGGACAGATTTATTTATCGATTTCTGACAACGGCCAAGGCTTCGATCCGGCGCAAAATACCACAGGATTTGGACTGCAAGGAATGCGAGAACGAGTGGCCGCAGCGGGAGGTCAATTTGCGATTTATAGCGAGTCAGGAAACGGTTGCCGAATTTCCGTTTCCTTGCCCTCTCAAAACATTTAGCCAAGTTAGTTCGTAGTGAGGACTTTAGTCCTTCCAAGTTAGTTCGCAGTGAGGACTTTAGTCCTTCCAAGTCAGTTCGTAGTGAGGACTTTAGTCCTTCCAAGTTAGTTCGTAGTGAGGACTTTAGTCCTTCCAAGTTAGTTCGTAGTGAGGACTTTAGTCCTTCCGAATTTAATGCGGACGCTCAGTCCTCACTACTAACCTGTCTTACTGTTTTACGGTTTAATGCGGACGCTCAGTCCTCACTACGAACCTATCTTACTGTGATTGTTTTAGAGGATTGATATATGATTAAAATATTGCTAGTAGACGATCGCCATATAATACGCCGCGGCATCAAAAGTATGCTAGAATGCTACTCAGATATGCAAGTAATAGGCGAAGCCGAAAACGGACAACAGGCGATCGACCAAATCCCCACATTAGAGCCCGACATCGTACTGATGGACATTCGGATGCCCGTGATGGACGGCGTAGCAGCAACCGCAGCCATCGCCAAATCCCATCCCGACACCAAAGTCCTAGTCTTAACCACCTTTGACGACGACGAATACGTCAGCCAAGCCATGCGACTCGGCGCCAAAGGCTACCTGCTAAAAGACACCGAACCCGACGAACTAGCCCTAGCAATTCGCGCTGTTTACAAAGGACACACCCAACTCGGCCCCGGATTGTTTGAAAAAGCTTTGATGACACCTGCGGTAACAACTCCCGCCGTAGTTTCTCCCCCAGAATTAGAACAACTCACCCCCAGAGAATTAGAAGTATTGCGTCTAATAGCTTCCGGCGCGAACAACCGAGAGATTGCTCAAACCTTATTTTTGTCGGAAAATACAGTCAAGAACTATGTCACAAATATTTTGAGTAGATTGAATTTGCGCGATCGCACTCAAGCCGCCCTGTTAGCCCATTCACTCTTCAATTAGCAAATTCTAACCCAATACGGTTCACTTAACACTATTTATGCCCGGAGATCCCCCTCGCATACCCCCTACTCGACCCCTACTCCCCTGGTTGTAGGGGAGTAGGGGTTGACTTTAAGAGCTTCTTGTCCCACCCCCTACTCCCCTTGATCAGGGGGGTTAGGGGGGGATCTGTCTTAAGTAAACCGTATTGAATTCTCACCTACTTGAAACCCACCCAGAAACCGGGTTTTTCTCCCCAATACTTGCCAAAAACCCTAAATCTCTATAAAAACCCGGTTTCTTAAGCCCCAGAAACCCACCCAGAAAATGTTAACTGCATCACAGATTGCGCTATCAATTAACGCGCGCGATCAAAATGGCGTCGCCGCCTGTAAGCTGAGCCTTTGTCCCAACTGCGGATGCTCAAAGGAAAGTTCCCGTGCGTGCAAATGTAGCCGGCTCGCAGCAGCGCGACATCCATAAAGTCGATCGCCCAAAATCGGCATTCCCAACCCTCGGACATCCGCCGCATGAACCCTCAATTGATGAGTGCGTCCCGTCAGCGGCCAAAACTCCACGCGACTATGATTTCCCTCCTTCGCCATTACCTGAAACCGAGTAACGCTGGGTTTTCCGCACTCCCAATTAACTTGCTGAACTAGGGAATTTTTTGGGTCTTCTTTTACCGGGAGTTCGATCGTCCCCGCCTCTATGTTGACAGTCCCCGAAAGCACAGCTTCATAAACTTTGTGAACCCGCCGTTTCTCAAATTGCAGGCTTAGTTGACTGCTGGTTTCTTTGTCCCGCGCCAGCAACAAAATCCCAGATGTTCCTAAATCTAACCGATGCACCGCCGTCAATTCTAACCCGTCCAGTAACAAGTTTTGCAAGCGACTCAAAACGCTATCTTGATTTTCTAGATAACGACCTGGAACTGACAGCAAACCTGAGGGTTTATTGACTGCAATTAACCATTTATCTTCATAAATAATTGGCAGCATTTCCTGGGGATTGGTAACGGGCAAGATGCCAGTTCCACCAAATTTTTTGAGATTTGTGGGGTGGGCATGGAGCCTGCCCCTCAAAGTCTGACTTGTCGGGCGGGCTTCGATGCCACCATTAAAAGACTGATTTACACTGTTTTTTGATGCGACTTTTGACAGAATTTTGCTATTAGCTGACGATGTAAAAGCCGGGTAAGCTTTCGGCCCCGAAACAATTGGATTTTGAGCCAATCCTGACAGCAAAAAACCCATCAGCGGCTGACAGCGATCGCCGCAAGCACCGTAAAATTCTCCCGGAACTTTGTCACCCGATGGCGGCCCCCACCAAAACTCAGCCATTGCTAACGGTTTCAGATTGTGTACAGCCGCGCAGTGGAGCAATTTTGGCGCGCAGCAGTCGCCGGTACCAGTGGGAATAGAATTAGTTGGCATTAATGAGGAGATCGATCGCGATTCCCCCAAAAAATTCACCAGGGTGTAAGCCGCGTGCATCTGCGCCTGAAGTTCGCGGGAAAGTTCTTTTCGTCCCTGTTTCAGCATCCGCATCCGCTCATCCGCAGCATCAATTAATTGTTTTAGCGGCTGCAATATTTCATCCCGCCGCCGTTTCAATTGCCTGCGTTCAATTCCCTCCAAACGGCTTGCTTGATTCAGTTGTTCCAGGGCTATTTCGAGTGTTTCTGCTGGCAGAGTTTCACACAGTAACTGGCGTTTTTCATCTCGCTGCTGCTTGCAATTACGGTGGCGCGCATTCACCACTTGCAATTGCAATTCAAACTCCTCGCATAAGGCTGCATACTCTTGTCGCTGCGGGAGTTGCTTGAGTGCAATCAATTCCTGTTTCATCGCCTCCAATTGACTCAAAGCCCGGGCTTCCTCGAATGCAACTCGCGATCGTCCCGGAATCGGCGGCACCCAGCCGTCAACAACGCTGCAACCGTTCAGCAGCCCCGAAAATGCTTTGAGAATCCGCTGCTCTCCCCAAGGCATCTCTACCAGCAATATGCCGTACATCTTGCCCTCGCGATCGTAGGAATCGTCAGCAGCAAGGTATTCCATCAAACCCCTGGCGATCTCTTCAGACATTCGAGTACGTGGCAATCTCAGCAGCTCGCCGCTTTGAGGGCAATGCCCTTCGTACCAATAATTGGGGCTAGAGTCGATCGACCCCCGATCTCCGTCCATAAAGCAGTCCGTGAAATCTAAAAATGCGTGCAGAAGTAACATATTAAATTTGGTTTGAAATCTGAATCATGACATATTTATTTTTGTCCTGCCTGTATTCTACAGTCGTGTACCGAAAGTGGGGCAGTGCATGATTTTATACACATACAGTTAAGTAAATATAATTTGTCACAGCAGACCAGACCTGATATGGTAAATTTGTCTCAAAACAGCAGCGAGTTAAGAAAAGCATAAGTTAATATATAAGACCGCCAGCTTGTGATCCCACTAAATCTTTTGATGTGCAAGGCGTATGCCAGACCTCTCGACCAATGCCACGGAAAACTCCTCAAACCCCCAATCAGCTCTGCTGCCGCCGATTTTAAGAATTTTGGCAGCATTTCCAGATTACGATCGGGGCAATAGACATTACGCATCGGGAAGGTACGAAGCGGCAATCATTTGCTACGGAAAAGCGGTGCAAATTAAGCCGGACTGGGACAGGGCGTGGCTGAATCTGGGCAAAGCTTACAAGCAACTGCACTCCTGGGCCGAAACAGTGGTGTGTTGCGATCGAGCTATAGCAATTAATCCAGAAGAATATTGGGCTTGGATGCTGCGCGGCACAGCACTGTTAAGTTTGCAGAATCACTCAGAAGCGATCGTGGCTTTAGACAAAGCAATTGAAATCAATCCAGAAAAGCACGAAGCTTGGTATCAGCAGGGCAGAGTTTTAGAGGAATTGCAGCAGTGGGAGAAAGCAGCAAGCTGTTACAAAAAAGCAACCCAAATTCATCCGAATTTGCCCGCGATGTGGTATAGACAAGGCAGCGTGTTGCTGCAAGCAGAGCGCTACGCTGAGGCTGTGGCGGCTTACGAGCGCGCCCTGAAACTCGTCCCGACTAATTGGGAAGCTTGGCTGAACCGAGGTTTGGCTCTAATGAAGGCGGAACGCTACGCTGAAGCTGTAACTTCTTACGATCGCGCCCTGAAACTGCAACCACAAAATAGTCTAGCTTGGTTCAATCGGGGCATTGCTTCCGCAAAATTGCACAAATATGCAGAAGCGGTCACAGCTTACGATCGCGTACTGCAACTGCAACCCAACGACTGCGAAGCTTGGTTTTATAAAGGCATGGCCGTCAAACACCAGTGGCCCGATGCGGCAATTGCTTGTTTCGATCGGGCAATTCAAATGAATCCTGTTTATCCCGAAGCATGGATCGGGCGCGGTCAAACACTGTCAGAATCGAGAGATTATGAAGGTGCGATCGCTGCTTTTGACCGAGCCATTCAAATTAATCCGAATTTCCCCGAAGCTTGGCTGGGTAGAGGCATCGCCCTAGCAGAATTGGAACGCTACAAAGATGCGATAATCGCTTACAGCAATGCCCTCCAAATTGAAGGTAATTTTCTAGAAGCTTGGAATTTGCGAGGCGAAGCTCTAGAAAAATTGGAGCAATACGAAGAAGCGATCGCCTGTTATGACAAAGTAATATCTCTGAGTTCCGAAGCAGAAATCACATCAAAAGTAGGGTTACAGCAAGGAGCAGCACTGGAAAAATTGCAGCGTTACGAAGAAGCCATCGCAGCTTACAACCGCGTAATTAAAAACGTGCCAGACAATTTTGAAGCTTGGTTGAAACGCGGCAACGCCCTGTCAAATTTGCAGCAGTACGAACAAAGTCTAGCATCATACGATCGAGCAATTAGTATCTGGTCTGACAGCTATCAAGGCTGGGTGCAGCGAGGCCTGGTGCTGGGGAAAATGCAGCGCTATTCCGAAGCACTCGTCGCTTTTGACCAAGTGATTCAACTCAAGCCCGACAACTGGGAAGCTTGGGCGCAGCGGGGCGACGTTTTGCAAAAATTGCAGCGGACTCAAGACGCCATTAGCTCCTACGGAGTCGCCCTAGAAATCAAACCAGATTACTACGAAGCTCTAGTCAGTCGAGAAGAATTGAGACTCAAGGACTCAATCCCAGGAAAATGGTAAGGGGGAAGAAGGAAGAAGGAAGAAGGAAGAAGGAAGAAGGAAGAAGGAAGAAGGAAGAAGAAAGAAGGAAGAAGAAAAAATTTATCGAGATATCTCTTCTTCTCTCTTGCTCTGCGTTCTCTGCGCCCTCTGCGGTGCATAAAAAAATCTAATTCACCAATCTAATAATATCGATCTATCCCGAGCGAGTGCGGTCGCATAAGTAATTAATTACAGGCAAATATTCAGACATCCGACTTATCACAAAAATGACACAATCAGACAATTCGATCGCAGTTGCGAGTTCCAGTTCCCAACAGCCACACGAAATCGAGCTACAGCAGGCAGAGCGGGCAATTTCCGAATTTGAATGCTCGAATCTGCGCAGCTTTTGGCCCGCTTTAAACAAAACCCAAATCATCGCCGAAATGCGCGATCGCATCCTCGATCCTTTCCAAGTAAATCAAGGCGGACAGCCTTTTTGCGGCCCCGCCGCCGTCACCTTTACACTCTTGACGCGCCGCCCCCTCCGCTACGTCGAAATCTGCCGCCATCTTTGGGAAACCGGCCATTTTCGCACTCAATCTATGCGATCGATTTCTCCCTCAATGACGCTGCGGCAAAGCAAAGGCAATTTGCGGATGCCTCAAGTAGACTGGATGGTTTTATCAGCGCTGCGGGAATCAGAAAATTTGATATTTCCCATAGAAGCAAACGCCCCAGAAATTGTCCGCAACATCAGCGGGATGACCAAATCTTGGGAAATGGCCGGCTGGGCGCGAGAAATTTTGAGCGGCCTCGATGTAAAATCTCACTACGCTTATTTCAGCGGCGATCTTCCAGCGCTGCGGGCCGCCGATGAGGCGATTCAAGCTGGGGGATTTGCTTTTGCTTTGATTACCGCTGAAGGAATGCTGGGCAACAAACTGCCCTTGCTCCCTTATCCTAGTCACTGGGTGGCGCTGTTGGGAAATGTCGCAATTCAAGAGGAAAGTTCTGCCCAGGGCGATCGATCTCGCGTTAGCTTTGATATCTATACTTGGGGTAGAAAAATGCGCGTAGATATTGCTAAGAAATCTTTTGAGAATTATTTTTGGGTCGCCATTGCAGGCCGCTAAATCTAATTCGATGGGAGACGGGAGATTGAAGATTGGAAATTGACTCTGAAGATGAATCCGAGGCTAAAAATATTTATCTCTGATGGCACAGGCACGATGCCTGCCCCGCCAGAAAAGAGCGTGATGTCAGTTATAACTGAGATCGGGCAATATTCTCAATAAAACCCAATCAACCAGCTAACAGCGACGAAAAATCTCAGCCTTCAGCTCGATCCCCAGCCAAAAACCAAGCTGACGACACCAACAGTGCAAGATGTCAGTTATCAAGAATACTTTTTGTCGGAGACTACCCGACGGCGCCCAAAATTGAAAATTATGACAGCCAATTGCTGATTCTGCTGGCTTCATGTTATAGTAGTTTTTCAAGAATTAAATTCGGTTGCGTAGTTTGTTGGTGTTTATTTACAAGCGTCTCTCCGAATCTAAGTCTCTGCACCCTAATGATTCTGGAGATTTTATGTCGATTTACGTGGGTAATCTTTCATATGAGGTCACATCAGACGACCTCAGCGAAGTATTTGCCGAGTACGGTACTGTAAGCCGCGTCCAAGTGCCAGTGGACCGGGAAACAGGCAGAATGCGGGGTTTTGCTTTTGTGGAAATGGCAAGCGAGACAGAAGAAGCAGCAGCCATCGCAGCTCTAGACGGTGCTGAGTGGATGGGCCGCGACTTGAAAGTCAACAAAGCCAAACCTCGCGAAAACAACAACAACAAACGCTCCTCGGGCGGCGGTGGCTGGGGCGACAACAATCGCTCTTCACGACGCTACTAAGCTTTGAGAGTGAAAATTTGAGTTTTGGTAGTTGACAGCAAGTGCGAATGCTGCTTTTTTTTTCGGGTTATTCGACTCGCCAAATATAACTCCCACACCTCTAAGTCAGTTTAGCCCCCTCATTCAAGGGGGCTTTGTTTTTGCGAAAAATCCTGCGAGGTAAGCCCGCCACGCAGCGGACAGCCTAACTCGCAATTCTGTATCGTGATTAACTGCTTTTTTCAAGAACCTTTCAGGATTTCTGGGCCCAACTCCTGTAAACTGTCTCACTAGAATTAAGCACAAAGAAAAGTTACAATAACGGCAAAAGTGATATTGCTCAAAAAACAAACAATCTTTACTGAAAATTAGCCGAGAAAACCAGCCCGACCCGCAAATCAATAGATTTTGCCTGAATAAAGATGTCCAAGGTTTACAGCACGGCCCAACTGATTAAAATTCTCGAAGAAGAGCGCCAAGCCTGTTTGTACGGACGGCGCCTGAGTTTGACTGAAACTCCTGCTACAGGGAACCCCGTGATTGACCGCTTTCTCAAATCGGAGGGCGTTCAAAAGTTCACTGCTTATCAAAATTTTAAGGCAGCCGTGCACGAATACCAGCGGGAACATCAAGTTTCTGGGATTGTCTGGCGGGAGATGACGGTTAAAGGGAATACTCTGCGCTATCCGGCGGTGGATGACGAATTAATTGCTCTACCGATCGATTTGATGACGCTGAAGGCTGCTAAGACTGCGATGTTGGAATTCTGGCAGCGGGTAACTGCGGGGATGGATTTGTATTTGAGTATTAACAGCGGGAAGGATTTTCGAGCGATCGCTCCTAGAGACGTAGAACCTCTAGCCCAGCGTACAGAATGGGCGAGTCTCTCGAAGTGGGAAAAGTTGGATTTTCTCGAAATTTTGTTGCAGTTGGGCTGGGGGAAGCCCGAGGAAGCCTATTACAAGCGGGGATGGCCGACTTCGGGCAGCGAGTACATTCACGCCGTAAAACCCGGACAGTGGCCAATTTGTTAATTAGTCATTAGTCATTGGTCATTGGTCATTGGTCATTTGTCATTAGTCGTTAGTCATTAGATCTCTTGCAAAAGTCTTTTCGATCAAATTTTGGAACGGGCTCTTATAGCCCGTTCCACAGAAAAAGTTGCTTTGTGGAACGGGCTATAAGAGCCCGTTCCTAGCTATTTTTGCAAGAGGTCTATTAGTCCTTGGGAATGGAGAATAGCGCATGGTGAATGGAGAATTGGGAATTGGGAATTGGGAAGGAAGGAAGCAAAGAAGAAGTAAGGAAGAAGGCGGTACCAGTGGAACGAAACCCAACCTTCAAGTAACGACTAATGACTGATGGCTAATGACTGATGGCTAATGACTAATGACTAATGACTAATGACTAATGACTAATGACTAATGACTAATGACTGATGACTGATGACTGATGACTAATGACTGATGACTGATGACTGATGACTGATGACTGATGACTAATAACTAAGCTTGACAAAGCATCAAGCCGAACCACTGATTAGGATCTGTCCAAACTTGTACAGGCTTTAAACCGTGCTGCGAAAGTTCTTCCTTGACAGTATTGAGATTAAATTTGCGGGAAATTTCGCTGCGGATAGTTTCTCCTGCTGCAAATTCCACCGTTAAATCGAGCGCGCGCAAGTTCACTGTTTGCGCTTTCTTGCTTTTCAAGTGCATTTCAATTTGACATTGTTCTTGATTGTAAAAAGCCCAATGCTCGAACTGGGCTAAATCAAAATTTCCCTGATACTTCCGATTTAAATGTCGCAGCATATTCAAGTTAAAGGCTGCGGTCACTCCTTGACTGTCATCGTAGGCAGGCTCTAAAATATCCTTAGATTTGTCTAAGTCAATTCCGAGCAAAAAATACTCTCCCGGCTGCAATGCACCGACAATTTGCGAGAAGAATAGATCGCATTCTTGAGGGTTGAGATTGCCGAGGGTACTGCCTAGAAAGCAAATCATTCGGGTTGGCAGCGGCGACGGTGCAATTTTAGCTAAGGCTAATTCGTATGTGCTGACAAGTCCGTGAATCTTGAGCGAGGGATAATCTGCCAACAGTTGACAAGCGCTGCTTTCTAGGATACTAGGGCTGATGTCGATCGGCAAATAGTGCAGCGGATATTCCAATTTGCTGTAAGCATCGAGGAGAATCCGGGTTTTGGTGGAACTGCCGCTGCCGAGTTCGACGATTTCGCACTTGCCCGTCACATGGGCGATCGCCCCTGCGCACTCTTGCAAAATCGCCGTTTCAGTGCGCGTTAAGTAGTATTCTGGCAACTGACAAATCAACTCGAACAGCTTCGAGCCGCGATCGTCGTAGAAATACTTGGGAGGCAGGGTTTTGGGGTTTTGAGTCAACCCGCTAACTGCATCGCTGCCAGCATTGATTTCTGCGGGTGTGGGTGCCGCAGCGCTCACCAGTCGCTCTAAATGCAGCCTGTTTTCCTTACTTGAAGCTGAGTTTGTCGTGTCGGACAGTCTTGGGGATTTCATAGAGTAAAATTAAGATCCACCAATCGGTATAACACATAGTCGCGTTGCTAAATATCGCGCTCAAGCTAGATTTTTTATGCCGATCTGCGTTCTGTATTTTCTCACCAGATGGCGATCGCACCCGCCATTGAAAATTCAAAAAATATCAACGTAAATTATTAAATAATTCACAATTTTTTTTTGAAGGGGTATTTTTCCATGACAAAAACTTTTACAGCTAGCAAACAAATCTTATGTGAGATTTACTTTTAATTAATTTATATGCTATCCCTAAAATAAATCTTACAGGTTTGTAGTGAGGACTTTAGTCCTCTGAATTTCCTGCGGACTAAAGTCCTCACTACGAACCTATTTGATGGCAGTTCTAAGGAGGTGACGAACTACTTAGCGCAGCGAAAACCCGCGATAATTTGCCGCACGCCCGGATAGTACCAATTCCGAAAACTCGATCGCAGTGCTTGAGGAAAAGTTGCCCAACTCCCGCCTTTCAAAACCCGGTGCTCTCCATCAAAATAAACTTCCGAGTATCCCCTGTAAGGATAACTTTCAAATCCCGGATAGGCGTCAAAGATGGAAGCAGTCCACTCCCAGACATTACCCAACATATCGCCGCAGCCCGCTGCACTCGCTCCTTTAGGAAAAGCGTCAACAGGCGAAGTATTTGCGAGATTGTTCCCGTGATTGCACAGGCTGGCATTTGGCGGTGCTTCTCCCCAAGGATAGGTGCGATATATTTGATTTGTCCCATCCCAACTCGCTGCTTTCTCCCATTCGGCTTCCGATGGTAAACGCTTGCCGGCGAAGTTGCAGTAAGCTTGGGCTTCGTACCAACTGACGCCACAAACTGGATGGTTGTTGAAAGCTGGATTTTCTGACCAGTAAAGCGGGCGATCGACTAAATGAACTTTTTGCCATTCCCAGCCCTCAGCAGACCACCAATCGCGGTTCTGATAGCCGCCGGATGCCATAAAATCTCGGTATTGACCGCAAGTCACGGGATAGCGATCGATCGCGTATGTTTCTAAATAACACAAGTGGCGCGATCGCTCGTTATCCAAAGCCTCAGCAGCATCGCTTCCCATATAAAATTCCCCGCCCGCAATTGCGATCGTCGAATCGGGAATGGGGGATGGGGCATGGGGAATGGGGCATGGGGCATCTTGCCCGCTCGCGAAGTCGAAGGGTGGGCATGGGGCATGGGGCATCTTGCCCGCTCGCGAAGTCGAAGGGTGGGCATGGGGCATGGGGCATGGGGCATCTTGCCCGCTCGCGAAGTCGAAGGGTGGGCATTGGGCATTGGGCATCTTGCCCGCTCGCGAAGTCGAAGGGTGGGCATTGGGCATCTTGCCCGCTCGCGAAGTCGAAGGGTGGGCATTGGGCATTGGGGATGGGGAATTGGAAATTGGGAATTGGAAATTGGGAATTGGGAATTGGGAATCGGTAATTAATCCTTGTTCTTCCAGATTCCTTCTATCAGTTACATCCGCTACATCCGCTACAAAATCCGTTGCCGAACTTCCTTCTTCCTGATGCCTTCTATCCGTTACATCCGTTACATCCGTTACAAAATCCGCTGCCGAACTTCCTTCTTCCTTCCGAAGCATTTGCAACACAAAAGCAACAGTTTCGCAGTGCTGGCTTTCGTGCTGAATAATAAACCGCCAGAGACGTTCCTGTTGTGCGATCGGCGCAACTTCCAAATAATCTAAGACCTTTTTTCGTACCGCATCCAGATACAATTCAACTTCGGGCAACGCAGGCAAAAACACCCGTTGTTTTTTCGGCAAAATATCCGCAGCAAACAGTTGGTGATACTCAGGAAAAACTGGCTTTAACCCAGCACATCGCTGCAACAGCCACAAATCCTCAGTATAAGCAATGTGACCTAAGTGCCAGCCAACCGGGCTGAAATCAGCATGAGCTTGACGGCAGAAAGTATCGTAATCGATGTCTGCAAATAGCTTGAAAGTGCGACTGCGACACTGCTGCAAATCGTGATAAATTGCCTCTCTACAAGATTGGATAGATTTGGATCTCACCGTCTACTCCCGTACTGATAATGCTCTGTTCTGGACACTCGTGCCAATTGCCACTAAATAAAGGCTCAGAAGCAATGATGACAGAATTGGGGAAATTTAAATCGTCCCGCAGCCAATACAGGGAAGGAGGGACTTTTGGGAAAGCAAAGCGAGAGGCCACGAGCTGGTGTCCGTCGCTGATAATGATATTAGCTGAAAATTCGACTTGGTGAAGGTTTGCTAGTTCAGCCAAGGTTTTTAGGGAGTTTTGCAAAGCAGCTTCTAGAGTCAGATTGCCGGCTGTTAATTCATTGACAAATAAGCCGAAGATGTGCTCTGAATCTGTAGTGCCGTTAATTGATTGATAAAGGGTATCGCACAGCCGATCGCGAATTAATCTGTAAAGACTTTGCCGAAAATTCTGCACGAAGCCGTTGTGGACGAACAACAGGCGATCGTGCACAAACGGCTGACAGTTGCTCAAATCAAGAGCTTGTCCTGAAGTTGCACTGCGAACGTATCCGATCGCGCATTTTGATTCAACGTATCGGCTGATACTCGGAAGATTGATGTCGTTCCAAATAGGCTGTACATTTTTATAAGTAAACGGGTCAGTATCGAGGTGCGCGTGATACCAACCGATGCCAAAACCGTCAGCGTTGAGCACGCCAGAAGTCATTTCGCGGGGTTCGTAACTCTGCACAATTAGCGAATGTTCCGGCTTGTACAGAATAGTATCGAGTAAAATCGGCTCGCCGAGGTAGCCAAGCAAACGGCACATAAAATTTTGTAAACAAACTGATTAGCATTATAAATCATTTGCCGGAAAATTGCCCGCAAGCGTTTTTTGCAGCATGGGTTGGCCCATCTTTAACAGGCTCGATCGCCCTTTTTTTGCAGTCGGCTGCCAGTATCTCCGTACAAACGGTACAGTAAAAGTAGAACCCCAGCAGCACAAGGAGACTCTTGAATGTTCCTCGACGAACTCATCCCAGTGGTCAAAGAATTGATCCAACAGCCGATCGCCTTTGCGGGCGGATTTTTTTCTGGCCTGCTTCGACTCAACCTTCACGAAGATCCCGTTAGAAGCTGGATCGACGAACAAGCCGGTTCAACTTCCTACACGAATCCCGCAGCCGAAGCCACCAACGCTAAAAGCACGGGGCCTCAGTCGATCTCGATCGACTAAGGACAAGCACTAACTATTGCAGTCAGTACAAAGGGTTTGTCAGTGCGGCAAACCCTTTTAGTTCAAAGGCGATTTGCCTGTTGTTAGCTAGATGGCACTTGAGAGTCAATTGAACAGGTTATTATGGGTAGCACAACAAGTTCAGTTCGATCGACATGACTATTTATATTGGAAATCTGTCCTACCGCGCCACCGAAGAAGACCTGAAATCAGTATTTGCAGAGTACGGCACAGTTAAGCGAGTTGTCTTACCTACCGACAGGGAAACCGGTCGGATGCGCGGTTTTGCATTTGTTGAGATGATGGAGGATGCCCAAGAAAACGCTGCAATTACCGCATTAGACGGTGCAGAGTGGATGGGGCGCCCCTTGCGAGTGAACAAAGCTAAACCGAAAGAAGAGGGAAATCGAGGCCCTGGTATCAACAGGAACAGCGGATATTAGTCCGCGATGCGGCGGTTGACATTTTGTCGGAACCAATCTGATAGCAAGAGCGCCAGTAGCCCCGCATTGTTAGCAGCAGTTGACTCTGAGGAGAAAATGTCAAATCCGCTGCACAAAAACATCGACACTTTACAGGAGCCTGCGGTATGGTTTTAGTACAATAATTTGATGCCAAGGAATGGGTGAAAACCCGCAGTTCCCTAGACGGTGAAGCCACATTTCTCACCTGGAACGGCGCGATTTATTCTTTTGTTCCTAACGAACCGAAAAAGCGCTTGTTCAAAATAGTTGGGATGAGTGCGAGCAGGTGTATTGCTGACGGCGATGGCGGCTGGGAATTCACCTCGCGAGAACTAACTTACTATCTCGATCCCAACAGCGGAGAAATTCTCCACAAATGGGAGAATCCTTGGACAGGAGAAGTCCTCACAGTTGCACACGTTGCTAACAACCCTGTTCAAGGTTATTTTCAAGGCATTTTCCCGGCGAAAGTAGATGGAGAAATTACAACTTTTAGCTTTGACTTATTTCCCAACTATCCCAATCCTTTAGCTGGAGATCCGAGATTGGCCGATTACAGTCCCAATCCGATTTATCAAGCTGCGGAATTGTTTAAGCTGACTGTACCCACGGCGGAATTATTAGATCCCGAACTTGTTTCAGTTTCTCAAGTAATTCTGAGTTGGGATAGAATTGGGCCGTGGCTGGCTTGGATGAAAATGGGAAATCTGCCCGGTAACATGATTTACAGCGCCACTGGTTCCAAAGTCAAAAGTTGGACAGATTTACCTCAATTGCTGCAAGATGAAATTCGGACTCGGATTCCTTTGTATCAAGATGCGCCGAAATCGCAATTAGATGTAGAAGATATGACTTCTTGGATTTATTTTGAGAAAAACTTTGAGGCTTATCTTGCAGGTGAAAGATTCCCTTTGCCAGCAGCAGCAGAATAAACTCATAATATCGTTATAAAATTGGTGTGAAGTTCGGAGGATTAGCTATTCATCAACATCTGATGGCTGGCATTCTTAACTACGAAGCTGATTCTATTAATGTCCAGAAATAGCCGTCAGGGGCGATAAACGAAAAACTCGCTTCTCCAAACTCATTAGGGACTATTTCGGTGATTTTTTGGGCGCTGCTGGCTTTGACTCGGTGAAAGTATTCTGCGATGCTAGACACTCGATAGGTGTACAGCGACATTCCCAAACAGCCGGGAATAGCCCGATCGACTCCATCGTAAGAGGCGATCGCACTGGGGAACCTCAGAATATACAGTCTACCCGATCGCGCGGCTGCAAAATCTGTTTTGGACGATCGCGGATCGTCAAAAGCCGTCACCACAAATTTTTCGCCCGGGTGAAGATCGAAAATCTCCCTTCCCGCGAGGGAAGATTCAAAAGTAGTTTCTACATCGTCGCGGGCGCGAATCAAGCCCAGAACTTCTTCATAAAACAACAATGTTTCTTTGCTGTCATCTTGAATTACCATGCCCATATGGGTAATTTGACTCGTTTTGAAAAAAGCATTTTCATCGATTTTCCCGTAATTGGGCAGGGCATAATTGAATCTTTGAAAAAAAACTTGCCGAGTCAAAGGCTGCAACAACATCATCTCGCGCACCCCGACAGCCGCCCCGAGAAAAGGACGTGCTTTGCGCTCTTTGTTGTAAATAACCTCCCAGCGGGGAGAGGTATATTTGACAGGCAAATTCGCGGACTGGGCATCTTCGGCATGGTTGAGAATATTCAACAAATCAGCAGTTAAAGTAGTAGCCCAGCGGTTGCCTTTTACCTTCATAGACGACATTTGCAAGCCGTCATTTGTAGGTTTTTCCCAAACCATCAAGCGAATTAATCCGCGATCTGCATCTTGGTGTTGGAGCCGCACGGCTCGCACTTTTGAACAAACTCCATACAATTCGGCAGCCACCGATGCCGGTAATTCTCCGATTTCACCGATGCGATATCCAAATTGCTCCCAATATTGAAGTTGTGGAACCAAATCGGTAACGCCAATACACACTTCGTAAATGCCTGCGATGGAAATTGGTTGTACTTGATTCATACTTTTTGAGCAAGACAGAATTTACGCACGGGAGTCTAGAAACCCGATTTCTTCCCGGATACTTCGCTGCTAAAACCAAGATTTATCAGGAGAAACCGGGTTAATAAGCGTCATTTTTAGAAAGAGTAAATTCGCCCTTTTTCATCAATATAAACTGACCTATCTTGCCTAGTGCGGCCGTCTGATGTGGTGATGCGAACCGTCACAATGTTTTGCTTGGCGTCAACGTTATAGTCGTATTTCAAAGTTGTGGTTCCTCCTTTGACATTAATCGGAATATTGGCAATGTCGGCGGTGCGGTTGCTGACGCGAACTATGATATTTTTGCTCGCTCCCACAGCCAAGGATGATAAGCCGACACCGGATTCACCGTATTCTAGGTTTAATCCGGTTTCATTTAACAGTCTGAGGGTAATCTTGCGAGTAGTGTCAACCTGCGCTTGAGGTTGCCAGAATCCTGGTTTTGTGCCGCCGTCAGTTGCGGGTTGAGATAATGCTGGATGGGGATGCAGACAGCCGAGGGCGGCAAGTATTGCTGCGGTTGCAATAATTTTTGATTTCACTGTTTCTACCTCCGGTTAAAGTGCTGGTAATATTTCTATCCTAGCTTGAAAATCGGATGTTTTTAAATGATGACTTAGGTTTCTCAAGGCGGTATCACAAAAAAACTCAGGGATGGAGGGCGATATATCTATGCAGAAACTGGGTTTTTGTAATCATGGTTAAATATTGTTGCTGTTTGGATCGGAATAATAATTTTTGTGCAGGGTTCGCGGGACGCTGGTTAATTGTTAATGCTCGATCGCGCGGCTTCTAGGAGCAGGCGCTGTTCCGCACGGGCGATCGCCCTGCAAGTCTGTTCTACAGCATCGGCATTCACCGAAATAGACGAAATCCCCCACCGCACCAAGGATTCGACTGTCTCGGGATACAAAGCTGGAGCATCGCCGCAGATCGAGCAAGGAATGCCCGCAGCCCTGGCCTGTCGGATTAATTGCTCGATCGCCCTCATCACTGCTCGATCGCGCCCGTTGAAACCACTTGCTACCTGTTGGGAGTTACGGTGAATTCCTAACAGAAACTGAGTGAAATCGTTGGTTCCTATAGAAATACCTTGAACTCCGGCTTTTACGTAATCTGGCAATAAAAATAATACCGAAGGAACTTCCGCCATAATCCACATTTGAAATTGAGCAGGTCGATTTTTCCAAATAGTTTCTAAGCGCTGGCGGCAGTAGACAAACTCGTCTACAGAGCGCACAAAAGGCAAAATTAAATTGACATTTGTATGGCCTGACTCGCAGACTTTTTGAAGTACGGACAACTCCCAATCAAATAACTCCGGTTCAAAGGTATCGCTGAAACTGCCATGATATCCTGATTCGCGCAAATCGAGAGAGCGATAAAATACCGGCCGCGGCTCTACGGCTGCTGCAAATAAACTTAGACAATCCGCCATGCGCGAGACAAATTCCGATTGACGGCCCTCTTGCAGCCAAAGTTTGGGGTTTTGACAGTCCAAAGCTTCCAATGCCATCAATTCCGATCGCAATAATCCGATGCCGTCGATGGGCAGATTTCTGAAGCGATCGATCGAACTTGTTTGGCTGACATTAACCAGCAGTTGAGTTGCCGTTGGCGCGCCCCAAACTGATTCGGGAGATTCTGCCCGTCGAGATTTAGATGCGGGATTGGACGATCGCTCTGATGTTAAAAATTGGTGGTTGGCTATTGACATTTTTGCTGCTGTACTGTATTTATCTGGATTGTTTGGCGTTTCCTGAAGCGGGTTGCTGTCTGCTGTGTCGATCGCCGGATGTGGGGCGAGGGCAAAAACTTCTCCGCTATCGCCGTCTACCAACACCGAATCACCAGAGGCGATCGTCCGAGTCGCCCCGGCAACTCCCACAACCGCAGGAATACCCAATTCTCTGGCTAAAATGGCGCCGTGGCCCGTCATGCCTCCTTGTTCTGCAACTATTCCAGCAGCAACTTTCAACCAAGGCAGCCAATTGGGATCGATTGTCCGGGCGACCAAAATGCCTCCGGCTAAGAATTCCGCGTTTTCTGACTGGGAATTAGTCATAACTTGGGCAATTGCTTCGGCTTTTCCTGAGGCGGCGCCCAAACCTTTGAGGATTGCAGGAGTTCTGCCTGGGGCGATCGCATTTTCCCGTGCCTGCGCGACTTTTTCCCGTTTTAAAAGACGAACTTGAGTAAAATAAAACTGCGGTTCGCTACTGTTTGCTGTCTGGTTGAGCGTCCACTCCAAGATTAAATCACAGTCAAATTCGGCGATTACTTTTTTGCTCAACTCAATCAGTTTTTGCAGTTGCGATTCTCCTAAAACGTATTCTGTTTGTGACTCCTCTCCCAGCGCCAAAAGTTCCACGCAACTGCCAGCAAAATCGGGAATTAACAATGCAGAATTTGTAATTTTTCGGCTTTCCAAATTTCCGATATGCCGTTTTTGTTTCGGTTTTCCCTCGCAGGCTTTGAGATTGTACGCTAATGTTTTGTAACCGAGCCGCTGGAATTTAACCGCCCCTGTTTCCGGCTGCACTTGATAGTAATCGGGGATGGTTTCTCCCCGAGCGAGGGACAGTCCCAAACCGCTGGTGGCTTGGATTTCCCAGGCTGCACCGCAGTTAGTTTTTACCTCCCCCGCGGCGATGGCTGGGAAGATTGGCTGCACCAAAACTGCGGGATTGATTTGCTGTATCTTCATGCCGCACCGCTGCCAGTAAAATAGACTTCTGGCTCTGAATGCTTCTGCCCAAGCGCGTTTGAGTCCGGCCTCAATGGCTTCTGGTTCGGCGCGTACTGCGTGAGATTCCAGGATTCCGGCGGTTTTCGGGTTCCAGGAAGTCAGGGAAGGGCGAAAAATTAAGCTTTGGGAGTTGAGATCGCCCACAGCAGGCTCTAGGATGGAGAGGATTACATCTGGTAGTTTGGCGGCGAGGATTTGGTGGCGGATGCTGCGGGCGATCGATTGCAGTTGTTTGGGTTCATCGACATTCAAGTGTAGCGAAGAGTGGGGCCAATCAGCCAACAGCGGTTCTAGCCAGTCGATCGACTCTACAAACTGCCAAAATGTTGTAGCCGGCACGACAAAACCCGGTACAGCGGGATGATTTTGGGCGAGCAAACAGCTCAAGTAAAATGCTTTTTCTCCCACTGCATCTCGGTCTGAAGGTTGAATTTTGTCTAGCCAGTAGAGGTTTGTCACGCTGGGAGCCTGTCCTTGGAAACTGATTTAATTTTGATAGTTTTTTCCATTAATCACATACCACAATTTTAGGATGAAGCAGCGAAAATGGACGGGATTAGTCAAATCTTTTCTGAATCTATTTCTTAAGTCTAACTGTCCTCTTTGTCAGCGACCGGCCGCGGAGGAGTTTTGTGGGTACTGCCACAAACAACTTAAGCGCTGTCAGTTAGCCGATCCTGGTCGATTTTGGGATTCACAGCAGGGTGTTTTTGTGTGGGGGGAGTACGGCGGGACTCTCAAACGGGCGATCGCAGCTTTAAAATATGAAGGTAATCCACAATTAGCGAAACCCCTCGGCGGCTGGCTGGCAGAATCTTGGCTGAGTTTTCCCGAATTAGCTATTGACAATTTAACAGTTGTACCGATTCCCATGCACAAATCAAAGGTCAAAGAACGGGGTTTCAATCAGGCGGAACTTTTGGCAGAAAGTTTTTGCGAGCTGACTGGTTTGCCTTTGCAGCGGCACGGTTTGGAGCGGGTGAAAAATACTCAGGCTTTATTTGCTCTGACACCACAGCAGCGACAAGCTGAAATGAAAGATGCTTTAATTTTGGGGAAAGATTTTCGGCGCCGTCTCCCGCGCGATCGCGTTTTGTTAGTTGACGATATTTACACTAGCGGTACTACGGTTAAGTCGGCAATTAAAACTTTGAAAGAGTCGGGTATTTCGGTTTATGGAACAGTAGCACTTGCCAGTCCGACTAAGCGCGATCGCTAAGCTGTTTTACCTTTTAATTAAAACAGGTTCGTAGTGAGGACTTTAGTCCTTCAGGTTTGTAGTGAGGACTTTAGTCCTTCAGGTTTGTAGTGAGGACTTTAGTCCTTCAGAAAATGCTGCGGACTAAAGTCCTCATTACGAACCTATAACAATTTCGTAGTGAGGACTTTAGTCCTTCAGAAAATGCTGCGGACTAAAGTCCTCACTACGAACCTATAACAAGTTTTTATTTTTGGGAGAAACGAACCGCGAAGACGCGAAGGACACGAAGAAAGAGAAGAGAAGAGAAGGAAGAGTGTTCAGGATTGATTTAAAATTGTTGTAGGTTCGGTGGCAAGCTGAAACTGCTGGCTGATGTTCCAGCGGCTGCCGTCGTGAAGCAGCAAAGTTAACGCAGCAGCGGTAAACTCAAGGTGGATCTCGCGCCCCGAGAATTCCAACCAAGCCCTTTGAAAATTCTCCTCAGTTAAATCGCGAAACGCTACTGTCATGTGCGGTACAAATGAGCGAGTCTGAGAAATGCGATCGACAATTCCTAAATTTGCCTTGACATAACTCATCAAATCTGTTTGCATCTCCAGCAATTCGGGCGATTTGACGACATCAGCGTAAATGACTCGGGGCGCGAAAGCAGCAAAACCTGATAGCGTAACGAGAATTGGCCACCTTTTTGCAGCAAAAACCTTGATACTTTCTTCCAATTTTGGCACATCCGCCGGCAGCCATTCAAAGGGAGGTTGTAGCGTGATGTGGGGTGGCGAACTCAATGCACCACGGCTGTTGTAGCGATCGGCAAAATACAGTTTAATCTGAGTAATCTGCTCTTGAATATCGTCCGGCGGCACTAAAGCTATAAAAAATCTCTGTTTTGACAGGTTCATGGGATAGCATCGGATAAGGAAGGAATGGCAGAGTACGGGCGATCGAGTATTTACTCAATGCCCCGTACCAACAACCTCACTCCCAATCTACAATCCAAAATCCCAAATCTAAAATCTCAAATTTAAAATGCCTTGGTTTGTCAAAATTGAGCAGGGAATTGTCGAAAAGCCTGTCTTTGACCAGTACGTGCCAGCTCACAGAGCTTATGTCCGTGATTTGATTTCTAAAGGACACCGAGCGAAAACTGGCTACTGGGCGAGGCGGGGCGGCGGTATGTTGATGTTTGAGGCGGCTTCTATGGATGAGGCAAAGGCGATCGTCGCTGAAGACCCTCTGGTGAAGAACGGTTGCGTTATTTATGAAATTTATCACTGGTGTGTGGTTGAAGAATAAATAACTGTGTTATACTCATAAATGAACTGGACCCACGCGATTCCAACGCCCAAATCTTGTCAGGACCGGAAGGTAGCAGCAACACGGGATGCTTGTAATAGGCGTGGTCTCCGGTTCACCCAGTTTTATGAGGTGTAGTTCCTATGCCTGGTTTTGGAGATATTTTACAGAAAGCAGTTTACCTTGGTGTTGGGCTAGCTTCCTACGCTGGTGAAAAAGCTGGCAGCAAGTTAACTGAATTGCGCACTGAAGCCCAAAAGCTGGCAGATGAATTGGTGAAGCGGGGCGAGATGTCAACGGAAGAAGCTCGTCGCTTTGTTGATGATATGGTGCAACAGGCTCAGCAGCAGCCGCCGCCAGTAGAACCGGCTGGGGACAAAAAACCCGCTGAACCTCGGCGGATTGAAATTGTTTCTGAGGAAGAAGAAGTTTCGGCAAAAAATGCTAAAGAAACCGGCGGCGTAGACAAGCTCCGCGAACAAGTGCAGAATTTACAAGAGGAATTGCGGCGGCTCAAGCGAGATTAAGCTCAAAAAGCTCGCACCGCAACCAAAAAGGGAACTCAGGATAATAATCTTGAGTTCCCTTTTTGAATATCTCCCGTCTCAGATTCAGATGTGGACGGATATCAGACAATACATAATAGAATTGAGAGTAGGTGCGATCGCTTCGCCGGAGGCTGGTTGCACTTGTCTGTTAAATATTTTGCAATAGCAAGCTGTCAAATTTATGGAAGATTGGTCTAAAGATTTTTTTGAAGTAATGGAAAATGCTGTTTCTGAAGTAGAGCATTTTTTCACCGACATGGGCGAAGAGTTTGTCGAAATGCTGGACGTTTTGGCTCATATTTCGGAAGAGTTTACAGAACAAGTACAAAATAACCTGATTGCTGAAGTTGATGGTTATTTCAATGAATTTGATGGTTATTTCAATGAATTTCTCGAACCGATAATTGAAATTTGCCGGGAATTTGAGCCGGAGTTTGATGAGATAGATTCGTCCTTTGTGACTTATGTAGACCCTTCGCCGACGCAGCATCCGGTTTGTCGCGGTTGTATGAACTATCACGGTCAAGTTTACGGCGGGAATTTGTTGGTTTGTGCTATGCACCCGAAGGGTGTGGAATCGGACAGTTGTCCTGATTGGGAAACTGACGGCGATGTGAATTTTTAAGAGTTTTTGAGGGTTTAATCGCTTATGGTAACGTCAATTCAGTCTCCGTCCAAGATTTCTCTGGAAGAGTTTTTGTTGCTTCCAGAAACTAAGCCGGCTAGCGAATATGTTGACGGTCAAATTCATCAAAAATCTATGCCCCAAGGAAAACACAGTACCTTGCAAACTCGTTTTGGAAATAGAATTAATCAAGTGGGAGAACCGCAAAAGTTAGCATTTGCTTTTTCCGAACTGCGGTGCACTTTTGATGGACGTTCTATTGTTCCAGATCTAGCAGTGTTCGAGTGGTCGCGAATTCCCTTGAATGCTAATGGAAAAATTCAAAATACCTTTGCAATTGCACCGGATTGGATAATTGAGATTTTATCACCGGAGCCAAGTTCCAGTCGCGTAATGAACAAAATTCTGTTTTGTCTCAAAAATAAGACTAAATTGGGTTGGCTGATTGACCCGGAAGAACAATTGGTAATTGTTTTTCAACCGCAGCAGGAACCTGAAATTAAAGAGAATGAAGATGTTTTACCTGTACTCGATGTGCTCTCGGATTTGCAACTGTCTGCGGCAAATTTGTTCGAGCTGTTAAGTTTTAATTAGAAATGAGTTACAGTTGAATCAGAATCGAGTTGCATCTAACTGCTTTAAAGGTGAATCGGAATGGTCGCCAATCATTCACAATACGGGTTTCCGAGGATGCCGCCATCGCTACAATTGCGACAATACCAGCAGGCGGCGGTTGATAATTGGTTCGCAAATCAGGGACGCGGTACGCTGAAGATGGCGACTGGTAGCGGTAAGACGATTACTGCGCTGGCGATCGCCACTGAATTGTACAATAAAATTAACCTCCAAGTCCTCCTGGTAATTTGCCCGTACTGCCATCTGGTGAATCAGTGGGCGCGCGAATCGGAAAAATTTGGCTTAAAACCTATTTTGGCGTTTGATAGCGCCCGTAGTTGGCAAAATAAGCTGGCTGCGAGTTTGTATGAAGTGCGATCCTCTTCGAGGGCTTCGCTAACGGGCGATCGCGGATTTCTGACAATTATCACAACAAACGCCACATTAATGTTGGATACTTTGCAGTCTCAAATCCGCTATTTCCCAGAAAAAACTCTAATTATTGGAGACGAAGTTCACAACTTAGGCGCGCCCCGTTTAGGACAAAGTTTGCCGCGCAATATTGGACTGCGCCTAGCCCTTTCCGCCACCCCAGAAAGACATTTCGACGAACAAGGAACCGAAGCTATTTTAGATTATTTCGGCCCAGTTTTGCAGCCGGAACTCACCTTAGCCGACGCCATCCGCCAAAAAGCATTAGTACATTATTTATACTATCCGATTTTAGTAGAATTGACGGCAGCCGAAACCCGCAAATATTCCTACTTAACTAAAAAAATTGGCTGGGCGCTGTGGGGCGAGGAAAAAGTAGAAGAAAACGATGCTTTAACGACTTTATTAATGCAGCGATCTCGGTTGATTGGAGCGGCGGCTAATAAGTTAACAGCATTGCGAGAATTAATGATGCACCGTCTCCACACAGCCCACACTTTATTTTACTGCGGCGACGGCTCTATCGAAGCAGGTGCGCGCCGAAGCAACAACCGCCAACTCACAGAAACCGCGAAGTTATTGGGTTCAGAATTAGGCTATCGAGTTAACACTTATACGGCGGCGACTCCTGTAGCAGAAAGAGAACGATTGCGCCAACAATTTGAGAGTGGAGAATTGCAAGGTTTAGTCGCGATTCGGTGTCTGGATGAAGGCGTTGATATTCCGGCAATTCGCAATGCTGTAATTTTAGCCAGCAGCAGCAATCCGCGCCAGTTTATTCAGCGCCGGGGACGCATTTTGCGGCCGCATCCGGGGAAGGAAAGGGCAACTTTATTTGATATGATTGTTTTGCCTCCTGATTTGGGTCGAGAAAGCTTAGAAGTTGAGCGCAACTTGCTGCGAAAAGAGTTGAAGCGGTTCTTAGAATTTGCAGATTTAGCCGACAATGCTGGAGAAGCTAGGGTGAAATTGCTGCAAATTCAAAGGCGTTACGGATTGTTAGATATTTGACATTTATTCGACTTCGGTTTATCTTAAAAAGATAGAAGTATTTTAGTGCAGTTTGAGTTGTTAGTTGAGTTGGCGATCGCACGCCGACTTCAGAAACCCGGTTTGTTTGTAGATTTCTCGTGACGGGACAGCAAAACTCGTAGAAACCGGGTTTCTCCTCCCATGCGTAACCCTGTAACTTTTGATTTGTGCAATATAATAAATAAATTCACCTAATTAAATGTCAAATAGAGATGACTCAAAAGCGAACTCTATAAGCATTCTTCGTTCTATCCGTTACATCCGTTACATCCGTTACACAATCAGTTGCCGAACTTCCTTCTTCTTATGACTGAAAATCTCAATGAAAATCTGATTATGGCTTTTAGATATGAAGATAGTGCGATCGCACCCGTACCGATCGCCATTTTAGCAGAAAAGCGTTCTGGTTATCACACGGACAAAGACTTGAGCGACGTACAGCAACCAATTACTAGCGCGCCGCCGGAAGTCCGACAAATTATCGAGCAGGTATTGGAACTTGAAAAAGATAAACTTTACATGAAATCTCCGCGCTATATTAGCGATGACATTTTGAAAATCATTAAGGAAGCAATTGTATGAAGTTAATTTCAATTAAACTGTGCAACTTTCGGCAGTTTCACGGCACAACTCCCGAAATAAAGCTATCGTGGGGAGCCAAAAATATCACAGTAATTCATGGTAATAACGGAGCGGGAAAAACAGCTTTAATTAATGCCTTTACTTGGGTGCTTTACGATAAATTTAGCGCCGCTTTTGCGGCGGAAAAACAATTAGTCAATAAACGCGCTATTACGGAAGCAAAACCTGGCAAACCTGTAGAGTGTTCGGTCGAAATTGTGTTTGAACATGACAGCAAGCGCTACCAAGTAAAGCGTATTTGCCGTGCTTACAAAAGTGAAAATACTGTCGAGCATAGCGAAAGCGAATTGTCGATGCTGGTAGTGAGGGATGACGGCCGCTGTATACTGCCGCCGCAGCATCCAGATGATATTATCGGACGGATTTTGCCTGCAAGTTTACATCAATATTTCTTTTTTGATGGGGAACGAATCGAGCAAATTGTTCGCCATGAAAAGAAAGCAGAAATTGCTGAAGCTACTAAGGAATTGCTGGGAGTAGAGGTGCTGAATCGCTCGATCAAACATTTAAAAGATGCCAATAAATCTCTAGAAACTGATTTGATAATGATTGGTAGCTCCGAAATAAAAAAAAAATTAAAAGAGAAGCAAAAGTTTCAGAAAGAGGTAGAGCAAGTTTCACAAATACAATTAGAAATTGAACAAGAATTGACAAATCAAGGTGAATTGAAAAAAGCAGTTAACGGTGATTTGCTGGAACGCAGCGGTGCTGCTGAGTGGCAAAAGTTGCGAGACGAACTGGAAAAGCAGCGGAGTTTATTTAAGGAACAAATTGCCGAAGCTTCAGAGGCGATGAAGCGAGCAATTTCTGGGCGCGGTTACACGATATTTCTGTCGGATGCGGCGGCTGAATTTAACTTAATTTTTGGTAATTTGCGGGAAAAAGGCGAGTTGCTTTCGGGGATTGGGCGGCCGTTTTTGGAAGAGTTATTAGCGCAGCAGCGGTGTATTTGCGGTGCGGAATTAGTGGAGGGTTCTGAAGCTTGCGAAAATGTTAGCGGTTGGATGAATAAAGCGGGTGCTGGCGATGTGGAAGAAACTACGATCCGAATTAGCGATCGCGTAAATGAAATCGATCGCCAAATTGGTGATTTTTGGGACGAAATCGATCGCCAACAAGGCAATATCAGTCGTGGTAGATCCGAACTTTCTCGGGTGGAAACGCAGTTAGACGATATTCACACCAAGCTGAAAAATTTCCCTGACGGCGATGTCAGCCGCTTGCAAAAGCGCTTGGATGAAATTGAGGCAAAAATTGGCGAGTTGCACCGGGAAACAGGCTCTAACCAGCAGCAGATTGAGAGTTTGAATGCGCAGGTTGCGGCTTTGGACAAGCAAATTGACAAGCAGCAACTGAACGAGCAAAGGCAAGTATTAGCCCAGCGCCGGATTGCTGCGACTCAGGATGCGATCGATCGCCTAACAGAAGTGCGATCGCGTTTAGAAAAACAGTTTTGTTCTCAGTTAGAAAAGCGGGTGCAAGATATTTTTAGTCAAATTTCTTTTACTCCGTACATCCCCAAGTTGAGCGATAAATACGAACTGACGCTAGTAGAAAATACCTCAGGAAAAGAATCTCTAGTCGCCGCTTCTACCGGAGAAAATCAAATCCTCAGTTTGTCGTTTATCGGCGGAATTATTGAGGGCGTGCGCGAGTGGAGTCAAAAAAATACTTTGATGGGCCCGGATAGCAGTACGTTTCCGATTGTCATGGATTCTCCCTTTGGGAGTTTGGACGAGATTTATCGGAAACAAATTGCGAATAAACTGCCAAAATTGGCGAATCAATTGGTAGTTTTGGTAACGAAAACTCAGTGGCGCGGAGAAGTTGCTCAAGAGATGGAAAGCTGCATCGGTAAGGAATACGTGCTGGTGTACAATTCTCCGAAGGCTGATTGTGAGGAAGATGCGATCGACCTGGGCGGAATGCGCTATCCTTTAGTTAAGCGCAGTCCGAATGAATTTGAATATACGGAAATAGTAGAGGTGGATGATGTCTTCTAATTCGGTAATTACGCAGGTTTTGGAAACGGATATTTGGGTGAAAGCGACATGGGAAGAGTTTCTGGCCTTCGCTGATGATTCAACTTGGGAAAAAGGCAAGTTTTATTACTATCAAGAACACATGAGGGTAGAAATGTCACCAGTAGGGCCATTACACGCGCGTCATAATTCGATCGTCCCGTATGTAGTTATTCTGTTTGCTGCATTGAGAAATATCCGAGTAGTTCAATTTACTAATGCCAGTTTCCGCAAAACAGGTATTGGCGAGTTTCAACCAGATATAGCTTACTACATCGGTTCAGATTTGAGAGTTCCTCCGGCTGACAACAATTCACCTATTGATTTGGATGAATACGATCCGCCTAATTTGATAATAGAAATTGGTGCATCTTCTTTTAACGATGATTTAGGTAGCAAGCGGTTGCTTTATGAAGACGCAGGAATTAGCGAATATTGGGTGGATCGTGCGAATACACAGGAGGTTTTTGCCTTTGCAATTAATGGCGGAGGTAGCGGCAGAATTCAACAGTCGCGGGTTTTACCGGGATTAGAAATAGCGTTAGTTGAGGAAGCTTTGCATCGCAGTTACACTCAAGATGATGGGGAAATAACTCGCTGGTTGGTTCAAACTTTTAATCAAGGTTGAAGGAAGTCTGACATGGAAAAAGAGTATCATAAATTGGTGCGCGATCGCATTCCTGAAATTATTCACCACAGTGGGAATGAATGCGAGTTTGTCATTTTGTCCGATCCAGAATACCGTCAAGCTTTGCGCCAGAAGTTGATTGAGGAAGCGGCGGAAGCTGCGGCGGCGGATCGGGATGATTTGGTGGCGGAATTGGCTGAATTGTCTGAGGTGATGGATGCGCTGATGATTAGTTTTGGCATTTCGGGCGATCGACTTTTAGCCGAAAAAATCAAGCGCCAGGAAGCCAGAGGAGGTTTTACCCAAAAAATCATGTTATTGCGGACATTCTAAAAATTATACCAATTTTCCAAATTAATGCAACAGTATATGTAGGGTGTGGATCCCTCGACAATCTCTAAAAAAGAGTAAAAATCTAATAGATCCGCACCTTACACATTGGGTGAACGAAACAAACCAAAGAATTTTATAGTTGCCACATTTTTTATAACTGGTATTATCTGCGTTAATCTGCGTTCATCCGTCTGACATCTGCGGTTCCTTTATCTACAAATCATCCCAATGGCTGCTAACAGAATTAGAATTGCTAAAGACAAAGCCGATTTAGTCAAATCCTTAACTTTATCAGATAACAACTCCGGGCCTTTTCAGACTTACGCCGATGTGATTGCGTTTGCTGCATCCTTGGGAAATCACCGGAAAAAGCGATCGCCCTTAGGGGAAATCTCCAAACGCGAACCCGGTTCGATTGATGTTGATATTTTTGTATCCAGGGGTTACGACATGGCGATTAAGCTAATTGCGATCGCCGAAACCAAAAATCCCCAAATTCTCTCCCATCTCGACGAAAAATCAGAGGCAGAACGCTTGCAAATTTTTGAAGAATATGCTAATGGCGGCCTGGAAATTTTGCGAGAAGAATTTCGGGGCGCCGCTGATTATACCGATCGCCTTTTGTTGTTTTTAATCTCTGAAAGAGACCATCAACATCGCTCAAATGAAGAATTCGATTTAAGCAAGTTCTTATTCTAACAGGTTCTCCATGAAGCACATACCAACAAATATAATCAATAAAGCGTTAAATCAAGCTACCAAAATTCTCGCTTACAGCTACTCAGTATTTACGATCGGCTATTTCATTCTCAGACTAATCTTTTGGGATCAACTGTGGATTGTTGCCTTGATTAGCACTTTTCTGCCCTTAATTTTATTGCCAACTTTCCTGCTTCCCATCATCGGATTCACAATTATCAAAAAAAGATGGTTCTCGATTATTTCTGCGATCGCCTGCATTTTCCTAATAAGTTGGCTGCACCTAAAATACTTTTCTCCCACACCAATAAACAGCACAGATTCGCAGCCTGCAATCAAAATTTTCTCCAATAACCTCGGTTGGTATTCAACTCAGTCGCCAACTTTAGTTAAACTGATTGAACGAGAAAAACCCGATATTATATTTTTACAAGAAATAGTTCAGAAGCATATCGAAATAGCTTTCGCCTCGTTAAAAGCAGACTACCCCTATCAAATTGGGATTCCCCCGGTAGGAATTCTCAGTAAATATCCGATTGTATCCAGCGAAATACTGTACTTAGCGGGTCATCCAGAAGCGCAGCAGCGAGCAATTATTAAATTCAACCAACAAGAAATAGTAATTTATAATATGGAAAGCTCAAGCCCCTGGCTTAAGCAACATAAAATATTGCGTTTTCTCAAAATTCCCGTTTACACGTATGGGAAACGCTTTCCCGAAATTCAAGATTTAGTGCAGCGACTTGAGCAAGAAACTCTGCCAGTAATTGTCGCGGGTGACTTTAATATGACAGACGACAGTCAAGACTATGAGATCGTGCAAAAAGTCATGCAAGATTCTTTCCGAAAATCGGGATTTGGATTGGGTTTTACCTGGCCTCATGGTTGGCCACTTAAGTTTTTGGTGAAAACATCGAATTTGAAATTAAACTATCCCCTTTGTCGGATTGATTATATTTGGTATTCAAAGCATTGGGGTGCTAAATCGAGTTCGGTTTTGGAAGCAACAGGCTCAGATCATTTGCCTGTAGGAGCGGAATTAGTTTTGTTGAAACCACAAAATAGTTAATAGGACTTACGCACGCGGTTTAGAAACCCGGTTTCTTCATAGATTTCTAGTCTATAAATCAAGATTTTTCACAGAAACCGGGTTTCTAAAGTCTTAGTTATACTTAAGACAGCACCTGCGGCAATCCCACCTCTTTTGGATGCACAAACCTGCTATTAAAACTAACAGCTTTATCCTCAAAAGTCCTCGCCTCCGCCACAGCTTGCCGCAAATGAGCCCGATCCATATCGTCGTCAATTCCCGCAACCAAATACACAATTAACTTCGCCGCTAAATCCCTTCCAGAAACTAGCATTCGCTTTTTGTTCGGATCGTACAAAATCCCATACCACGCAGACTCAGGATTCTCCATGTAGCTAAATCCTTCATCCACATCATACCTGCGGAGTTTGTCGAAAACAGATTTCAGCGAAAGCTTCTTTCTAAATACTAGAATTCCCAAAGCATTAGCTAAAGCAATTTGACCGACGGGACGGAACAAAATATTGCCCTCGCCCCCCGGCTTTTCAAAACTAAATCGGCGCAATTGTGCTGTTTCTTCGCTGCTTTCAATTCTTTGATAGCTGGGCAAAGTTGCTAAATAATCGAACAATTTATGAAACTCTTCTATTCCCTCTTTCAGTTCCTCATCTTCGGGACGCATGGGAATTAAACCTTTTCTTTCCGGCTTCCAATGGGGGAATTTATGTTCTAAATACCGTTGGGCCATATCTTGCAGCGCTTGCAATGTTGTTAACACTGTTGATTTGGCTGCGACTGTGGCGCTGTCCCAATTAACGCGGGGATTTCTGTCTTCTTGTTCTTTTAATAAGGGATGGGTGACGGCAATTTTGCGGGCGCAGATGGCAAATCCGTTATCTTCGTTCAACAATGCTAGCTGTCCCTGACTCAGCGTTACCGCCATTAAGTTAATGTGCACAAAGATCGATCGCACGCGCCGCTGTGCTTGCTGTCGGGTTTCCCCCGCCACAGCCGCCGGGATAAACTCAATCCCGATTTTTTCGTGAGCTAATTTATACACTGTTTCGGGGTCAATTTGATACTCTTGGGCTAAATTTTCGAGAGTAATTGCATCGCCCACAGGTTTTTTGTTTTTGTTGTATCTTTGCAGAATTCCGGTTTTAATTAAACTCATTAAACCTTGAACTCCCATCAGCCGGTGCTGACCGTCTAAGGCAAAAATCGAGACTTTTTGAGATACATCCAACAGCCCTAAATTCCCGTTTTTATCAAAGGATATAAATTCAGCGGCGGATTTAGTCGCGACGCCGTTTTCATCCCATTCTTCCGCGTGAGGATTGTCTACCCACGGGGGACTGACGACTACTAAAAATGCGGGGAATTTGTGGGATTTTCGGGCTGCTAAGTATTGAGTGAGGGCGGCTTGGCGCGACCAATCTAAGGGGCGCTGGATAATTTCGTCAATGGTTTCATCGTCGCGGACGATGTTGTTAGTTTGGATGTCAAATTTTTGCCGAAAAAGTGGCATTTGCGAGGCGAAACGGACGCGGGAGTCTAACCATTCTAGGGTGACTGAACCGATGTAAGCTTCGCTGCTTCCCATCTGGGTTTTTTGTACAAAAATGCGATCGTCCTTTCCTAAATAATTATCTAATAAAAGTGCGATTTCCTGTCTTTCGCGATTTTGTTTTTCCAAAAATTGAATAGCGAGGTCAGCCGCTGGGTTGCTAGTCATTGGCAGTTTTTATATAATTAGGCTATGTTTCCAAAAATATCATGGGTTAAATTTGATGTCAATAGTTGTTTTTTTAAAATATTTGTGAAATACTAGAGTTGTTCAGTTATGTCTCAAAGTAAATACCAAAATTTGTGTAAAATATCAATACTTTATCTAAGCCGCAGTTGAGGGCGAGTGTTAATTGGATGACTGATTATTTGAAAAAGCGGTTGGGCTTGGAAACCGCAGATGAACGCGGCGGATAATATTTATTAAATCCATCCTAGCTCGGCTTTTGCTGCTTCGACGGCTACTCTTACAGCGCTAGCACTTGCTGATATTTTGTACGATTTGTTTTTTTTAGGGCTGGAGTTAGATAAAACAACATTTCCATCCCAAAGATGACTTTTTCTAGACCAATCAAGTTGTGCCAATTGCGATATTTTTTCCATTTCAAAATCTTGGCTATCTGTATCATAGGTATAGTGTAGCAACCGACCTAAAATTTCTAGTCCTACACTTCTACCTAAGATACAATCTTCCTGAAACCGCTCGACATTTTCAACTCTCAACTCTTCAACCCGGGTTTATGAAAAATGTTTAGTATAACTGCATTGTGAAAAAAAGTCGTTGAGACGTACAGCCAAAATATGTGATACTTTTGCCACGTCATAATCTTTAAGTTCATTACTTGGGCTGTCAGTAAACGCGCAACTCACAAATCTGGCTATAAAATTCATTGTGTAGACGAGCTTATTTTTTTTATCGGGAGCTTGATTAATTTTATCAGTTTTGCCATGAAAAATTAACACTTGTTCCACTAAGTTTTTGGTAATACCAACCACACCTTCAAATTCACCAAATGATAAAAGCAATGATTTATCGAGTTGTCTTGTCTGCGCCATATCTCTAAAATCCGCCTGACACTGGTTAAAATCATTCTCTAAAACCAGGGTAATCGGAAAATCATTATCACCTATTAATTCCCCGTCAGCACTTACAATTAACTCGTGAATAGCGCGCTTGCGATGCTGTCCATCAGTAATATCTAACTTGACGCCACGAGGAATCACTACTAGACAAAACCCCCGACCGAGTTCTATAATTTCAATTTTTTGAGGATCGACATTTGCTGTCAGTGTCCCCAAAATCCATGGTCGATCGTTTCTAGCCCGTTTGAGAATATATTGTTTTACTTCCTCAGCATGACCCGTTACCTCTGGGCGATTTTTACCAGAATCAGGATCGTTCCCCGTTGATGGTTGTGCTTGGAGGAGGGTAGGCAAATCATCAGCCGGGATATTGATTTGCACCATCTTCCGCTTCCCCTGCTGAAAAGTTAGCCCTGGATAGCATTTCTGACGGTGGTACTTGGCAAAGTAAGGCTCCATAATTTCATCAATTCCTGGCTCTAGATTGGACTGATGAGGGCTATTATCAGACATATAATTTAATCAAAAATTGGTAAAATAATTATATATCACAAATCATAAATGTGTCAACCAATCAAAAAATATATTTCAACAACAGGCAAAGAATAAATTAAATAATAAATTTTAATCCAACACTATATTGTATTATATACTTTTAAGGTAGAGCCAAGGATATTTTAGTCATGATACAAACTCAACAGATGTCATTATTACCGGGTCGCACCGTTACAGAATTAATAGAAGACATAGAATTGCTAACTGAGGAAATCCAAGAGTTATATTGTCTTGATGACATTCCTTGGGTAATTGGATATAGTGGCGGGAAAGATTCAAGTGCGGTATTACAGCTAATTTGGAATGCGATAGCTAAACTTCCACAGTCCAAGCGGACTAAAACAATTGATGTCATTACAACTGACACTCTGGTAGAAAATCCGATCGTATCTGCATGGGTTCGCAAGTCAATTCAGCAAATGAATGTTGCTGCTATAGAACAAGAAATGCCCATACATACTCATGTGCTACAACCAGAGTGGACAGACACTTTTTGGGTAGGTTTGATTGGTAAAGGATACCCAGCACCAAGAGGTAAGTTTCGCTGGTGCACCGATCGCCTAAAAATATCTCCATCTAACCGTTTTATTCGCAATATTATCCGAAGTAGCGGTGAAACTATACTTGTCTTAGGGACTCGTAAAGCTGAAAGCACCAAGCGTGCTCATAGGATGAAAAAAATGGAAGCCAGACGGGTACGCGATCGCCTGAGTCCCAATATGAACTTACCGAACTCTCTGGTTTATAGTCCTATTGAAGACTGGCGTGATGATGAAGTTTGGCTCTATCTGATGCAGTGGGATAATCCTTGGGGATACAGCAACAAAGATTTGTTCAGTATGTATCGGGGCGCTACTGCTGATAATGAATGTCCCCTAGTTGTCGATACTTCTACGCCTAGCTGTGGTAGCTCTCGTTTTGGGTGCTGGGTATGTACAATGGTGAGTCAGGATAAATCGCTAACAGCGATGATTCAAAATGATGAAGAAAAAGAGTGGTTGCAACCTCTACTAGATTTTCGTGTAGAATTGGATGTTGAAGATAGTCGCGATCGACGTGACTTTAGGCGGCGTAATGGCAATGTCCAACTCTATGAACGCAATTTAGAAGGTGAAAAATCTATTGAGCCTATTCCAGGCCCCTATAGTAAAGAAGCGCGCGATCATTTATTGAGGCGACTTCTTTCTGTTCAAACTGAAATTCGTTCTAAAGCACCAGAAGAAATGCGAGATATAACTTTAATTTCCCCGGAAGAACTTAGCGAAATCCGCCGCATTTGGCTGGAAGAAAGACACGAATTTGACGACAGTTTACCCCGGATTTATGAAGAAGTCACGGGCGAACCGTTTGCAGATTCCCGTCCCGCCGCCGAAAGGAAACTCCTAGGTAGCGACGAATGGACTGCGATCGCAGAAATTTGTAGCGAGGACGAAATGCACCTCGAATTGATGGCAAAACTCCTCGACACAGAACGCCAATATTACACAAAACCCCGCCGTACAGGCATTTACGCGGATTTGGACAAGTGTTTTGAAACCAGTTCGCGATCGAGGGATGAAGCTATTGGTAACGCTCACTATCAACGCAACTTAAAAACTGCGGTGGAAGCTGTTATAGCAAATCCGACTGAAAACATTCAGCAAGTCAAAAATGCGATCGCCCAAACCAACAATTCCGCAAAAAACGAGACCGTCGATATTGCCAAACTCAAACAAGAACTTGAAAGCAACAGCAATCAAGCGAAGCAGCTATCTTGGGCAGATATCAAATATTCTACTCCAGATGTAGGAGAGGGAAAACATAGCGATTAGCAAGCAACCGCCTGCGGTTAAACCCAAACTTGTTGACAGCCTCCCAGTGCGATCGCATATAATGGTTGTCAACTAACCGCAGCATTACCAAACCCTCATCGTTAAAATTACCAAATTTTTACGACCATGATAGACCCTAATATTCCCCATCAGGATCTGACATACAGCATCATCGGCTGTGCCATGAGAGTACACCGGAGGACACAAAAAGGTTTAAGAGAAAAACACTACCAAAGAGCCTTTGATGCAGAAATGCTGAAATTCGATATTACCACAGAAATGGAGTATCCCAGACAAATTTACGACGGTCAAGTCTGGATGGGCATCCTTTATTTAGACCATTGGGTCAATGAATGTATAGTAGTAGAGGATAAAGCCGTAAATTATCCAATGACCGACAAAGACAAAGCTCAAATCATAGCTTACTTAGCAGCTACAGGAGCGAAAGTAGGTTTGTTTATCAACTTTGGTCGCAGCAAATTAGAAGATCACCGCATTCTCCCACCAAAATCTGTACAAGGTTGGCAACAACACATTCAACCGTACTTGTGGCGGCCGAAAACAGATGGCAGAGGTTGGATGAGGGGAGGTTCAGGATCCTATGAAGAAACAGATGCTGAACTACCCTTACCTCCCAGCATTCCGCCCCAAAATCAGGAGGAAAATTCAACCGATATAATCGATTGGTAGCAAGGGGGGAAGCGGTTAGCAACGGATTTTGTAACGGATGTAACGGATGATTAGCAGCGGATTTGGTCACGGATTTAACGGATGGTTAGCAGCGGATTAGTTACCAAATCCGCTGCTAACCGCCGCCCCCACCAACCACCCATCCGTTAAATCCGTTACAAAATCCGCTGCTAACCGCCCCCCCACCAACCAACTATCGGTTACCAAATCCCTCACCAACTCTCACCAACCACCAACAACATCTACAATGCAATTCCTCGAACTCGTCCTCAAAAACTTCGGCCCCTATGCAGGCACCCAAACCATCAATCTCCGCCCCGAAAAAGACGGAAATCCCTGCCCGGTTATCCTATTTGGCGGCATGAACGGCGGCGGAAAAACCACCCTCATTGACGCCATTCGCCTCGCCCTCTACGGCGGCCGCGCCCAATGTTCCACCAGAGGCAATTTAAGCTACAGCGACTTTCTCAATCAATCCATCAACCGCCACACTCCCCCACTAGAAGAAACTCGCGTCGAACTAACCTTTGAACAAGTCCAAGACGACAAATTAACTCAATTTAAAATCGTTAGATACTGGAAAAAACTTGATATTAAAGATAGCCTCAGCATTCTCATATACAGCGAAATAGTCAGCGATTGGTGGTCGGACAAAGCCATTACTAACACCTGGGATGAATATATCGAAACCCTTTTGCCAGTTGGAATATCCAACCTGTTTCTGTTTGACGGCGAACAAGTAAAAGAACTGGCAGAACTCGAAACACCGCCAGAGTTTGTCGTCGGCGCGATTAAATCTTTGTTGGGTTTAGAATTAGCAGAACGCCTCGCTGTCGATTTAGAAATATTAGCAGGCCGCAAGCGCAAAGAAATTGCTGGCAAAAAAGACTTGGCAGCTTTAGAAAAAATTGAACAAACTTTTCAGGAAATTACTGCTGAAACAGACTTAGCTAAGGAAAAACAAGCCTGCTTTAAAAACGAATTAGAAAAAGCTCAAAAGAATCAACAACAAGCATCAGACAAATTTCTTTATCAAGGCGGTAAAATTGCGGGCGATCGCAGTCTACTAGACAGACAGCTAAACGATTACAGAAATCAGGCAGAAAAAACCCGTCAATCCCTGATTGAATTGGCATCAAATACCCTACCACTAGCCCTAATTTCACCCTTGCTAACCGCAGCCAAAACCCAAGCAGAAACCGAAGCCAGCCAGCAGCAAGCAAAGATTGCCAAAAATGTGCTCAAACAAAGAAGCGATCGCCTCCTTAACTACATCGCCGAAATCTCCTTAAATCCCCAACAGCTAGATAAAATCCAAGATTTCATCCGCCAAGAAGATCGAGAACTCGAACAGCAAGCCGGAACCGACGCGCCGCCCTGGATGAACGCCGACAACAGCAATATCCAGCAATTAGAAAACCTCCTCAGTTACCAAATCAAAGCCGAACAAACTCTAGTCGCCCAACAAATAGCAGAAATCACAAACATCGAAACAGAAATCGACTTTACAGACAGACAACTCGCCGCCGCAGCTTCCCCCGAAGCCTACGAAAAACTAGAATCAGAGGTCAGGAATGCGCAAAAAGCAGTCGCAATCGCAGCCGCAGCCTTGGAATCAGCCGATCGCCGAATCGACGAATTAGACAAAGAATTAGCCAAAACCCAGAAAGAACTAGAAAGCTACAGCAGCGAATACATTACCATCAGAAACAGCCAACACGTCATCGCTTCGATCGCCAAAGCGCAAGGTACCCTCAAACTCTTCAAAGAAAAACTCACCCTCAAAAAACTCAACAAACTCGAAATAGAGATTACCGACTGTTTTCGCTACCTGTTGCACAAAACCGACCTCGTGCACAGAGTGGCGATCGACACTCAAAGCTTCAGCCTCTCAATTTACGATCCAGAAGGTAAACTCGTACCCAAACACCGACTTTCGGCTGGTGAAAAACAATTATTGGCGATCGCCTTTTTGTGGGGATTGGCCAGAGTATCCGGGAGACAGTTACCAGTTGCGATCGACACTCCCCTGGGCCGCCTCGACTCATCCCACAGGAACAACCTAGTCGAACGCTATTTTCCCTCAGCCAGCCACCAAGTCATCCTGCTTTCTACCGACACGGAGATTAGCCAAACAGAATATGATAAGCTGCAAGAATTAGAGGCGATCGCCCACAGCTACCTCCTCAACTATGATTCGGGTAAACGCCAAACTACCGTCGAACCTGGTTATTTCTGGGCATAAAAATTCGCGCCAAAATTTTCCGCAACCCCCTTGACTT
The DNA here is from genome assembly GCF_036702665.1 of Microcoleus sp. Aus8_D2. NCBI lineage: Bacteria > Bacillati > Cyanobacteriota > Cyanophyceae > Oscillatoriales > Microcoleaceae > Microcoleus > Microcoleus sp. Aus8_D2. The sequence continues at coordinate 278,154 of NZ_JAUBUN010000001.1, forward strand.
TTGCCTGGGAGTTGCGGTAGTATATATAGGATAATGGGATGGTTGCGAAAATTTTATTTTTGCGACCATCCCATTATATTAGGATACATCCTACTAGAAATACAATACCAAAAACCGCTGAATTTATCAAGCCCGCGCCGTGTAAAAAATTGTAAAGTTTCGTTTTCCAATTCAGTCAAAAAAACGTAAATTGAGAGCCTGAGCCTTCCAAATATTAACACTGTTTACAAGATATCAAAAAATTCTCAACCTATGGAACCACCAGTCGATCGCATCCGCCTCTCCCAAACAGGTAAAGACCAACTATCCAAACTTAAACGATCGACTAAAATCGATCAGTGGAATATCCTTTGCAGGTGGGGATTTTGCCGATCGCTCGCTGAACCCACCATCCCATCCCCAGTACCGATTCCCAGCGACAGCAATGTCGAACTAAGCTGGGATGTTTTTGGCGGCGAGATGGCGGACATCCTGATAATTGCGCTCAAGCAGCGGTGTTATCAAGATAATTTGGGCACGGAAAAAGAAACTCTAGCCAAGCAGTTTCGCCTACACTTGCATCGAGGTATTGGCTATTTAGCTGGCGATCCGAATATTAAGAAGATTGAAGATTTGGTGGCGATCGCTCTAGAGCCTGAGAAATTGAGAAATTAAACGAACCGCGAAGGCGCGAAGGACGCGAAGGAAGAAAGAGAAGGGAAGAGAAAAAGTTTACAATTTATTGAGGAGTGCTATAACTGCCAATTGTTGGCTGTCGCGGCGGAGGATTTTATGGCAAATTACAAATTTGACCTGATAGAATAGGGGTTGGAAGGAAGTAGATGTTTGAAAGTAGTAGTTGAGGAGTTCCATGGGGCTATTGTTAAATTCGATGATTTCACAATAGGGAATTTTTTTAACTTGCAGTTACACTCAACTGTCACTTCCTGCGCTGACTCGATCGCCCTCACAGCTCAAAAACCCCAAACCCTCACTCATTCAAACATTCCCCGGATCTGCATCCCTGCATTCCCCAGCCTAAACGCAGACAATTGAACAACTGTACCAGTAATAACAACGGATCGAGCGTTCCGAATGCGAGTCCTTTGATGGATGCGGACTCGCATTCGGAACGCTCGATCCTATTTGATTGCGATCTTTCTTTTGGGTCATGAGATGACTAATGACTACTGACTATTGACTTCTTCCTTCAGCAAAAGCGGGAAAAAATGCCCTACTGGCCCTTGACCTTCCCCAATATCCAAAGCATATTTGAGGGCAGTAGTAACATAATTCTTAGCTAATGTCACTGCTGTAAACAAATCTTTACCTAATGCTAGATTAGCAGCGATCGCAGCACTCAATGTGCAACCAGTCCCGTGAGTGTTCCCAGTATCCACCGTCTCAACCTTCAACGTCTCCAACCGCGTACCGTCAAACCAAACGTCAATCCCGCGCAAATCTCCCCCCATTCCGCCACCTTTGACTAAAACAGCTTTCGCGCCCGATCGATAAATCTGTTGCGCCGCCGCCCTCATGTCGTCTAGTGAAACAATCTCTCTTCCGCTCAAAATCTCAGCCTCAAACCGATTCGGAGTGACGACAGTCGCCACAGGAATCAAATTATCTCGCAAAAATGCGATCGCCCCGTCGTCAATCAGTCGATCGCCCGATCGCGATACCATTACCGGATCGACAACCAAATTCCCTATTCCCAAAGCCTCAACCTGCGAAGCCACCGCCACCATAATTTCCCGATTCAGCAGCATCCCAGTCTTGACAGCATCTACCCCAATATCCCCAACCACCGCCTGAATTTGCGCCGCCACGGCCTCCGCAGACAAAGCATCCACCCGGATCACACCCAATGTATTTTGAGCCGTTACACAAGTCAAAGCACTCGTACCGTGGACGCAATGAAACGCAAACGTCCGCAAATCTGCTTGAATTCCGGCCCCGCCGCCACTGTCAGAACCTGCGATCGTCATTGCAACTGGTATCATTGATTGCTTAATCTCCGGCATAATTATGTGAACTACCGCACACTCACCCGTAGCGGGTAGAGTGTGGGCTTCTCCCTTCAACAACCACAGCCTCCACAGTAGTAGATTTGCGCCCATACTGTTTTGGTCTTACGCAGCCTTCAGGAGCAATAACGCTGGTTCCCAACGTCAATACGCGCAAGCCTTCGTTTTTGATATTAATCGCGGCGTTGATGTCTCTATCGTGCCTTTGCCCGCAGTGAGGGCAATCAAATTCACGCACCGACCGATCGATTTTTGGCAGTGGTTTCAAGGTATTGGAGCAGAGATGAGTTGATGCAAAGAATCGACCTACTTCTAGATAAACTTTGCCCACCATTTCAGCCTTGTACTTGAGCATGGTGCAAAACATTCCCCAGCCAGCATCAGAAATTGCTTTAGCTAGGCAATGGTTTTTGACCATATTTCTCACTGCCAGATTTTCTACAACTATGACTTGGTTTTCGTCTACTATCTTGCGCGATAGCTTGTGCAGAAAATCCTCACGAACTCTTTTGATTTTTGAGTGAACCTTTGCCACTGCCAGCTTTGCTTTGCGACGATTGTTAGTCGTTTTGTCTTTTTTGCGAGACAGTTTTTTCTGCTTGCGGGCTAGATTCTTATCAGGTTTTTTAGGAGCTCTAGGATGTTGATACTTAGAGCCTTTTGAGGTGACAGCAAAATCAGTTAGACCCAAATCTATGCCAATTATATTGCCTTCAGAACTAGATTCTGGACATTCAATTCCATCATCTACCAGCATCGAAGCAAAGTATCTACCATCAGGATTTTTGGATCGAGTCACAGTTTTAACTTTGCCTTCAATATCCCGATGAACCTTCGCTTTGACTGCACCCAACGAGCCCGGGAATTTAATCTCGCAATCGCTCAAGACTTTGACATTTTGAGGATATTGAATTGACTGTTTTCCTTGACGTTTCTTGAATGTCGGATACATTGCTCGACCATCAAAGAAGTTACCAAAAGCCACACCTAGATTCAAAACTGACTGCTGAAGACATTGCGAATAACACTCAGACAACCACTCAAATTCAGCTTTCCATAAAGGTATGGACTTCTTCATTGTCATGGCTGTAACGCCTTTGCCAGTTTCTTGATAAGTGGCGGTCATCGTAGCCAAAGACTGATTCCAAACCCAACGTACACAGCCAAAAGCCTGAGCAAGGTGGGCTTGCTGGGATTTTGTTGGATAGATTCGGACTTTGACAGCTTTTAGCACAATACTTAGATTACTCCTTTGATTGCTCTAAGAATATTGTAGCTGAGAACATTGCCAAAAGCAAGGAATTTGTTCGCCTACTCATCCACACGCCCATCTTCCGCTGGCTGTGACGAGAGCCTCTCGTGTGTGGAATCGGCGGCTCACTCGCATTCATCCCGACGCTCACCTGGGTACAGGTTGAGCGCGGGGATGAATGCTGTCTCAGCTAAAGTTGAATTTTCCTGAACTTTACCAGCTATTTCGTTAGCTAAGTTTTGGGTGTCGGTAACAGTTTGTTGTACTTTTATAGTTAAAAATTCGAGCGGATTCTGGTTGAGTTCCATTTCGATCCAGCTTGTATCGTTAATAATTCAATTATTCTGACTATAACATTCCTGTCACGTGGCACAGGCGTCTCGCCTGTGGCTGGATCTCTAGTTCAAAATCCCCAGCCAAATTAGCTATGATTAAAATAAATGTAAATAATTATTGCAAACACTTATGAAACTCACCCGAATCGACCTCAACTCCTGGATCTTCCACATCGCAGGTCAAACCGTCCTCGTCGATCCCTGGCTGGTCGATCCCCTGGTATTTTACGGTCAACCTTGGCTGTTCACCGCCTACCACAATACCCCCGTCGCCTTCACGCCCAGCACCTTACCGCCGATCGATCTTATCCTAATTTCCCAAGGCTTAGACGACCACTGTCACAGACCAACTCTCTCCAAGCTCGATCGCACAATTCCCGCGATCGCCTCACCCACCGCCGCCAAAGTCCTCACCAGTTTAGGCTACACCAAGATCACATCTTTAGCAAATTGGCAAGAGTCGAAATTTAAAGAAATGTTACAAATTACCGCCGTACCCGGAGCCGAAATTCAGCCGGGACAGGAAGAAAACGGCTATTTACTCAAAGATTTAAGCAGCGGCGAGACACTTTATTACGAGCCGCACCTGCCACCATTAGAAAAAGTCAAACAGAAAATAGACACCGTAGACGTAGCCATCGCCCCGGTCATCGGTCAAATCTTCCCCTTCCTCGGACAAGTCATCATGGGCCCCTCTGAAGCCCTCAGCCTCGCCCAAACCCTAAAACCTCGGTTTTTCCTGCCTACAACGGCGGGAGACATTCGAGCCACAGGCATTTTACCAATGTTAGTGCGATCGGTCGGCAGCATTCCCGAATTTCGCGATTTACTCGCAAAATCGGGACTTTCCACTCAACTACTCGAACCCGAACCCGGACAAACCCTAGAGATTTTAGATTTTAGATTTTAGATTTTAGATTTTTTAGATTGGAGATTGCTGATTGTAGATTTTAGCTCTAATCAGCCATCCCTAATCCCTAATCCAAAATCTACATAGATTTTAGATTTTTTAGATGGGAGATTTTAGATCTAATCAGCCATCCTAATCCCCAATCCAAAATCTCAAATCTCAAATTATTTGGTTGGGCGACGGTTGCGCAAAAACTCAGGAATATCCAATCCCAAATCTTGCGGTTTAATTTTCGTATCCTGTGTCTGTTGAGCTGGAGTAACCGGCGCAGTTGCAGCCCGCCAAGGAGCATTAACATTTTGTGTGCGCGAAGCCTGAGGAGACGAAGGAAGTTCTCCCGAAAAACCAGTAGCGATCACAGTAATCTTAATTTCGCCCTGAAGCCGCTCGTCAATCACCGCTCCAAAGATAATATTGGCATTCGGATCGACAACCTCGTAAATCGTCTCAGCCGCCGCATTAACTTCATGCAGCGTCATATCTGTACCGCCAGTAATGTTAAACACTACACCTCTAGCGCCCTCGATCGACGAAGCTTCCAGCAAAGGCGAAGAAATCGCCTGCATTGCAGCTTCCCTAGCCCGCGATTTGCCCGATCCCACGCCGATACCCATCAAAGCCGAACCTGCATCCGCCATTACAGCCCGCACGTCAGCAAAGTCAACATTCACCAAACCGGGAATTGTAATAATGTCAGAAATACCCTGAACACCTTGGCGCAAGATATCATCAGCAACTCGGAAAGCCTCTTGTACCGGCATTTGTTCCGAAATCACAGACAGCAGCTTGTCGTTAGGAATCACGATCAGCGTATCCACCCGGCTTTGCAAAGCGGCGATTCCTTCTTCAGCTTGGCTGGTGCGCCGCCGTCCCTCAAACGTAAAAGGCCGCGTCACTATACCTACAGTCAAGGCGCCCATTTCCTTAGCCACTTCAGCGACAATTGGAGCCGCACCCGTGCCCGTACCCCCGCCCATGCCGGCCGTGATAAACACCAAATCCGCGTGATTCAGAGCATTAGCAACTTCGTCGCGAGATTCTTCGGCTGCCTTTTGTCCGATCGCCGGATTACCTCCTGCACCCAAACCGCGCGTCAACTTCTGTCCGACTTGCAAGCGTTTCGGAGCATTTGATAGCACCAGAGCTTGGGAATCCGTATTCACGCACCAAAACTCGACGCCAGAAACCTCGCTAGCAATCATCCGGTTAACGGCGTTGCCGCCACCCCCGCCGACGCCAATTACTTTGATTTTGGCGGCACTGCTGGGCATTATGTCTTTGGGATTGACCATAGGATCGATATCAATACTATCTACATTTACATAACCAGACTTGCGTCTAAAGGGATTGGCGGAATCGATGGCCACCGGAAAATTTTTTACTTCTTCCGAAGGGGGACTGTCTTGGTCAGACCCCTGACTATTATTAAGCTTCATTAGAGTCGGGGATAGTAGATTACAGCTTTTTAACTTAACTAAACGCCAATTCACGATCAACTATAGGCTATGTTGCGCGAAAAACTAACACAGGTCGAGGGTCAATGTTAGCAATCTCGGATTTTGGGCCGCGACGCTAGCCGAGACCTCCATTGACCCCAATCCTGCCGCTGGTACGCAACGCAGAAGGAAAAAAAATCGATACTAGCCCGAACCGCATGGGGATGAAAAGAAAAATCCGAATTTTTGGCGCTCCCGATGCGCGATCGCGCATAGAGTCCTGATTTCAAGCCCTGCGTATTGATCCTGATGGCTAAACATTCGGCCGGCCGACCAATATTTTCTACCTTCCCTTGCTTGACAGAGGATCAATTGTGGGCGGGAGTTGGTGCGGGACTTGAACTCTCCAAACTGCCGGGGAGTTCTGGTAAGTGGACGATCGGCGCCGCAGGATTTCTCAAGTCAATGTAGGCTATGAGGCTTGAATCTAGCTGTTTTGGCAATTGCCGCATTCGGTCTAAAACCTTAAGTTGCGAAGCAGTCTTAGAACTGTACGGCCCTAAGTGTACCGTACCGATCTCTGTTTTCAAGATCAAGTTATTTGGGTCTTGCCAATCTATCTCAAACACTTTTACCGTTTGGCCGCTGAGTCCTTGGTAAAACTTCGGCCAAGAGGCGCGATACTGTTCCAAAGGCCCGATGACTTTTAAAGTTGGCAAAGAATGCTGAGGCTCCGTTCCCTGAGCGCTGCCTTGAACGATCGAGCTATTCTGCGATCGCACAGCGGCATAACTATCCGACGGCATCCAACCTCCGCGAGCGTCCAGCCACCCCACTTTTTCCTTGTCGCTATTAGATTTCAACACCGCAGTCGGCTGCGCCACCGCCACCGGCAGCCGTTCTGACACTTCTATAGTCAAAGAAGGCGGAAACAAGTTGCGAGTCACCTTGGCTTTGGCGATCGCTCCCGTTGACTCCAGCTTTTCGGCCAGCGCCTGCGGTTGAATCCCCCACAGCGACTGAGGGTAAGACAGCGGCACCAAAGAGCGCACCGCCTTGTCCGACAGCCACTGATTGCCCTCCACCTTCACTTGTTCCGATCGAGCTATCAACCAAGCTGGCTGTGCAATCCACCACAGCAAACCGCCGGCGATCGCGCTCGCTGCCACCGTTTGCCACAGCAGAGCCACCGATCGAGCGCGACGCTGCCGCCGCAACTCTTGACGCCTGCGCCCTAACTCTGTTTGAGAAACCGCTCCAAAACTAGCCATCTACCTCTTGACACTTTAGTAATTTAAAATTAGCAAAAATTCAAAACTGTTTAATTTCTCTCAAGCTGCCTACCCCCCTACCATTTAACCAGATCCCCGCAAAATTACCCAGAAGCACTGCCAATATCCGTAAAATCACCGGTTCAGCTAGGTAATTAAAATTTCTTAATTAAAAATTCCCAATTCCCGCGCCGTCCGGTTGATTAGCAGATAGAGGTTGTTTGGGTATTTAGGGCATTACCCCACAGGGCAAAGGGTGACAAATCAAACTAAACTCAACGAAAGAAAGTTTAGACTTTCGATTAACTTTTTTAACTTTTAGCCGGCTTCAATTGTGATCGCACTCGAATTAGACAGATTCTATAAAGCCTGTAACCCGAGCAAGACCCTTGTTGCAGGAGACCCAGGAGACTATCAATACTACATTGATTTTGGTTCCGTGCGGGGCGGCAAAATCATTGAATCTTTACAGCGAACCATCACCCGCATCTCCCCCGACGAGCCAACCTGTCAGCTATTTACAGGACATATCGGGTGCGGCAAATCTACCGAATTGTTTCGACTCAAAGCTGAGCTAGAGCAAGAGGGTTTTTGCGTCGTCTACTTCGAGTCTTCCCAAGACTTAGACATGGGCGATGTAGACATCAGCGATATTTTGCTGAGCATTGCTCGCCAAGTCAGCGAAACTATGGAATCCTCCAGAATCAAACTCAGACCCAGCTATTTTACAAATCTGTTTGCAGAAGTGGCAGAATTTTTGCAGACTCCCATAGATTTGTCAGCGGAAGCGGAGTTATCTATAGGCATTGCTAGAGTTACGGCTAAAACTAAAGATTCTCCCAAACTCCGATCGCAACTCCGGCAATATCTCGAACCCCGCACCAACAGCATCTTGCAGTCCATCAACGAAGAACTCCTCAACAGAGCTAACGCCGAACTCAAGCACCAAGGCAAAAAAGGGCTCGCAGTCATCGTTGACAACCTCGATCGCCTCGACGCTTCCCTCAAACCCAGCGGGCGCACCCAGCCAGAATACCTGTTTTTAGACCGCGGCGAACAGTTGAAAAAACTCAATTGTCACGTCGTCTACACAATTCCCCTGACTTTGATTTTTTCTAACGACTTTGGCCGTCTCGCCAGTCGATTTGGAGTCAAACCTAAGGTGATGCCGATGGTACCGGTGATCCGGCGATCGGGCGACGATCACAACGAAGGAATGGCACTGCTGCGACAACTCGTATTGGCTAGAGCTTTCCCCACAGTTGCTCCCGCTCAACGCATCGAATTGATTTCCAAAGTCTTTGACTCTCCCGAAACTTTAGACAGGCTCTGCCGGATTAGCGGCGGCCATGTTCGCAACCTACTAATGCTTTTGTATAGCTGTTTGCAACACGAAGACCCTCCCTTCTCCCGCGAATGTCTCGAAAGCGTCATTCAAGAATACCGCGATGACCTTCTCGGAGCCATCAATGACACAGAATGGGAATTGCTGTTTCAAGTTGTCAACCGACAAAGTGTAACCGGCGAAGAAGAATCTCAAATCTTGTTGCGCAGTATGTTTGTCTTTGAATACCGCGATCGAGAAGGTCGCTGGTTTGGCATCAATCCAGCTTTAGCAGAAACCAGAAAATATCAGGAGTGGCAGCAGGGCAACCACGAAAAATAGTTGGGATTTTTGAGATTTATTCGCGACTCTAAGAGCCCTTCGCCGCGAGTGAATTAGAAACTTTTTAACTTAAAATTTACCGTTCAAAACTCCCAACTCCTACAATCCAATATAGCACGCAGTCAGCGGTTTTTGCCACTGGCTGATTTCTGTAGAATGCTGCCTGCACGCCGCGAATATTATTGCACCGTAAATATTTGCCACCATCAAGGACTTTTCCCAATCCCAACTCTCATATCTGCAAGGCCAGACCCCCTAGGTCTGTATTTACCTGTTGCTATGAGCCTCAACTATTCCCCTCCCGGACGACTTTTTTTTGCTTTTTTGCTAAAGATATGCTACACATATACCGGAGTTATTTACTAATAGCTAGTCGTGGGTATAATCCATAAATTTAGCGGTCGGCTATTTATGACCGGTAGCAATTTATATGTAGCTGACTAAAAAATATTTTAAGCCACCTTGAATTTTTACTCTCAAGTTTCGCTTTTTCGGAAATTGAGAGGTATGATGTGTTTAGATTAAACCTAATGACTGTGTATGTATTCATAGGAGAAGTACGAAAAACTACGTATTCCTACAGATATAAAGCTCCAGACAGATACGGGCATCTCTAAGTAGATACTGTTTCAGTCACGATCGGCGATCGTTAGGTAATTGATTTCTGCAAAAGGGGTGCACGCATGACCGATCTACTTAAACAACAAGAAACTGCCAGCTACAACGAGCGATCGCTCAAAACTCTGGTCAGGTCCATCGCCATGTCTCAACAGCAATTCTCGCTAATTTTGGTGCGCTGCAACTACGAGCAGTTGCGACAGCAAATAGCGCAGCGGCTGCGAGAAATGTCCGCAGTTCCAATTCAAGATCTCGTCCTGCCAGCATCCGTCAAAACCCTCTACACTACCCTCCTGGCAAACACGTTCCCGAGCGAGTCTTCGGCGGTCGGTTCCGCCTCGGCTTTGATGGTATTCGGGTTAGAAACAGTAGTAGCGATCGACGAACTGATGGCCTCTACCAATCAAGTGCGAGACGAATTTCGCAAAAATTTTTCCTGCCCGGTGATTTTGTGGGTAACAGATGACATCGTGACCAAAATGATTCGTCTGGCCCCGGATTTCAAAAGTTGGGCCGCCGCCACAATTAAATTTGAAATGGCGGTTGACGAATTAATTGATTTTCTGGCAGGGCGAGCCGATACTATATTTAAAATAGGCGAAATCAATCAAGAACTCGGCAGCAGCACCGCCGGCACCAGACCAGGTTTTGGCACCTGCGAAACCGACTGGGAAAACCCCGCCCACTCGCGCTCCCTCAGCTCCGGAGAACGCTTTCTCACCTTTAAGTCTCAACCCCAAAACGGACAACAATCAGATGTCCATTCCTATTCGCCTTTGAGTCCGGGGAATACCCTCGATTTGGCGATCGGCTCTTTGTCGCGCCGAGAACTAGAATTAGCTTTAAGAGATTTACACAATCGCGGTCAAGAATTAGAACCCGCCCTGAAAGCCAGCCTGCAATTCGTTCTCGGTCGAGATTACTATGTCAGCGATCAAACCGAAACCGCCTTAATTCACTATCAAGAAAGCTTAGCATTTTGGCAGCAGCAAACCGGCAACTGGGAACTCGCAAACTGGGAATATGCCGAAAACCGACCAACCCTGTGCTCCTCGTTGTCGAATCCTGTCCCCAACATCCTATTTTTAGAGAGAGAAGGCATAGTGCTGTTTCACATAGCTTTGTGTCACCGCTTACAAGCAGCCAGAAATCCGGTAGCCAACCGCCACCACTGGGAACAAGCTTGGATTAGCCTGGAACAATCTAGAAACGCTTTCTCCCTTGCCGATCGCCCGCAATTGGTAGCTGAGGTGACAGCACACCTAGGACAAGTGCTGCAACGCCTGAAAGCTTGGGGAGAGTTGCAAGCATTAGCTGAAAATTCTTTGCAGTTGCACTTCACTTACGGTACTGCCAGCCAACTAGCTCAAGATTACGGGTTTTTGGCTGAAGTTGCCTTGCAACAGTCGAGGTGGAGTCAAGCCCGCCAGCTAGCCGAGTTGGCCTTGGCGATTTTAGATCAAACACCTAACGATTTGAGATTGTTGATTGAAGATTTGAGATTGGGGTTTGAGGGGAATTATCCAGAATTTGTGGGCACTAACGAGTCAAGTAACGATCCCAAATCTAAAATCCAACATCCCAAATCCGATCGCAGTTCGTATCTTTTACTGTTAGCGAGAAGTTTGCGGGAGCTAGGCCAGTGGGAAGCGGCGGTGCATTCTTTGGAGTTGGCTCAAACTCAAAGCGAGCCGAAGTACGATCCCCGACTTTACATCGATATTTTGACGGAACTGCAAGCAGTTTATTTCGAGCAGGGAGAGTATCTCAAAGCTTTCCGGATTAAAAAGACTCAGCGATCGATCGAGTATCAATACGGATTTAGAGCTTTTATTGGAGCCAGTCAATTGCAACAGCAGCGCCAAGCTGTCAATCCTTCGAGCCCCTCAGCTCAAAATCAAGCTGCGATCGCAGCGTCCATGACAGCTTACTCCCGCCAAAAAGATATCAATAGATTGCTAGAAAGAATTAGCAGAGACGACCATAAATTAACTATTATTCACGGGCCCAGCGGAGTCGGGAAAAGCTCTCTCGTCAACGCCGGCTTAGTACCTGCTTTGAAAAATATTACTCCGGGCGCGCGGGATGCCTTGCCCGTAGTAGTCAAAGTTTACACCGACTGGCTGGTGGAATTAGAAAATGCTTTGAACGGCGCGCTGCACGACAAACAAACCGAAGAGGAAAGGAAATTAATCGCCAAAGTAGTACAGGAAATCGACCAAAAAAGTTGCTCTATTTTCCCAGATGGCAGAGCGGAAGTCTCCAATTTTATTATAGATCAGTTGCGCGAAAATGCCACAAATAATTTGTTGACTGTGCTGATTTTCGATCAATTTGAAGAGTTTTTCTTTGTTTCGACCTCAGTCGAACAAAGACAACTTTTTTATAACTTTTTGCGTTTGTTTTTAAACCTGCCTTATGTCAAGATAATTCTCTGCTTGCGCGAAGATTACTTGCACTATTTGCTCGACTGCGATCGCTTCCCCGACCTCGACGCCATTAACAATAATATTCTCGACAAAAGCATCCGCTACCAACTGCGCAGTTTTTCGATCAAAGACGCGCGGGCTGTAATCGGACACTTAACAAAACGGGCGGAATTTTATTTAGAGCCGGCACTGATCGATGCCTTCGTGGAAGATTTGGCAGACGAACTGCAAGAAGTGCGACCGATCGAATTGCAGGTAGTGGGAGCGCAACTGCAAGAAGAAGGTATTACCAGTCTAGCGCAATACCAGCAATTGGGGGACAATCCCAAAGCAGAATTAGTCAAGCGATCGCTAGAAGGAGTCATCTCTGACTGCGGCCTGGTTAACGAAGACGCAGCTTGGAAAATCTTGTTTTCCCTGACAGATGAAAGAGGCGTGCGGCTGATTAAAACCAAACACGAACTCTCATTAGTGACAGGCCACCAGCCCGCAGATGTCGGCGAAACCGAATTATCGGCATTATCGGCGATTGGCAGAATTCCGCTACAGCTACAGTTCGCCAAAAAAGCAGAAAGCGGACAAAAGAAAACCGACCACCTGGACTTAATTTTAGATATTTTAGTCGGTCACGGTTTGCTATTTCTGCTGCGGGAAGCGCCGGAAGACCGCTATCAATTGGTACACGACTATTTAGTGCGGCCGATCCGCCAAAGATTCGGCTTAGAAGCCAGACTGCACAAAGCAGAAGCCGACAAAAAGATGAGTCAAGCACAGCTCTACCGAGCCAATACTTTTCTCAAACAACTGCTGGGAGTAGCAGTGATCGGCGTACTGCTGCTCACCAGTTCCACCATCGCCGCCGTAAACTTTTGGTGGCGCGCAGTCGGTCAAAAACAGCTAGCTGTCGCTCAAACTCAGCGAGCCGAAATCAGTACCCTCACAGCAGCTTCAGAAGCGCTTTATTTATCAAACAACAAATTTGACGCCATGATGGAAAGTTTGAGAGCGGGTAAAAAGTGGAGACAGATCGAACACTCCCCACAAATGCACAGCCTCAAGGACACCGAAATTCTGATTGCTGCGGCCCTCCAGCAGGCAGTTTATGGTGTCAAAGAACGCAACCGCTTGGAGGGACACGGTGACGTAGTTTGGGGTCTGAGTTTCAGTCCAGACGGTCAAACCATAGCTTCTGCCAGCGTAGATAAAAGCGTGAAACTTTGGCGGCGCGACGGCAGTTTGCTGGCAACTTTCAAAGGCCACACTAACAGCGTCTCCTGTGTCACGTTCAGTCCGGATAATAAAACGATCGCCTCGGCAAGTTTAGATAAAACTGTAAAAATTTGGCAAACTGACGGTACGCTGCTTGCAACTTTAACAGGCCACACTCATAGCGTTACCAGCGTTGCTTTTAGCCCCGACGGCCAAACGATCGCCAGTGCATCTACAGACAAAACTCTCAAAATTTGGCAAACTGACGGTACGCTGCTGCAAACGATCGAACAAACAGCTTCCCTAAATTGGATCAGCTTCAGCCGCGATGGTAAAATAGTCGCTGTGGCGGGCGATGACGGTACTGTGAAACTGTGGAGTTCTGAGGGCAGGTTAATTGCTAATTTGTGGCACAGCGAAAACAAAAAACCCTTGAAAATTTACACAGTCAGTTTTTCCCCCGACGGTACACTGCTTGCTAGTGCCGGTGAAGACAAAACGGTGAAAATCTGGAGCATCGCTGCACTAAAATACCCAGCCACAAAAAAATCAACCAAGGTAAATAAGGGCGAACTGCTAACAACTTTGCGGGGACACAGCAAGTGGGTATTTGGTGTCAGTTTCTCCCCTGACGGTAAAACACTTGCTTCTGGAAGTGCAGACAGGAGTGTCAAACTCTGGAATCTGGCGGGTGTTGGGGACAAACGCCCAACCGATGCTAGTAACATTAAACCGGAGAGCCGTTTGCTGAGAACTTTTGAGGGACACGCCGATCGAGTTACTCAGGTGAGTTTTAGCCCGGATAGCAAAACTCTGGCTTCGGCAAGTTTTGACAAAACTGTCAGACTTTGGCGGCTCGATGATGTGCCGCTCAAAACCCTCGACGGACACCAAAACCGGGTGCAAAGCGTTACTTTCAGCCCCGACGGCCAAAAGCTGGCTTCTGCTTCTACGGACACAACTATCAAACTCTGGAGCCGCACGGGGATTTTGCTGGGAACATTGGAAGGACACACTCAGAGAGTCGCCAGCGTCAGTTTTAGCCCCGACGGGGAGCTACTGGCTTCTGGGAGTTACGACAAAACGGTGAAAGTCTGGAGTCTGAACAAAGATGGGATGAGTAATAGTCTCCCTTGTCCTGCGGCGCCGCTATTCCCGTGTTCGCCTTCTGTGCTGTTTACCCTCGAAGGACACGGCGACAGCGTGATGAGCGTGAATTTTAGCCCCGACAGCGAGATTATCGCTTCGGCGAGCAAGGACAAGACTGTGAAACTCTGGACGAAAAACGGCAGGTTGATTAAGACTTTGACGGGACACAACGGCTGGGTGACTGGGGTGACATTCAGTCCCGACGGAGAAATGCTGGCTTCTTCGAGTGATGACGGTACTGTCAAAATCTGGAATCGGGATGGTGGTTTGCTGAGGACTTTTGAAGGGGCTCACAATAGTTTTGTGTTGGGGGTTGCTTTTAGCCCTGATAGCAAAATGCTGGCTTCGGCTGGTTACGACAATTCGGTGAAGCTGTGGAAAGTGGACGGGACTTTGGTGGCGACGCTGCTGAAGGGTTCTAGCGACAGCGTGACTAGCGTGGGTTTTAGCCCGGATGGTTTGTTGGTTGCTTCGGGCAGTTACGATCATAAGGTGAAGTTGTGGAGCCGCAGCGGGACGTTGCTGAAAACTTTGACGGGTCACAAGGATAGTGTGATGGGCTTGAGTTTTAGCCCGGATGGGAAAATTCTGGCTTCTGCTAGCAAGGATAATCGGGTGATTTTGTGGAATTTGGATCTTGATGATTTGCTGGTGAGGGGCTGCGATTGGGTTGGGGATTATCTCAGAACTAATCCTAATGTGAGCGATCGCGATCGGCGTCTCTGTGAAGGGGTGGCGACAAAATCTCAATTTTAGGTAATTGGGAATGGGTAATTGGGAATGGGTAATTGGTAATTGCTTAACTGTCCCGGCTAGAAATCTTTTTTACGAGAGAGTCGGCGGTTGAAATCGCGTCCACTTTAAGCAGACTCATGAATAGAGATAGAGTCTGCTGTCGAAACCGATACTGCACAAACGATGTCCACGGCAAGCGGACTCATAAATTAAGGAATAGAAAACTTACGCATTGACAGAAATAGCGCTATGTAAATTTAAGCCCACCTTCTGTTTGAGGTGTGACAAAATGAAGTCGCGGGCTACTATACCAGCTTTGTCTAATCTCGATTTCACCCACTTCTGTCAGGCAGTCAGGGTGTGGTGAAGGACATGCAGCAAGACCTAACGGCTGGAAGCTCAGCAACGGCGGGATGAAAAGCAACCTCTCCGCGTCAGACACTAGCCCTCCGTTCGTTGCAGCGCCTTGTTAGGCTCAGTGGCCGGACAATGGAGGTGGACAGATTTCCATGACTTGAATCAAGCCATGCTCAATGGTGAAGCGATGACCAACATGCTCATCAGCAATCACGCTTCCAGCCAGATCGCGCACGACCTGATGCACATCGACTAAAATCCGCCCGCCCTCCTCTGGCTGAAAGGCAATCGGCTCCACATGCCCATTGATCTCGCTCCATTGCTCCGTCCAGTAAGCGCGGATTTCTTCATGGCCGCGGACAAAACCGCCTTTGAACGCTCGCGGCCAAGCCACGTCAGGAGTCATTGTGGCGAGGGCGGTGTCAATATCTCGCGCGTTGAAGGCAGCGTACGCCGCGCGTAGCAGTTCAATTTCTGGTGCAGATTTATCTGGCATAAGAGCTGTGGTGAAGGACATTCTGCAGGGCTTAACAATTCTTATTCAGAACGCTTCGGCATAAGAGCCCGCAGCGGGTGGGATATATCTAATGATTCTGTATAACACCATAACACCTTAATGTGGCGTTGATGCCGACTCTTTGGGCACAATACGCTCGCTCAAGGTGATTAGGCTGAATCTTTCTGCATATTTTCAGATTCTTTATGGAGGTGAGCGGGATGTACTACTAAGCACACTTTACATCCTTCTATCTAATGCAGCAGCGTCCCAAGAAATTGTTGGAGCAGGTGCGAGATGTCATCCAGTTGAAACACTACCCCTACCATACTGAAGAAATTGTTTTTGAGTTATTCGGCAATCATCCGTCCTCTTCTATTCCTCAGAATACATATTTTGCACCTCTTGTCAATCCGTAAGTCCTGGAATATTCAAGCCTGGGTTTGGTATCAACACTCCAAACTCAAAACTATTTCCCCCTTTCGCTTGCTCTCGGCTTCCTGTAAAGTAAATAATTGTAAAGAAATATGAGTTTTCTCTTATCCTCTGGTTAAGACCGCCAGCTAACATTCACAATTAAGACCCGGATTACAAGTTCCTATGTCACAGCTTTTCCCGCGCAAATTTCTAGCCTCTGCTGCTGCTTTTTTTCTGGCTTTGTCGGTGTGGGCGATCGCACCTGCGGCCCATGCTTTCAACAATCCCGATTTGTTGCCTTCCACTCAGACGCCGATCATTGATTTAGCTAAAGCCCTTACGGATATTGAAGAAGAGGGTTTGGCAAAAAATTTAAACGCCTTTGAAGCTGAAACCGGTTGGAAGTTGCGAGTGCTGACTCAGTACGATCGCACGCCCGGTTTAGCTGTCAAAAGTTATTGGGGCCTAGATAACAAGAGTGTATTGCTAGTTGCTGACCCCCGAGGCGGTAATTTGCTGAATTTTAATGTGGGCGACGCGCTGTATCCACTGCTGCCGCGCACTTTTTGGGTGGAACTGCAAACCCGCTACGGCAATCAGTTTTTTGTGCGGGACAATGGGGAAGATCGATCGATCATTGAATCTTTGGAGTCGATAGAAGGCTGTTTGCGTCAGGGCGGTTGTCGCGTAGTTCCCGGTTTGCCGAGGGAACAGTGGGTGCTGACTTTAATTACGTCGGTGCTTGGCGGTGTGATCTGCGGGTTTGCGGCTCAGCCTCGGAAACCTGGACAGGGTGTGGCTTGGCAGTGGGCGCTAATTTTTTCGCCGCTGTGGGGTATTCTGTTTTTGGCCTTCGGAATTGGGCCGGTGGTGACTCGGACTTCGGACTGGTTACCTTTGGCTCGAAATGTGTCCGGTTTTGCGATCGGGGCTTTGGTGGCATTCTTGACTCCGGTTTTGGGCAAGTCTCCTTCAGAGGAAACTTAGTTTTTTTAAGAGTCCTGCCGTCATCAGTCCTGCCGTCGGGCCGTCCTGCCGTCATCAGTCGTTAGTGCGAGCTTAAGATCTCGCGTTATTAGTGTGACTCTTGGAAAGTGTGACTCTTAGAAACCGGGTTTTTTACGGAATCTGGGGGCCGCAACCAAGTTAACTCGTGAAAAACCCGGTTTCTGGGCCTCGCGCGCCAGTCCAAAGAAACCGGGTTTTTTAGCTTTTTTGCGATATGCAACGAAGTTAACTCCTGAAAAACCCGGTTTCTGCCCCGTGTGCCAGTCTTGAGATGATTTGTCGGCTGCCAAAAGTGCCCAAAAATCCGCTCCTCACAAATAACTAATGACTGATGACTAATGACTAATCACTAAAAGCTGGTAAGCTGATACCTGACAACACACAGGCGACAGCTATCCAACAAATGGAATGGCACGTAAGCGATGCCCAGAGTCTGGGATTAATCGATAACGAAATTGGCGACCACGGTTTTTCTGCGGCGGAGTACGAAATAGTCCGCCGTGTGATCTATGCGACTGCTGATTTTGAGTACAAGTCTTTAATTAGTTTTTCCGATCAGGCTTTGCAAGCCGGGGCGGCAGCTTTGGCTGCTCGAACTACGATCGTGGTAGATGTGCCGATGGTGCAGGTGGGCATTACCCCACAAATTCAAAGTACCTTTGCGAATCCGGTTTACTGTTCGATGGAGGCTTTGACGCGCCCTCAAAAGGAAAAGACGCGGGTGGCTTGGGGAATTGAAACTTTGGCCAGACGCTATCCTGAGGGGATTTTTGTGGTTGGCCAGGCTCAAACTGCTTTGTCGGCGATCGTAGATTTGATTGAAGCTGAGGAAATTCGGCCGGCTTTGGTGATTGGAACGCCTTCTGGGTTTGTCGGGGTTGACGTGGCTAAGTCGCGGCTGCACGATTCGATGGTTCCTCACATTCGGATTGAGGGGCGCAAGGGTTCGGCGGTGGTGGCTGTGGCGATTATGAACGGTTTGGTGGATTTGGCTTGGCAAGCCTACGGCCAAGAGGGGAACAGTTGATGAGGTTCGATCGTTCAGACGAAGAGTCCAATGGCATTGCTCAAGTCTCAATCACGCCCGCCTATGAGTGCTTTTAAGATAGAGCGAGGTTCCTGCATAGATCGTCCACGGCGATCGTCTGCGTTTCAACTCTCTAGGTAAGGGAACGATCGGGTCGAATTGTGATTAAATTAGTTGCCACTTGCTCTCTTTTGCCATTGATAGAATTGTCGCTGTCGGCGTCTTCCTGTTAAATTGCCGCCCTTGTCGATGGGAATAAGAGTTTATATCATGTCCGGTCAATTACCATCACAAAAACGGAACGCACGTGCCCCCGGAGCGTCCGATCTCATGCTGCAAAAACGGAACGCACGTGCGGACTTTCGTGGGCAAAAATATGCCCGCGAAAGTCCGCACGCGCGAACTGATAAGATTGCGGTTAATCGATCGGACACGATATCAATCATGTGTATAGCCTTTCGAGCGAAAGATTCGCGGACGCTGGAATTTTTCGTAATTGGTAATTGAAAACTTATATATCAATACAGTTCAGATCGGATAGTTAAGAGACAAAACGCTGTGAAAAACATAGACTGAGATTGGTCTCCCCTCGCGCCCTGACAAAAAAAGACCAACTCCGTCCAGATCGAAGAGTTAACTGGTAAGGATCGCGAATTAAATAATTTACACAAGTTTGTGGGATGGGCGGGGGATCCCGTCCAGAAAGGACGCCCGTCCCGCCCATCCCACAAGAACCATCAAATTGTCAGTTATTTAATTCTCATTCCTAATTGCTCGGATCTAGCATTTCTCAGTAATATGAGCTACCCTTGGTAATTGGTAATCGGTAATGGCTCGTCGGCGTACCTCAGACAAATTGAGAACCGCTATAGGATCTAACTAACTTTTAGCAGCTAACAGCCCTGTGATTTCCCACATTATTCAGTTGAGGAAAGATTGAGATTATGAATACCGAAACAACTTCTTCACTCCTGCTGAGTCCCTTCAAATTGGGAGATTTATCGTTAAAAAACCGGGTAGTCATGGCACCCATGACGCGGGCCAGAGCCGGTGAAACGCGGATGCCCAACGCCTTAATGGCCGAGTATTACGCTCAGCGAGCCAGTGCTGGTTTGATCGTGACAGAAGCCACGGTGATTTCTACTCAAGCTAACGGTTGGCTGAATACGCCTGGTATTTATTCAGACGAGCAAGGCGAAGCTTGGAAACAAGTTGTAAATGCGGTTCATGCCCGCGAAACGCCGATTTTCATGCAGCTTTGGCACTGCGGGCGCGCTTCCCACAGCAGTTTTCTGGAAAACAATCAATTGCCAGTTGCAGCCTCTGCCATCAAAATCAACGGAGAAGGCATTCATACCCCTGCCGGCAAACAACCCTACGAAACTCCCCGCGCTCTCTTAACCGATGAAATCTCGATCGTTGTAGAAGATTATCGCCACGCGGCAGAACGGGCAAAAATGGCTGGTTTTGACGGTGTAGAAATTCACGGGGCTAACGGCTATTTAATTGACACGTTCCTGCAATCCAAAACCAATCACCGCACAGATTCCTATGGCGGCCCAGTTGAAAACCGCTACCGTTTTCTTAAGGAAATTGTGGAGGCAATTCTGACAGTATTTCCTGCCAACCGAGTTGGAGTTCGACTTTCTCCCAACGGTGTTTTCAATGATATGGGTTCTCCAGATTATCGCGAAGATTTTCTGTATTTTGCGGGGCAGTTAAATGTCTACGGTTTAGCTTACCTTCACCTGGTGGATGGTTTAGCTTTTGGCTTTCACGAATTGGGAACGCCGATGATGATAGGAGAGTTTCGCGATGTATTTTCCCAGCCGCTGATTGGTAACTGCGGATATACTCAAGAACAGGCCGAAACGGCTTTGAGCAGCAAAGTTGCGGATTTAATTGCTTTTGGTCGGGATTTTATCAGCAATCCGGATTTGGTAGAGCGTTTTGCTGGCGGTTGGCCGCTCAATCCGCCTGCGGAAGTTGGCGTCTGGTATTCTTTTGGGCCTGAAGGTTATATTGACTTTCCTAGCTATCAAGAATCGGCAGCTATTTCTTAGGATCGAAAATTTAATAACTTAAACACCTCAATCAGTCCTCTCTCCTGTAAGCTGCGAGCTAAAAAAGGAGGCTCTTCCTCGCCCCAGAAGCGTTACCAGGAAGAGCGAAAGTAACAAGCAACAAGCAACAGTTATTAAATTTTCATTCCTTAGTTTAGGCGATCGCACGGGGCGATACCAAGTCTCGCAACCGCTTTCGTCGGTTAGGACTCGATGCAACAATATTCGTAGGGTGCGTCGCTATTCTTAATCCCTAAATTCTCTCGACAATTTCATGGATCCGCACCTGACACATAGAGGCGCTGGAAATAACCCTCTGTTTCACTCCGCCCATAAATTATTGGGTCGCACGACTTTTTATAAATGGTATAAGATATGCAAGGCTCCCATGAAGTAAACAATTAAAGTGCTTTAGTTGCTGGCGCATTCGACTGTTTAACTTTCCACCAGCGCTCAATCAAGTTGAGATCGGATAAATCAGGATTTGAGATACTCCCCGCACGTTTACACGTGGGGAGTATCTCAACAGCTCTTTGCCAGCTTCTAGAGAAGTGCTTTATACTATTTATAAAACAATACGGTTCACGATCGACCGATCCCCCCGGCGCCCCCCTGGTGGGAGGGGAGTAGGGGGTGGGACAAGAAAGCTCTTAAAGTCCCACTTGGTTCGGGGGATGCGAGGGGATCTCCAACCATAAGGAGTCGATCGTGAACCGTATTGATTTATAAAAACCATTGGAACAACATAATTGTTAGGTTTGTTAGCAATAATCATGGCAGAAACCAGGTGCGTCGATGTGAGATTGTCGATTTTTATTTATGATTTTGAAGGGATCCGCACCCTACATCTGAGCGGACTTAAGTCCGCACTACAAACTGTAATCGACCGGA
Organism: Microcoleus sp. Aus8_D2; assembly: GCF_036702665.1. Lineage (NCBI taxonomy): Bacteria > Bacillati > Cyanobacteriota > Cyanophyceae > Oscillatoriales > Microcoleaceae > Microcoleus > Microcoleus sp. Aus8_D2. The sequence continues at coordinate 299,429 of NZ_JAUBUN010000001.1, forward strand.
CATGATATTAATTTATAGTAATATTTTTTTTAGCCGGAGTTTGGCGCACTATTTATGATAAATCAGGTTGTTGATTTAACTCAAACTGTCGATTTAACTAACTGCGATCGCGAACCGATTCAAATTCCCGGGCTGATTCAGCCCCACGGGGTGCTGTTGGTTTTGCAGGAATCTGACTTGAACGTCATCCAAGTCAGCAGCAACACGTTTGAGTTGGTGGGTAGGCATCCTCAATATCTGTTGGGCAAACCGTTATTAAACTTACTCTATCGCCCGCAAATTGATGCGATCCAGCAATGCTTAAACGAAGACTTTGAGTATGTGAATCCCTTAGATATTTCCATCAAACGTCAAACTAAATTACTCAAGTTTGATGGCATTTTTCATCGCTGGAACAACCTGATTGTTTTGGAATTAGAACCAAAAAAGACGAGCAATAAAACGGACTTTTTCCAGTTTGCCCAGCGAGTTAAAGGCACGATTACTAAAATTCAAAAGGCTCCAACTTTGCTGGAGATGTGCGCGGTTGTGGTGAAAGAAGTGCGAAAAATTACCGGATTCGATCGCGTTATGGTATATCAATTTGATGCCACCGGAGCCGGACGGGTGATTGCAGAAGATCGGGTGGAGACGCTGACGCCTTATCTGGGCTTGCACTATCCCCCCAGCGACATTCCCCAGCAAGCAAGACAGCTTTATACCCTCAACTGGCTGCGGTTGATTCCCGACTCCTCCTATGAGCCTGTCCCGTTAGTGCCAGCGCAAAATCCCTTAGACTCGCGCCCGACGGATTTGAGTTTATCGGTGCTGCGGAGTGTGTCTCCCGTACACTTAGAATACCTCAAAAATATGGGTGTATCAGCCTCCATGTCTATTTCGCTGATCCAAGACCAAAAACTATGGGGACTGATTGCCTGCCATCACTCGACGCCAAACTATGTTCCCTATAGCGTGCGAACCATGTGCGAGTTTGTGGGCCAGGTAATGTCGATCGAGCTAGCCAGCAAAGAAGATCGTGAAGACTTAGACTACAAAATCAAGTTGAAGTCGCTGCAAAGCAAGTTTGTAGAATTGCTATCTCAGTCAAAAAGCTTCTGGGATGGATTAGTTCAACTCAACTCCAACCTGCTAGATCTCGTGGGTGCGACGGGAGTGGCGGTTTGTGCTGGAGAACAATTTATTTGTATGGGTGAAACGCCGCCAGAAGCTGAAATTCCTGCCCTGCGGGACTGGATTAAAACCCAGATTCAACACAACCTGTTTCAAACCCGATCGCTATCTGAGATTTATCCAGCCGCAGACTCATTTAAGGCGGTTGCGAGCGGACTCTTAGCACTAGAAATTTCCAAAATCAACCAAAATTATATCTTCTGGTTCCGCCCAGAAGTGATTCAAACCGTCAACTGGGGCGGCAACCCCAACAAACCTGTCGAAGTCACAGCCGATGGCGAGATGCGGTTGTCTCCTCGCAAATCCTTTGAACTCTGGCAAGAAACGGTGCAGGGTTGCTCGGAAGCCTGGAAGTTCTGCGAGATTGAAATCGTCACCGAACTCCGCAGCCTGATCGTCGGGATTATCCTCAGTCAGGCAGATGAAATGGCTAAGATCAATCTAGAATTGGAACGCAGTAACACTGAACTAGATGCCTTCGCCTATGTCGCCTCCCACGATCTCAAAGAACCGCTGCGCGGCATTCATAACTATTCCAATTTCTTGATTGAAGATTACGGGGATGTGTTGCACGAGGACGGCATTGCCAAATTGCAAACGCTAGTGCGGCTAACGCAGCGGATGGAGGATCTGATTAACTCGCTGCTACACTATTCTAGGCTGGGACGCACCGAACTTTCGCGCCAACCGACAAATCTCAACGATTTAGTGCGACAGTCGATCGACACTTTAAGGATCAGCCAGCCGCAGCAACCGATCGAGTTTCGCACTCAATCCTTGCCGACAGTTGCTTGCGATCGCACTCAAGTCAGCGAGTTATTCACCAACCTGATTAGTAACGCGATTAAATATAATGATAAAACCGAGAAATGGGTGGAAATTGGTTTGATGGAATCAGAAGCCGCGAGCAGTAAAGACCCAAGTTTATATACATTTTATGTGCGAGATAACGGCATTGGCATCGCCCAACAGCATTTGGGGCGGGTGTTTCAGATATTCAAGCGACTCCACGCACAAGACGAATATGGTGGCGGTACAGGAGCAGGTTTGACGATCGTCCAAAAAATTGTCGATCGACACGGGGGGAAAATTTGGGTAGAATCGACGCCCGGTGAGGGGAGCACGTTTTACTTCACATTATCGGCGGCGGTCAAACCATGACCGGATATTCAGCCACCCGCGGTATGCAACTCCCTCCCTTGCTGATCGTTGAAGACAGCAACGAAGACTTTGAAGCATTCCAACGCTACCTCAACGTATATTTTTCGCAGATCCAGGTTTATCGCTGCATTAATGGCGATCGGGCCCTGGCGTTTCTGTACCGCACAGAACCCTACACCGATCCTAAAACTGCTCCGCGCCCGGGACTAATTTTGCTAGACCTCAACTTACCGGGAACCGATGGGCGAGAGGTACTGTATAAAATTAAACAGGATGAAAATTTGAAAAACATTCCGGTGGTTGTTTTCACGACCTCCAACAATCCCAAAGACATCGAAGCCTGCTATCAACAGGGAGCGAACAGCTATATCATCAAACCTATGGACTTCAAGCTCTTGAAGCGAAGTATTCAGACGTTGTTGAGCTACTGGTTTGAAATCACAATGCTCCCTTTTCAGTCTCCGGAGGAAGACCAGTCATGAGTAAAATTGAGCGCACTGTTTTGATTGTGGAGGATAACCCCGAAGACACCGAAATGTATCGGCGGTACTTGCTGCGCGATCGCGATTATCAATATACTATCCTCGCTGCCAAGTCTGGACAGCAAGGGATCGCGCTGTGGGAGCAGCACCAGCCGGATGTGGTGTTGCTCGACTACCGACTGCCAGATTTGGATGGACTAGAATTTTTGGCAGCCCTACAAACCCAAGCACAGCAACCAAATTTACCCGTAGTTATGGTGACGGGGCAGGGGAATGAGGCGATCGCAGTTCAGGCAATCAAAGCAGGCGCCCAAGACTATCTCGTGAAAGGACAAATCACCCTAGAGAGTTTGCAATTGGTCGTGCACAGGACGATCGCAGCCGTGGAGTTACGGCAGCAACTGCAACAGCGGATCGATCGAGAGCAGGCGATCGCGCGGATCGCACAGAAAGTGCATGGAACCCTCAACCTCGATGAAATTCTGCACATCACCGTCGAAGAAGTGCGGCAGTTCCTGCATACCGATCGCGCGATCGTGTTTCGGTTAGAACCAGACGGCACAGGAACTGTGATGGCAGAATCTGTGGGGGCCCAATGGATCTCAATTCTGTCGGCTCAGATCTACGATCCGTGTTTTGTCGAGAGCTATGTCGATCGCTACCGTCAGGGAATGGTGACTACAAAAGCAGATGTTCACGACGGCAGCATTGCCCCGTGCCACGTTGAACTCCTGACTCAGTATCAAGTTAAGGCGAATCTAGTGGTGCCAATTCTGCACGAAGAGCGGTTTTGGGGAGTGCTGATTGCTCATCACTGCACTTCTCCCCGCCAGTGGCAACCGTTGGAGATTGACTTGCTCCAGCAACTGTCTACTCAGGTGAGCATTGCGATCAGACAGGCGGAGCTTTATCAGCAAGCGCAACACGAAATCGCCGAACGCAAACGCACTGAGGAAGTGTTGCGGGGCAGTGAAGAAAGACTGCGGTTGGGGCTGGCAGCCGCGCGCATGGGAACCTGGGACTGGAATATTCTGGAAAACCACATTACCTGGTCTTCTAACCTGGAAGAGCTGTTTGGGTTGGCGCCTGGAGAGTTTGATGGCTCCTACGATCGGTTTGTCGAAAGGCTGCATCCAGAAGACCGCGATCGCGTGCTAAAAGCGATCGATGTTGCGATCGGCACGGGAGCAAACTATAACATTGAATTTCGGGTGGTGTATCCCAACGGTAAAATCCGGTGGGCGCTCAGCTTGGGAAAAGTATTTTATAACGAGCAAGGACAAGCGATTCGGATGTCGGGCGTGGATTTGGATATCACCGATCGCCAGCACACCCAGGAAGCGCTGCGTCAGAGTGAAGAGTTTAGAAAACGGGTGTTGGAGAGCAGCAGCGACTGTATCAAAGTGCTGGATCTGGATGCACGGATCTTATACATGAATCCAGGAGGGATGTGCCTGTTGGAGATCGACGATATCACCCCCTACTTGAACGCGGAATGGATCTGTTTTTGGCAAGATGAAGCTCAGCAAGAGGCAGAAGCTGCGATCGCGGCGGCGAAGGCAGGAGAACTGGGTAGATTCCAGGGCTTTTGTGCCACCGCCAAAGGCACGCCAAAATGGTGGGATGTCCTGGTAGCACCGATCCGGGATGGGGCAGGCGCAGTAGTACAACTGTTATCGACTTCGCGGGATATTACCGATCGCAAACAAGCTGAAATCGAGCGCGATCGCATTCTGCAATTAAAACAAGCTGCCTTGGCGGAATCGGAAAGAGTTAACCGCATCAAAGACGAGTTTCTCGCGGTGCTTTCTCACGAGTTGCGATCGCCCCTCAACCCGATCTTAGGTTGGACGAAATTGCTGCAAACTGGCAAACTGGATCGAACCAAAAGTGTAGCAGCGTTAGCGACGATCGAACGAAATGCCCTAGCCCAGACTCAATTGATTGACGACTTGCTGGATATGGCTCGCGTGCTGCGGGGCAAACTCAGCCTGAATGTGGCTCCGGTCAATTTGTTATCGACGATTGAATCTGCGATCGAAACTGTGCAGACTGCCGCCACCGCCAAGTCAATTCAGATTCATCCGGTGCTCTCCAATATCGGTCAAGTGTCTGGGGATGCCGTTCGCCTCCAGCAAATTGTCTGGAATTTGCTTTCCAACGCTGTCAAGTTCACTCCCAAGGGCGGACGAGTAGACATTCGACTAGAGTCAGCAGACAAGCAAGCGCAGATTGTGGTAATAGATACTGGCAAAGGCATCAATCGAGACTTTTTGCCCTACATCTTTGAGTCTTTCCGTCAAGAAGATGCTTCTGTTACGCGCAAACATGGGGGACTAGGGTTGGGACTGGCGATCGTTTATCAACTGGTAGAAGCCCACGGCGGAACAATCAAGGCTGACAGTTTTGGGGAAGGAAAAGGAGCGACTTTTACAGTCAGCCTGCCATTGCTGAACGTTAAAAGAGAGGAAAATCGATCGGACAAGCTATTAGAACAAGAACAGGATCTTAGAGGCATCCGAGTGTTGGCAATTGATGACGACGCAGACAGCCGGGAAGTAATCGGGGTACTGCTGTTTCTGGCTGGAGCAGAGGTGATGACAGTGGCATCTGCCGCCGAATTTATGGTAGCCCTAGACTCGTTTTTGCCGGATGTTTTGGTGAGCGATATTGGCATGGCAGAAATGGATGGCTACAGTTTGATCGGATATGTGCGTTCTCTGTCACCCGATCGCGGGGGAGCGATCCCAGCGATCGCTTTAACTGCCTATGCTGGAGAAATGAACCAGCAACAAGCTCTGGCGGCGGGCTTTCAGAGGCACGTTTCCAAGCCTGTTGAACCCTATCAATTGGTTGGGGCGATCGCGGATTTAGTGAGCAAATAGCTATGGAAATATGAGCGAGAGGTTGAGAATATCTTGATAAATTATTTCTCAAACATAGCCCATAGCTGATACTTTTAACCCAGACAATTTCCGACTACCTTTCAATGCGTTCAAGTTCTTCCCTCAGGACTCGTCGCAAAATTTCCTCTAACGATTCCCGACGTTGCTGAATGTATTGGCGCAAAGCCTCATTAATCAATGTCTGATAATTTCCGCCACCCGCTAGATGCGTTTGTTCCCGGAACCAAGCCAACACTTCATCATCCAACCGAATGGTAATTCTGGTTTTACCGGAGGGCATTGGATCGATTGCTCCCCGTTTGCCTTTGCTGAAATCATATTCTGTTTCCATCTTCATGCCTCTTCGTATTGCTTCCGTTCGCGACGTGTAGCTTTCCGGGCTGAAATCACCCGAATCTGATTACCCCGGAAAGTGTAAACGAGAATGAGAACTTGACCAAAAACATCCATACCAATTGTGATGAAAGGCTCTTCGTCAAATCGCTCATCTTGAGTAGTAATTGCCAAATCGTCAGAAAAAACTGATACTGCATCAGCAAAGTCGATTCCGTGCTTGCTGAGATTGGTAGCAGCTTTGTCCTTGTCCCATTGATACCTCATTTAAGCGTTATATGCACGTTTGTACACCATTGTAGCGGCTTCACCACAAAATCTGAACATTGGACTCGGTGCAACAGTAACAGATTGATTGGGTCGATCGCACTTTTAGGTCGATCGAATCAAAGGAAAATGGGCGCACTGGCGATCGTCAATCTGGAAAGTTGAGATCCAGAACGTTTGGGCCTATCCTATTAACCTGAGGGAATCTCAAAACATCCGAGCCACTAGCTCAGCTTTTGAGATGCCCCAAAAATAATCAATCGCGATCGAAGCATTTTTAAGAAAATGGCACAAAATCACAAGTCAACGGTTATCATCACCGGCGCATCCTCCGGCGTCGGCTTGTACGGCGCCAAAGCCCTTGCAGACAAAGGATGGCACGTAGTCATGGCCTGTCGCGACGTGCGAAAAGCCGGAGACGCCGCTCAAGAGTTGGGCATACCTCAAGGTAGTTTCACGATTATGCAGATTGACTTGGGCGATTTGGAGAGCGTGCGCCGGTTTGCTCGAGAATTCAAGTCAAGCGGCAGGCCTCTAGACGCTTTGGTGTGCAACGCAGCTATCTATTTGCCTTTAATTAAGGAACCGCTGCGCAGCCCTGAAGGTTACGAGTTGACGATGACTACCAATCACCTCGGTCATTTCCTGCTGTGCAATCTGATGATGGACAGTATGAAGCCTTCCTATTATCAAGATGCGAGAATCGTGATTTTGGGAACTGTGACTCACAATCCAGACGAGTTGGGCGGGAAGATTCCGCCGCGTCCTGATTTGGGCAAGTTTGAGGGTTTTGAAGCGGGTTTTAAAGACCCGGTTTCGATGGTAGATGGGAAGCAGTTTGAACCTGTCAAGGCTTACAAAGATAGCAAAGTTTGCAATGTGCTCACTATGCGGGAATTGCACCGCCGCTTTCACGAATCGACGGGGATTAATTTCACTTCGTTGTATCCGGGATGCGTGGCGGATACGCCGCTTTTCCGCAATCACTATCCTTTGTTTCAGAAGCTGTTCCCGCTGTTTCAGAAGAATATCACCGGCGGTTACGTATCGCAGGAGTTGGCGGGGGAAAGGCTGGCGATGGTGGTTGCAGATCCAGAATACAAGCAATCTGGGGCTTATTGGAGTTGGGGAAATCGCCAGAAAAAAGATGGTAAGTCTTTTGTGCAGAAGGTTTCTCCGCAGGCGCGCGATGATGAGAAAGGCGAGCGGATGTGGGAGTTGAGTGCTAAGTTGGTGGGATTGGCTGACGGAGCTTCCATGGGTGCTGCTAGTGCGGGCCGCTCTGCATAATTCAAAATCCAAGTTGGCGCTTGAAACCGAGTCGGGACATGGGTTTGTAGTGAGGACTTCAGTCCGCAATCAGAAGGACTGAAGTCCTGACTACGAACCTTGGAAAATCTCTTGAAACCTAGCCCGCACGTGGGTTTGTAGTGAGGACTTCAGTCCGCAATCAGAAGGACTGAAGTCCTGACTACGAACCTTGGAAAATCTCTTGAA